>CAZCDF010000014.1:0-16065 GCA_964497665.1 uncultured Candidatus Planktophila sp. | reverse complement strand
AGAGCAGGGCTGATTTGCCTATTTACCCGCGTAAACGAGCGTGAACGTTCTGTAAAAGACCAAATCCAATCAAGGTCGCAAACATCGATGATCCACCATAAGAGATAAATGGCAACGGCACCCCTGTCATTGGCATCAACCCCAAAGTCATTCCAATATTTTCAAAAATTTGAAATGAGAACCAGGCGATAACTCCAGTACACACCAATCGCCCAAAAGGGTCTGATGTGCGCCGTGCAATTGAGAATGCTCGCATAAGCAAAGTGAGGTACAAAATCAAAATGAATCCACTACCCACAAAACCAAGCTCTTCACCTGCGACGGTAAAAATAAAATCTGTTTGTTGTTCTGGAACAAAGCGACCATTTGTTTGTGGACCATTAAATAATCCTGTTCCTAGTAATCCTCCCGAACCAACTGTGATTCGTGCTTGGCGCAACTGATAACCGGCACCTTGAGTGTCAGCGTTGGGGTCAACAAATGTCTGCAATCGATTTACTTGGTACTCGCTGACAACACCTGCCTTTACCGCCACAAATCCGCCAAGCACAGCAAGTAGTAGTAATCCCACCACCCATCGTGCTGGAGCTCCAGATACTGCAATGATTGTTACAACAGCTGCTGCAATAATTAAGATTGTTCCCATATCGGGTTGCAAAATAATCAAGATCACTGGAATAGCTGCGATACCTAGTGCCTGAAGTACATCTTTACTTGTCGGTTCATTACTGTCGTGGGTTCGCTCCGACAAAATCATTGACATTCCAATAATGATGGCAATCTTTGCAAGCTCTGCAGGTTGGATCTGGAAACCACCTGGAAGGTTAATCCAGGCGCGAGCACCATTGACTTCAGATCCCAAACCAGGAATTAAAACAATTGCTAAGCCAATAACTCCTGCTCCCCACAAAAATGGTGTGTAGGCACGAAGTAAGCGGTAATCAACAACCGTTGCACCATATGCCAGCAGGCCACCAATTAAAATATTGATCACATGGCGCTTTAAGTAGTACTGGCCATCTAATCCATTACGAATGTACCAATCGCGAGTAGCAGCCCACACAAGAAGTGTTCCAATGATCAGAAGTAGCGCCACAACAGCTGTTAATACTGGATCCCAACCATGTAACAGGGATTGGCGGCTACGACGGTACAACCGTTGGCGGGCTTGAATCTGACTCACTTGCTCGCCTCCTTAGGTTTGGTAGCTGGTGAAATCTTAGGCAGTTGGGTCGGTGGTTTACCTTCTGGGAACAACGCCGCGCCCGGAATAACCTTGCTACCGGATACTCCAAATAATGTTTCATAGATTCTTCTAACACCAACACCGGATGTTGATGCACCAAAGCCACCCTGACCAACCATCATGACAACTGCGTAGCGCGGATTTTTACTTGGTGCATAGGATGCAAACCAAGAGGTGTCATCTTTGAGTGAACCATTTGGGTTACGACCAAAAACTTGAGCGGTTCCGGTCTTACCACTTACCTCAATTGGGAATCCAGCAAATGCTCCCGCCGCGGTTCCACTAACAACAACTTCTCGTAGTGAGCCACGCAAAAATGCCAAGTTTGAAGGTGCGGTCTTTACAGTTCCAAGCTTCTGAGGAGTAAATGTTTTAACAACAGTTCCATCTGTTTTCACAATCGCTTTGGCAACCAACATTTGCCAAATAGTTCCACCATTAGCGATCGCGGCGTACATCTGCGTCAACTTCAAAGGTGTGACAACGGTGTCACCCTGCCCGATAGAGAAGTTCACAGCATCTCCCGCACGGATCTTGTCTCCATCGACACAGTTTTCTTCAGCAAGTTGAAGAAGAAATGGAGTTTGTTGCGCTTTGGTTGAGCGCTCTTTGTAATTGCAATAGAAATCCTTGTTTTGCTGGTACCAACTCTTTTTATACTCACGATCTGCAAGGCGTGAGGATGACTCAGATGGAAGATCTATTCCTACCTTCTGGGTGATGTTAAAGGCTTTGGCAGCCTCAAAGAAGTAATCGTTGGCATTTGATTTAGGCCTCAATCCACCATCTCGCAGCCATTCATCGAAGGCAATTTGATACCAAATAGTGTCGCAAGAGACCGCCATCGCTTTATACATATTCATAGTGCCTTGGTTCTTGCTATCAAAGTTTCTAAAGGTTCGAGTTCCTACCTGAACCTCTGAAGGACACTTGTAATTTGCCTTGAGGTCATAGCCTGCACTTTCAGCTGCTAACAGTGAGACCACCTTAAAAGTTGAAGCGGGTGCAAATAAACCCTGTAAAGCACGGTTAAGTGCTGGAACTGATTTCTTCTCGCTAAAGAGATCTTCTGCTTGTTGAACCGTTAAACCTTTTTCCCAGGCATTTGGATCGTAAGTCGGATACGAAGCAAGTGCTAAAACTCTTCCCGTTTTA
Source organism: uncultured Candidatus Planktophila sp. (assembly GCA_964497665.1). Classification (GTDB taxonomy): domain Bacteria; phylum Actinomycetota; class Actinomycetes; order Nanopelagicales; family Nanopelagicaceae; genus Planktophila. The sequence goes on along the minus strand of CAZCDF010000014.1, from coordinate 13,664 downwards.
ATGTCCATTACAACTGCGGCACCTGAATCTGATGTGTATCCATTTGCCCGTCCACGAAGCACCGCATCCTTGAGAGCTTTTTCAGCCGCAGCCTGTAATCGAACATCGAGACTTGTAACTAAGTGATCCCCAGCAACTGCCTTTGTATTCTGGCTTTCGCGAGTAATTGATTCTTTTCTATCTACGATTACCGTTCTAATTCCTGGTTCACCACGCAAGAATGAGTCGTACTCGATCTCTAGACCCGATTTACCAATTGATTCACTTCGGAAGTACTGCTTGCCATTTCCCTTAAGTAAGTCACCTTCCGTCAATGGACCCACATAGCCCAAAACATGAGCGGCATTTACATCCACATACCCCGGGTAGTTTCTAATCGCAATCGGTTGAGCATCTACTCCTGGGAAAGAGTCTGAGCGCTCAACAATCTGCAGCGCTATATCTGGATCTGCAGATTTTGTAATTGGAATTGGTTGGTATCTTGATCCCTGCCAACATCCCGCCTTCTGTCCTTTAGGCAGCTCTCCGCAGAGGCGAGTGTTTTGATAAATATCCTTATAGCGAAGATCAAGTAACTTGGCTAAACGTTTCATCACATCGACGCCTTTATCCTCCAATTTATCGATTGTGATTCTGTCGATTGTTATGGCTAAACCTGGCTTATTCATAGCCAGTGGCACCCCATAGCCATCAACAATCAATCCACGGGTGGCAGGTGCCACTACATCTCGGCTTTGAATACTCAGCGCTGCATCTTTGTACTTGGGTCCAGCAGCAACCTGCAAGTAGAAAAGGCGACCAAATAGCGCAGCCATTAAAGAGACAATCAAAATCTGAACAACAAGCAGAGCTAAACGCGATCTACTGTTCATATCGAGGACCTTGAATCAAAGATCAACGCATGCAAACGGGTGAAAACCGGAAGCATGATTGGCGACACTAAGAGTGCCCAGATACTCATTCCAATAAGTGTGATCACTATCTGATTAAACGCTCCAGTTGCTACACCCAGTAGTGCTCCTGTTGCAAGATATGCAATCTCAACAAAGAAGTTGGCAACAACCACAAAAAAGACAATACCGAGTGCATTGGCGTGCACATTGTCATCGCCATACCCAACGTATGAAATGGCATAACCTGCAAGCAGCATGATGAGTGTCCACTGGCCAAAAGGTCCACTTGCACTCTGCGATAGATCCATCAAGATTCCAGCCGAGAATCCAATTACCGCTGCTACTTCAGGTTGACTTAAGACCGACCAGGTTAAAGCAAAGATTAATAGGATTGAAAATCCTCCACCTGGCAGACGAAATTGAGAAATCACCGCTTCTTGAATTACAAAGATCAAAAGAAAGATTGGAGCTGCGACTGAAATCTGACGGGTAAACATGTGAATTAATTGCTTGCAGCAGGTGTTGGAGTAACTGTGACGGTAACTGTTGGGAGTGGAGTGACTTGCGGCTTCTGAGGAACGAGTGCATCACCTGGGTTAGATGTTGGACCACTAACTACAATTGCGACAACTCCAAGCGTTGAAAAGTTTGTGTAGTAACGAACTGAGGCTGTCTGTGCGACCGCACCAGCTGAATTATCGACCTTGGTAATAAAACCTAATGGAACTCCCGGTACGAATGGACGGTTGGCGATACTTCCACGGGCCAAGAGAACATCCCCCTCTTTGACCTCTGTTGAATTATCAAGCAATTGCAGGCTCGCTGAACGGTTTCCGCGTCCAGAAAGGATGCCGATCTGCTGCGAGCCAGCGATACGAGCACCAACCTTAAATGCAGGATCGCTAGCAAGTTGAATTAAGGCGGAGTTTGGATACACATCCTTAACAACACCAGCAAGACCAAACTGCGATAGCACAGTCATATTCTTTTTGATTCCGGCGTTACTTCCAGAATCAATTGTTATTGTTTGGGAAAAGGATTGACTTGAACCATGGCTGATAACTTTTGCATTAACAATCTTGTATCCGGCGGTTCCTGCTAGATCCAAAATATCCTTCAGCTGCTCTAGCTCACCATCGGCGTTCTTACGGTTGAGAAGCTCTATCTTTAAATTAGCGTTCTCTTCCTCAAGCTTTTCAATTTGACTTCTGGTGCGACCAAGGTGCGTGACATCAGAAAAGAAATCCTTAACAGGATTAAGTACAACCGCACCTGCGCGCTGGAATGGAGATAGAACAGTTTGAGTACCTTGTTTGAAGCCTTCAATGACTTTTACGCCACGTAGATCTAAGGTGATGAGAAATAAAGAGGTGACAATCAAGACCACCAACAATAAACGTGCGCGACCCTCACCGCCGTTACGCATTAAAGAGTTGGCCTTATCGACGTGGCTCGGAGATTAGAACCTTCTCAAGAGCCTCAAACTCTTCGATGCACTTTCCGGAACCCTCAGCAACAGCATCGAGTGGACGCTCTGCGATATGAATTGGCATTCCAGTTTCTTTACGAAGGCGCTCATCAAGTCCCTTTAGAAGTGCTCCACCACCGGTGAGAACAATTCCACGATCCATCAAATCTGATGCAAGCTCTGGTGGAGTCTTATCCAATGTGCTCTTTACCGCGTTCACAATTGAGTTCACTGGCTCTTCAAGAGCTTTACGAATCTCTGCAGCCGATACAACAATTGTCTTTGGTAGACCAGTTGCTAGATCGCGTCCACGAATCTCTGCATCATTTTCTCCAGCTAGTGGGTAAGCAGATCCAATGGCCATCTTGATCTCTTCAGCGGTGCGCTCACCCAATAGAAGTGAGAATTCACGCTTAACCCAGTTAATAATGGATTGATCTAGCTCATCTCCGCCCACGCGAATTGATAGCGAGGTCACGATTCCACCGAGTGAAATAACCGCTACCTCAGTGGTTCCGCCACCGATATCTACAACCATATTTCCAGTTGGCTCATGAATTGGCAGACCAGCACCGATTGCAGCGGCCATTGGCTCTTCGATGATGTAAACCTTACGTGCACCTGCTGCGTAACCAGCATCCTTAACAGCACGCTGTTCAACACCAGTGATTCCTGATGGAACACACACAACAATACGTGGCTTTGCCAAGTAACGACGACGGTGAACCTTTTGGATGAAGTAACGCAACATGCGCTCTGTTGTATCAAAGTCAGCGATAACACCATCTTTTAGAGGACGGATTGCAACGATATTGCCAGGAGTACGGCCGATCATCTTCTTTGCTTCAATACCAACAGCCAGAATTCCACCGGTGTCTTGGTTAACAGCTACTACTGATGGCTCGTTCAAAACAATGCCACGTCCGCGAACATAAACAAGCGTGTTCGCTGTGCCTAGGTCAACGGCCATATCGCGACCGATGAATGACATTCTGCTTCCTTGTGACATCTTTACTCCTTGTGCTTTTTGTTCTTGGGGAATGAATTACTTGGGAAAGAAGATTGCTATTTCGCGTGCTGCAGATTCTGGTGAATCTGAACCGTGAACTAGGTTTTGCATAACTTTGGTGCCTTGATCACGAGCTAGATCGCCGCGAATTGTTCCGGGCGCAGCAACGGTTGGATCAGTTGCTCCAGCTAATGAACGGAACCCTTCGATAACGCGATTTCCAGATGCAACGATCGCAACAATTGGTCCTGACATCATGAACTCAACGAGCGGTTCATAAAATGGTTTTCCAACATGTTCGGCGTAATGCTTCTCGAGTAATGCGCTATCTGCTTGCAACATGCGCAATGCATCGATCGCATAACCCTTTGTTTCAATTCGGGAAATAACCTCGCCAACTAAACCGCGGCGTACGCCATCGGGTTTAACGAGGATAAGTGTTTTCTCGGTGCTCACCCGCCTAGTCTATTAGGGTTTTTTATCGGCTGCAGCCAGCAAGGCAGCCCGCGCAGCCTCACCCTTACGGCCCACAACGATGGCAGCCACCCAAAGACCAATCAAAACCACCCCAATAATGAAGAAGGATGGCTCAACAAATCCAAAAGAGATCATGGCGATTTGCATGAGTGAACCAAATACAAAACCACCTGGGAAGCGCACGAGACCAGCTGCGATAAAAAGTAGGAAGGAAACTACACATCCGTAGATAATCGCACTCTGAGATGCATCCTTCATTGCCAATAAAATTGCAAAGCCCAATGTCATGCTTTCAGCGATTAGTACCGATGCACCTAGAACCTTCATCGTGAGAACTTCTTCCTTAAATATGTGCGAGCTTCACCAACTGTAACAACCGAACCTGTGACAAGAATTCCAACTGTGTCTTCACTGAGCGGTCGAACTGAATCAGCGATTGCTTTATCAAGAGCTGAGTTTAGATCTGAAACTTCAAAGACGCGATCTGGACCAAAGATTGATGATGCAATCTTTTCCAGATCTGATGAGGCCATGGCTCGAGATGATGAGCTTTGTGTAACGATCACATGATCAACGATTGGTTCAAGTTCCTGAAAGATTCCTGTGGCATCTTTATCGCCAAAGACTCCAACCACTGCGATGATTTCATCAAAGTTGAACTCATTTAAAAGTGTGTCAGCTAAAGCCTTTGCGCCATGAGGATTATGTGCCGCATCAAGAATTACCGTTGGGTCTCGATGTACGACTTCACAGCGGCCAGGTGATGTGACCGCGGCAAAACCTGCGCGAACCGCTTCGATATCAAGTGGCTGATCTCCAAAAAAAGCTTCAACTGCAACTAGGGCTGCTGCTGCATTTGCTGCCTGGTGGCGACCATGTAATGGCAGAAAAATCTCATCGTAGGTCTCATGAATTCCTTGAATTGTTAGTAATTGTCCGCCGACAGCAACTGCACGCGATAGAACTGAGAACTCAACACCTTCACGTACAACATCTGCGCCTACTTCAGCGGCCTTACGAATCAGCTCTTTTGCCGCCTCTGGCTCTTGCTGGGCCAGCACAACAAAGCCACCTTCTTTAATGATTCCAGCCTTGGTTGCCGCAATTTCATGCAGGGTGTTGCCCAAGTACTCCATGTGATCAAAACCAATAGGCATGATGACAGAAACATCTGCATCAACTACGTTGGTTGCATCCCACTCGCCACCCATGCCAACTTCAATCACACCAACATCTACGGGGTGCTCTGCAAAGGCCACAAAGCCTAAAGCGGTAATAGCTTCAAAAAATGAAATGGGATGTTCAAACTTACTGTCCATTAATTCCAAATAAGCAGCTATGTCATTGTAAGAAAAAATTAATTCTTTCGGATCAATCGGTTCGCCGTTAATCGAAATGCGTTCACGATAAGTTTCTAGATGCGGGCTTGTAAAGCGGCCTGTACGTAGCCCATGAGCAAAGAGAAGCGCATCAATCATGCGGCTAGTTGTTGTCTTTCCATTTGTTCCGCCGATATGAATCGTTGGATATGTAAGTTGTGGCGAACCCAAGATATCTACAAGGGCTGCAATGCGTTCAGTGCTCGGAGCAATTCGTGTTTCTGGCCAGCGGGCAAGCAAGGCTTGCTCAATTGCGTCTACACGCTCCTGATCATCCGGAGAAATCATCATGCTTGTGGCAATGCTGCGAGTGCTGCGGTTATTCGTTCAATGTCTGCGGTTGTCTTATCTAGACGTTCACGAATTTCAACAACTACATTTTCTGGAGCTTTAGCCATAAAGCCCTGGTTGTTTAACTTCACCTCAGCGGTTTGCTTATCCTTGGTTGCAGTTGCTAAGTCCTTTTCAAGACGTGCACGTTCAGCAACAACATCGATGGAACCAGTAAGGTCAAATTCGACAGTTACACCTGCAACTTCACAGCGGGCGCTAGGGGTTATATCGCCAAGCTCCATTCGAACCACGAAAGCAACCGCTGATGCGTACTGCGCAATATCCCCCGTGGCCACAATACGACCAGGAATCTTGAGCGAAGTCTTAATACCTTGATCATTACGGAAACGACGAACTTCGGTGATGATCTCTTGCAGTTGAGCAATAAGTGCTTCGGCCTTCTTATCGACATGTGCAGCCTTTGCAACTGGCCATTGTGCGACAACTAGTGATTCTCCCCCAGTTAATGTGGTCCACATCTGTTCTGTAATAAATGGCATTACTGGGTGCATTAAGCGGAACAGCTGATCGAGAACATATCCGAGTACCCGCTTGCTTCCTTCAGCATTTCCGGAAGCAAATGCCTCCTTTGAAAGCTCTAGGTACCAGTCACATAAATCATCCCAAGCAAAGTGATACATCAACTCGCATGCACGAGCGTATTCATACTTTTCTAGCAGATCTGTTGTCTCTGAGATAGTTTCTGATAATCGGCTAAGAATCCACTTATCAATTGCATTGAGTGAATCCACAGCTGGTAAATCACCTGAAACAGTTGCACCATTCATCATTGCAAAGCGTGTTGCGTTCCAAAGCTTGGTAGCAAAGTTACGAGACCCACCAATCCAGTCTTCAGCAAGTGCTTGATCGGTTCCTGGATTTGCGCCACGCGCAAGTGTGAAGCGAAGTGCATCTGCGCCGTATTTGTCCATAAACTCAAGTGGATCAATAACATTTCCGCGGCTCTTAGACATCTTCTTGCCAAATTGATCGCGCACTAAACCGTGCAACATAATTGTTTTAAATGGTGGAACACCATCCATTGCAAATGTTGACATCATCATCATACGAACAACCCAGAAGAACAAGATGTCATAACCAGTTACAAGAACCGATGTTGGATAAAACTTAGCTAGATCTGCTGATTTCTCTGGCCAACCAAAGGTTGAAAAGGCCCACTGACCTGATGAGAACCAGGTATCGAGAACATCTGAATCTTGAGTCCAACCGGCAGGTGCTGTTTCATCCGGGCCAACAACTTGAACCTCACCATTTGGTCCATACCAGACAGGAATTCTGTGACCCCACCACAACTGACGTGAAATGCACCAGTCATGCATGTTGTCTACCCACTCGAAGTAACGTGGAGCAAGAGCTTCAGGTTCAATCTTTACCGCACCACTGCGAACAGCATCTGCAGATGCCTTTGCCATTGGCGCAACCTTTACAAACCACTGCTTTGATAAACGTGGCTCAACCGTTGTATCGCAACGAGAACAATGTCCGACAGCGTGCATGTAAGGACGCTTTTCAGCAACGATGCGACCTTCGGCGCGAAGTGCTTCAACAACGGCTTTGCGCGCATCAAAGCGATCTAGGCCATCAAAGACGCTGTTTGTATTAACAACCTTTGCTTCGGCATCCAAGATGACAACATTAGCCAGGTTGTGGCGCAAACCAATTTCAAAGTCATTCACATCATGTGCGGGGGTTACCTTGACCGCACCAGTACCAAAGGCTGGATCTACATGCTCATCGGCAACGATCGGAATCTCACGATTGATGAGCGGGACCTTTACAGTCTTTCCGATCATGTGCGAGTAACGCTCATCGTCGGGATTAACTGCAACCGCTGTATCGCCCAACATTGTTTCAGCTCGAGTGGTTGCAACAATAATTGCGTTATCACCTTCGCCATAGCGGATAGAGACTAATTCACCTGCATCATCGTTGTGCTCTACCTCAATATCTGACAAAGCTGTTAAGCAACGTGGGCACCAATTAATGATTCGCTCGGCGCGATAAATCAATCCAGCGTCATACATGCGCTTGAAAATAGTTACTACTGCTTTGGACATACCTTCATCCATGGTGAAACGTTCACGTGACCAGTCGACTGATGAACCCAGGCGCTTCATCTGCTCAAGAATCGCACCCCCCGATTCCTCTTTCCACTCCCAAACTTTCTTAACAAACTCTTCACGCCCAAGATCGTGACGGGATTTTCCTGAAGCAGCTAATTGTTTTTCAACAACATTTTGCGTTGCGATTCCTGCGTGATCCATTCCGGGCAGCCACAAAACTTCAAAGCCCTGCATGCGCTTCATGCGTGATAAACAATCTTGCAATGTTTGATCTAGGGCGTGACCGATATGCAATACACCCGTCACATTGGGAGGTGGCAAAACAATTGAAAAGGCTTCCTTAGAAGATGTGGCATCTGCAGTGAAATATCCAGCCTTCATCCACTTTTCATAGAGGACTGACTCAATCTCGGCTGGCGAGAAAGTTGAGGCTAGCTCACGGCTTGAAGACATAGTGCGCAGTCTAGATTATGCGCTCTTCTCCTCTTGACCTTTTTGTCCGCGTGAGCGTTTTGGACCTGTGTGATTAATCAAAGTTGGCGCTCCCCCAGATGTGATGCACTCCTTAGTGATTATCACCTTTTCTACATCTGAGCGGCTAGGAACGTCATACATAACTGACAAAAGGACAGATTCCATAATCGCGCGAAGACCACGTGCGCCTGTTCCACGCTCCTGCGCTAGATCTGCAATCGCATCAAGAGCTTCGGCATCAAATTCGAGCTGTACATGATCGAGATCAAATAGGCGTTGATACTGCTTAACTAAAGCGTTCTTTGGCTCAGTCAAAATCTGCATCAATGCAGGCTTATCAAGGTTTTCAACACTTGTAAGTACTGGGAGGCGACCAATGAACTCAGGAATCATTCCAAACTTCAAAAGATCCTCTGGCATTACATCAGCGAAGATATCTTTGCGGTTCCTGTCGGCAGAGTCCTGCAAAGTTGCATTGAAGCCAACACCTGATTTACCAACACGTGATTCGATGATCTTTTCAAGACCGGCAAAAGCTCCACCGACAATAAACAAAACATTTGTTGTATCGATCTGGATGAACTCCTGATGTGGGTGCTTACGACCACCCTGTGGTGGTACAGATGCAACTGTTCCCTCAAGAATCTTCAACAGCGCTTGCTGAACACCCTCACCTGAAACATCGCGAGTGATTGATGGGTTCTCAGATTTACGTGCAACTTTGTCAATTTCATCGATGTAGATAATTCCAGTTTCAGCTTTCTTTACATCGTAATCTGCAGCCTGCAATAGCTTGAGCAAGATGTTCTCGACATCTTCACCAACATAACCCGCCTCCGTTAATGCGGTTGCATCTGCAATTGCAAAGGGAACATTGAGCATGCGTGCCAAAGTTTGCGCCATTAGAGTCTTACCGCAACCAGTTGGTCCAAGCATCAAGATATTTGATTTTGCTAATTCAATGGAATCTTCACGGCCACTATCGCCACTTTGTACACGCTTGTAATGGTTGTACACCGCAACAGATAAAGACTTCTTTGCGCGATCTTGTCCGATTACGTATTGATCTAGAAATTCAAATATTGCCTGTGGCTTTGGTAGCTCAGAAAGTCCAAGGGAGTTCGCTTCACTGAGCTCTTCAACGATGATCTCATTACACAACTCGATACATTCATCGCAGATGTAAACGCCAGGACCGGCGATGAGCTTTTTGACCTGCTTCTGAGTCTTGCCGCAGAAGGAACACTTCAGCAGATCGCTAGTTTCACCGATTCTTGTCATGCCTGAAGTTTAGATTCTGCAGGGGTTTTACGCTCAGTTTTTTGCGCTTACTTCTGTTCGCCGTGAGAATAATCAGCATCATTTTTCTTCTTTGGCATCTTCATATCCTTAACTCCGGGCACACCGAGGATTGAAAGCCCAATTAAGATGTGGAAAATCGAAGCGCCAATCAAAACTTCGCGCTCTCCAAATGCGTTAACAGCAGGTCCAATCAGCGCCATACCAATTGGCATTAACCCTGCTGAACCCATGTGATCAATTGAAAAAACCCGACCTTGAAGATGTGGCGGAACTTCTCGCTGCACGGCAGATGACCACCATGCTTCCCAAGGACCAACGGAAAATCCGGCAAATAAGTAGGCAATCACGACAAATGTTCCTGAGATTGGAAAAGCCAAAGATAAAGGTGCGATGACGATAAACATCCAGACAAAGATAGAAACATAGCCTTCATGTTTGACCTTTATCTTTACACACAGGACCGCTGAAATAATTGAGCCCACCGAAAATGCGGCAGCAGACAATGCAAATGGAGTATTGGAATCAAACTCGCGTCGGGTGATGACTGGCAGTAAAACAACTTCAGCGGCGATTACAACCATCAACTGAATAGATGCCATTGCAATCATCGCACCGATCCATGGAATCTCTCGAACTGTGCGAAGACCTTCACGAAGCTCTGTAAAGAATGGTTCACGATCGCGCTCTTTGCCATTGATATCTTCCTGAATCTTGAACAAGAAGTAGGTTCCCAATGCAAAAGCAAAAGCGGTGAATATAAAGGTGAATCTTCCCCCTACGAAGAAAACAGCCGCTCCTCCGATTCCAGGGCCCACAATTGTTGATCCTTTAGTCATAATGTTTCGTGCAACATTTGCTGCGGGAAGTTTTTCATCAGGAACAAGACTTGGAATGATTGCACCAGCTGCTGCTGCCCCAAAGGCATCGCCGACACCCATGAGGAAGACAGCAAGGCCTAATAAGTAATGGGGCATCGATGGGGCAGAAATGAAGACCATAGCGATAACAACTGCAGATCTAAATAAATCCGCACCGATCATTACATTTCGACGGGGTAAACGATCCGCCCAGACTCCTGCAAAGGGAGCGAAAACAACTCCAGATAAAACACGAGCTCCGAGAATCAAACCTAGTGAGCTTGCGGTACCTCCCGCATCGAGAACAGTTACGGCAAGTGCGATTGGAAAGGCTGAGGCACCTAAGACAAAGATTGCGTTAGAAAACCAAAAGAGCCGGTACCCCTTGTATGACCAAAGGGAGCCCGGCTCAAATAGTTTCACGCAATGTTAGAAGTGTTTACTTCTTAGCCTTTCGTGAAGCAAGAACTTGATCGATGATTCCGTACTCAACGGCTTCTGTTGCCGTCAGAATCTTGTCACGCTCAATATCTTTGCGGATATCTTCAGATGATTTAAGAACGTGACGAGACAAAAGATCTTCCTGTAAACGAGAAATGCGATCGATTTCTCGTGCTTGGATTTCGATATCTGATGCCTGTCCACCACCTTCTGATGAAGGTTGGTGAATCAAAATACGTGAGTGCTCTAACGCGTAACGCTTTCCCTTTGCACCACCAGCAAGGATTACCGCTGCTGCAGATGCTGCCTGACCCAAGCAAATTGTGCTGATATCTGGGCGAACAAACTGCATGGTGTCGTAAATAGCTGTTAGCGCTGTAAATGATCCACCTGGTGAGTTGATGTAAATCATGATGTCGCGATCTGGATCCATTGATTCCAGAGTCAAAAGCTGTGCCATAACATCGTTTGCAACGGTGTCATCGATTGGCTGACCTAAGAAAATAATGCGCTCTTCAAAGAGCTTTGTGTATGGATCTTGGCGCTTGTAACCGTATGCGGTCTTTTCTTCAACTGTTGGAAGGACGTAGCGAGAGGTAATCTCTTGAATATTTTTCATTACGCTTTTCCTCCAGTGATTTGTCCCAGTGAAGTAACAACATGATCTACAAAACCATAATCTTTTGCATCATTCGCGTTGAACCAGTTGTCACGATCTGAGTCGATCAGAATCTTCTCAAGTGTTTGACCAGTGTGAAGTGCATTGAGTTCAGAGAGTGTCTGCTTAGTGATAGCCATTTGCTCTGCCTGAATGCGAATATCAATCGCTGTTCCGCCAATTCCACCGAGTGGTTGATGCATCAAGATTCGTGAGCTCTTGGTTGCGTAACGCTTGCCCTTTGTTCCTGATGTTAGAAGGAACTGACCCATTGAAGCGGCCATTCCAAAAGTTACAGTTGCTACATCATTTGGGATCAACTGCATGGTGTCGTAGACAGCCATTCCAGCTGTAACCGATCCACCAGGAGAGTTGATGTACAGGAAGATATCTTTCTTGGTATCAAGTGAAGATAGGAGAAGTAACTGCGCGCAGACCATGTTGGCCATGTCATCGCGAACTTCACCTGACAAGAAAACAATCCGCTCTTCAAGCAGGCGGTTGTAAATCTGGTCTCTCATTTTGCTTTCTGTCTCCACTGATGGGCCTCCCGTAATTTTTACCTGTAGTGACCCTAACAATTAAGCAGGGCAAATGCTTCCCGATTATGGGAAATAGATGCGTGAACTGTGCTCTGTTCGCTGTAGGCGGAGCCCTAAATACCCCTTAAGAGTAATTAGCGAAGGTTTTTACGCCTCTTCGACTAGATCAGCTGGGTTGGCTGGCTTTGGAGCGAGCGCTTCTAGATCAATCACATTGCCAGATGCATCCTTAACTGTGATGCGTCCGAGAACTGAAGCAAGCGCCTTTGCACGAGTGACCTCGGCAACGAGCTGCTGAATCTGTCCAGCCTTCTGAAGCTCCTCAGCAAACTGCTGTGGTGCCATTCCATAACGCTGTGATGTGCGGACCAAGTACTCAGTTAATTCAATCTCTGTGATCTGAACATCTTCAGCCTGAACTATTGCATCAAGGAGGAAATCTGATTTCAATGATGAACGCACTTGGCCATCAACCTCTGCACGGTGCTCTGCATCTTCCATGCGGCCTTCGCCCTCGAGGTGATCATTAACCTCGAGTTCAACCAGGTTATCTGGAACAGGAATATCGTTATCTGCAAGCAACTTCTCTACTAGACGGTCACGTGCTTGCGCGCCTTGTTCCATCTTCTTTACACGCTCTAGACGAACAACAAAGTCAGCCTTTAGCTCAGCCAATGTGTCGAACTCGGAGGCTAGCTTTGCGAAAGCATCATCAACTGGTGGAAGCTCGCGCTCCTTAACAGCCTTAACTGTTGCCTTTACCTCACCCTTTTCGCCTTCTTGCTGACCAACAAGCTTAGTTTCAAACTGTTTTACATCGCCGGCTTTCATTCCAATCAAGATCTCATCGAGACCATCGATCATTTTGTCTGAACCAACCTCATAAGAAATATCATTGGCTTGTCCGCCATCAACTTCGGCACCATCGATAAACGCGGTCATATCAAGAGTTGCAAAGTCGCCCATTTTGATTTCGCGCTCAACAGTAGTAAGTGTTCCAAAACGTGTGCGTAAAGATTCAATCTGCTCATCTACATCTGAATCTTCAACCTTTACATCATCAACTTCGATTGTAATCTTTGAGAAATCAGGCAGTTTTACCTCTGGGCGTACATCAACCTCAACTGCAAATACAAGCTTGTCCTTATCTACAAACTCTTTTACATCAACCTCTGGACGCCCAATTACTGCAACCTTGTGCTCGCGAGCTGCTTGCCCGTAAAACTCTGGAAGCGCTGAGTTGATTGCTTCATCGATAACAGCTCCACGACCCACGCGCTGATCGATCATCGCAGCAGGAATTTTTCCTTTACGGAAACCAGGGATGTTTACTTGTGCAGCTACCTTCTTATATGCATTAGCTACATGTGGCTCAAGCTCAGAGTAAGCAACTTCAACATCAAGACGCACGCGAGTTGGAGATAGAACTTCTACTGAACTTTTCACTAAGTGCTCCTAGGTGGATGTGGTGATTACCGAGACAAACTGGTCGGGGCGGGGAGATTCGAACTCCCGATCTCCTGCTCCCAAAGCAGGCGCGCTAGCCACTACGCTACGCCCCGAGGCGCAAGGCAGGAGTCTAAACCAGATTTCGCACTCTGATTACCGACCCAGTACCTTTAGCCCATGCACCCGCGGGTGTAGCTCAATGGTAGAGCCCCAGCCTTCCAAGCTGGCCATGCCGGTTCGATCCCGGTCACCCGCTCCAGATTGTTTATCCGATAGATCCGACCTTGTTTATGAGGGC
>CAZCDF010000013.1:0-16362 GCA_964497665.1 uncultured Candidatus Planktophila sp. | reverse complement strand
GTATCCGAGCCTTGCTTACTTCTCATAATGACGAGTCTGCAGGCGCGCTTTCAACGGTATCTGGATGAATATCAATGCGCCAGCCGGTTAAGCGCGCCGCCAAGCGAGCATTTTGCCCATCTTTTCCAATAGCAAGGGAGAGTTGATAATCCGGAACCGTGACCTTTGCACTGCGCGTGGCTAGATCTGTAATTTCAACTTTGCTCACCTTTGCAGGTGCAAGTGCCGCAGCTACAAACTCAGCAGGATCTTCAGACCAATCAACAATGTCAATTTTTTCGCCATGTAGTTCATCCATAACTGCACGTGCACGCGATCCCATGGGACCAATGAGTGAACCCTTAGGACTTACTCCTGCGCGATGAGTTTTAACTGCAAGTTTGGTGCGATGTCCTGCTTCACGCGCAACCGCCATAATCTCAACGATGCGGTCATTGATCTCTGGAACCTCAAAAGCAAAGAGTTGTTTTACAAGTGCTGGGTGGGAACGGGACAACATGATCTCTGGTCCCTTTAAACCCTGCTTTACCTCGACCACAAAACACTTAATTCGATCACCGTGTGTATAAACCTCACCAGGAACCTGCTCTTGTGGCGGAATACGTCCTTCAACACGACCAAGGTTAACGTTAATCATCTTTGGATCGCGACCTTGCTGCACAACACCAGAGATAACATCTCCGACTGATGCGGTGAACTCACCAACGATTTCTGCATCATTGGTCTCACGCATCTTCAACTTAATTATTTGTCGAGCTGTCGATGTTGCCACTCGTGAGAAGCCATCAGGAGAGTCAGCCTCCTCGCTAATACGGGTTCCATCTTCTCCAAAAATTGGTACCAGGATCTGAATCTCACCCGTATCTCGATCTAGATGGGCTCTGGCATGACGCTTTGCATCATCGGTTTGGTTGTAGGCACCGAGTACTGCAACCTCAATTGCATAAATTAAATCTTCTAGCGAAATATCTTTTTCTGTTGTTAGTGCAGCCAGTGCTGACATCTCTACATGCATTAGATCTCATCCTTACGATTGAATTCGATCTCAACATGAGCTTTCTTGATCTCGGCAAAGGCAACCTCGTGAGTCTTCATACGACCCTTAATATTTTCAATCAGAATTGCACGAACTTCATCAAACTCAGTTAGACGACCTGAGACTTCAGTGTCATCCTTCAAGGTGACTTTTACAATTCGAGTTAAGTTCTTAGTCCAGTGACGAGGCAAGGTTAATGGTCGTTCTATTCCCGGAGATGTGACCTCTAAGGTAAAGGCTTCTGTCAGTAACGGAGATTCATCCAATATTTCAGATATTGAGCGACTTATCACTGTGACCTCATCAAGGCTTAGTGGCTTTAATCCATCAACCATGCAGGTAACAATTCGGTGATTACCGGGATTACTTGTAAACACATCCTCCAGAAAGAAGCCTGCCTCTTCTACAGCAGGGCGGATTAAATCGGCGATTGAATCTTTTAGGGCCACAAATCTCTTCTTTCTATTAAGTTGTGCGATAAGTGTAACCCAAGTAATTAGAAGGTATCAATTCCTACCTTAATTATCAGTGCAAAGGTGACAATCAAGAAAACTTTACGAACCAAAGTCGAGCCACCCTTGATTGCGAGGCGAGAGCCAAGAATTGCACCTGAGATATTGGCAATACCCATAATGATTCCCACCTGCCAAATCACCGCTCCATTGAATCCAAAGACCATTATTGCTCCCACATTGGTCGCCACATTAACCACTTTGGCGATCGCGCTTGCTGTAATAAATGCGTAGCCGAGTGATACAACCAGAATTAACATGAGGAAAGAGCCTGTTCCAGGACCAAAGATTCCATCGTAGAAACCAATGATCGCTCCGGCTAAAGCTGCGATCTGAACTCTTTGCTTCGGAAGGTGACGGAGATTTTCAAACTTACCTAAATCTGGTTTGAACCAGGTATAAATAGCAACAACAATTAAGAGCACCAGCACCATGGGACGCATGCTGCTAGTTGGAATTTTGGAGGCGAGCACCGCGCCACCTGCAGAGCCTAGAAATGCGGGAACTCCCATTCCCAATAAAATCTTTGGGTCCGGCTTTATTTGCTTGCGGTATAAAGCCGCCGCTGTAGTGGTTCCAAATACCGCAGAGAGTTTATTTGTACCTAAGACCTCTGCGGTTCCAGATTTAGGCAAACCAATCAGCAAAGCCGGTAACTGGATTAATCCCCCGCCGCCCGCAATTGAATCAACAAACCCTGCAAAAAATGATGCTGCCAGAAGAAATACTGCGGTAGCAAGAGTTAATTCGTAAAACACAATTACTTCAAAAGTTGCGCGATCGCAGTAACAGCGGAAGAAAGTGCAACTTCCTGCTTATCTCCACTCTTGCGAACTCGAACTTCAACATTACCCTCAGCTAATGCCTTGCCGACAACCACGATTATTGGGTTTCCGATCAGCTCAGCATCCTTAAACTTAACCCCTGGGCTGGCATCGCGACGGTCATCTAACATGACAGAAATTCCTTGGGCTTCTAGATCGGTTCCAAGGTTGAGCGCGGTTTCAAAGAGCAGGTCATCCTTACCCGCAGCAACGATATGTACCTTTGCTGGCGCAAGCTCTGCCGGCCAATTAAGTCCGATCTCATCATGGGTTTGTTCAGCAATAGCTGCAACTGCACGCGTTACACCGATTCCATAAGAACCCATTGTGACGATCTGAGATTTTCCATTCTGATCCAAAACAGTCAGGTTTAGTGCTTCTGCGTACTTGCGACCTAGTTGGAAGATATGGCCGATTTCAATCGCACGATCAATGACAACTGGTGTTGCACACTCTGGGCAGGCATCTCCGGCACGAACTTCGGCTGCTTCAACATACGCATCAGGTATGAAGTCACGACCATTGACAACGTTACGTGCATGACGATCCTTTTGATTTGCACCAGTAACCCATGAAGTGCCTGGAGCAATTCGTGGATCTGCATACACAGTAATTCCAGATTTCTTTGCATCCTGCGGCCCAATATATCCCTTTACAAGCGCGGGAAACTTTGCAAAATCTGCATCCTCAAAGACGCGTAGCTCGTGAATGCCACCAAGGTTTTCTTGGAAACGCTTGAGATCAACTTCGCGATCACCTGGCACCAAAACGCAAACCGCTTTGTTATCAGCCATCAACATCACATTTTTCAATGTGTGCGCTCCCGTATATCCCCCACCAAACTTTGAATTCAGTAGCTCGACAAGGGTGTCGATAGTTGGTGTGTTGGGAGAATCAAAGGCTTCAACCGCTGGAACCTGAGAAGAATCTTGTGCATCTACCTTGGTCACCATCGCTTCGACATTGGCTGCAAATCCACACTTAGGACATAAAACATAAGTGTCCTCACCAGTTGAACATGGTGCCAAAAACTCTTCAGATTTCGATCCACCCATCGCACCAGAAACCGCTTTCACAATGTTGTACTTCATGCCTAAGCGATCAAAGGTTTTTACATACGCCTCGCGGTGATTTTGATATGAAATCTCTAACCCTGCATCATCTAGATCAAAGGAGTATGAATCCTTCATAACAAACTCTCGTCCACGGATGATTCCGCTACGTGGTCGAGCTTCATCACGGAACTTTGTCTGGATCTGGTAAATGCTGAGTGGAAGATCCTTATATGAGGAGTACTCCCCCTTAACCATGAGAGTAAACATCTCTTCATGGGTTGGGCCTAGTAAGTAATCTCCACCCTTACGATCTTGCAGACGAAACAGTGATGGTCCGTACTCTTCCCAACGATTTGTTGTTTCATAGGCTTCACGAGGAAGAAGTGCTGGAAAGTTAACCTCTTGAAATCCTGCTTTGTCCATCTCTTCACGAATTACTCGCTCTACATTGCGAAGTGTGATGACACCCAATGGCAGCCATGAGTAAATTCCAGCGGCGATTCGGCGGACATAACCAGCTCGCACCAACAGCTTATGGCTTGCGACCTCGGCATCTGCTGGGTCGTCGCGAAGAGTACGCAAAAATAGCGTAGACATTTTCAACATATGTGAAGCCTATCGAACATCAACTGAAGGTTGCCCTGAAGCAACCCCGGCGGCTTCCATTTCTTCAGCTAAACGCATCGCTTCTTCAATAAGTGTTTCAACAATCTGCGCCTCAGGCACAGTCTTGATGACCTCACCCTTCACAAATATCTGGCCCTTGCCATTTCCTGATGCAACACCAAGATCGGCCTCGCGTGCCTCGCCAGGACCATTTACTACGCAACCCATTACAGCAACACGTAGCGGAACGGTCATTCCTTGCAAACCAGCTTGAACCTTTTCAGCCAATGTATACACATCGACTTGGGCGCGGCCACATGACGGGCAAGAAACAATTTCAAGTTTACGTTGACGCAGGTTAAGGGATTCAAGAATTGAGATTCCAACCTTTACCTCTTCAACGGGAGGAGCAGATAATGAGACACGGATTGTGTCGCCAATACCTTCAGCCAACAAAATACCAAAGGCGGTGGCGGATTTAATTGTTCCCTGGAACAGTGGACCAGCCTCAGTCACACCTAAATGCAATGGGTAATCACACTTTGCTGCAAGGATTCGATAAGCATTAACCATTGTTACTGGATCATGGTGCTTAACTGAAATTTTAATATCTGAGAAGCCATGCTCTTCAAACAAAGAGGCTTCCCACAGCGCAGACTCTGCAAGTGCTTCTGGAGTTGCTTTGCCGTACTTTGCTAACAATCGTGGATCTAGAGAACCAGCATTTACGCCGATTCGAATTGGAATTCCCGCATCTCCTGCAGCTTTGGCAACCTCTTTTACCTTGTCATCAAATTGCTTGATATTTCCTGGGTTGACTCGAACCGCGGCACACCCTGCATCGATCGCAGCAAAGATGTACTTAGGCTGAAAGTGAATATCTGCAATTACGGGAATCTGTGATTTCTTTGCAATTTGCGCCAATGCATCTGCATCATCTTGGCTTGGAACCGCAACACGAACTATTTGGCAACCAGATGCTGTTAACTCCGCGATCTGCTGCAAGGTGGCGTTGACATCTGCTGTGAGTGTTGTGCACATCGATTGAACGGAAACCGGTGACTCGCTCCCAACTCCTACAGATCCAACCTTGAGCTGGCGAGTCTTGCGACGTGGATGCAGGGTTGGAGGTGGTGCGCTGGGAATTCCGAGATCAACCATGGCTTTATTCTGCACTACAAGGGCAAATTCTGCCGAATTAAAGCCAAAGGGGCTTGCTTAGAGATTGAGGGTCACCGGATTAATCACATCAGCCACCAAGAGCAAGAGTGTCAGCGTTGCTAAAACAACGAAAACAACCATGGTGATTGGGGTTAGCACTGTCACATCGATTGGTGCCGGACGTGGTCGACCACGCAAACGTGCAAGGAATGCACGAATCTCATCTGCGATAGCAACCGCCATATGTCCACCATCTAAGGGCAGGATAGGCAAGAGATTAAATACACCAACAAATATATTCAAACTGGCAACAATCAAAACAAAGGTTGCTAAACGTTCCATGGGGGTGAGCTTCTCACTGCCAACAGCTTCACCAGATACACGTGCTACGCCAACAACTCCTACCAAACCATTTGCATCTCGCTCTTCACCGCGAACAGTCGCACCCCAGAGAGCAGGAATTTTTTCAGGTAGTTTGCCAAGAGATTTCACACTCTCAGTTAAGAAACTTTGAGTCACTGTTACTGAGTTCTTGAGTGATGTAAGAATCCCTGAACGCTTCAAACCAACATCATTAATAATTCCAAGTACATACCTCTTGGTTCCATCAATATCTGTCAATCGTGCTGATGCGGTAACAGAAATCTCTTCACCGTTGCGGTTGAGAACGAGGGAAAGTTCCTTACCTTGTGATTGGCGAATGATTTCAACATCTTTGTACCACTCAGTGACTGGCTTACCATTAATAGAAATTACTTCATCGCCAGCTCGAATTCCCGCAGCCTGGGCCGCAGAGTTTGGAACCACCTCGCTAATTACAGGGAGTACCTGATTGGTTCCAATTCCTGCAAAGAGGGTAAACAAAAGCACAAAGCCCAATACAAAGTGAAGGAAAGAACCGGCTCCTAAGACAACTAGTTTTTTGCCAGAAGATGCTTTGTAGAAGGCACGATCCTCTTGACCCTCGGGCATCTCATCATTGGGGGCCATGCCTTCAATCTTGCAGTAGCCACCTGCGGGAATAGCCTTTACGCCAAACTCGGTTTCGCCACGTTGTACCGACCACAACCGCTTTCCGAAACCGACAAAAAACTCAGAGACCCGCATTCCATACCTACGTGCGGTGATGTAATGCCCAAACTCATGCACCATAACTGAAAAGAGCAGCGCAACAACAAAGGCAAGGATTCCAAGAAGTTCCATTACATACCTATCGTGAGAAGTTGCGTCGGAGTATGCACGATACCTCTGACACCTTAGAAAGCATCACTTATCGATCGAGAAGATTCTGAGTTGCTGAGTAAAGGCTGCCATTGCGACGCTTTGCAATCGCACTAAGAGCTTCAAGCACAACCCGGTTAGCTAAAATTGCTGTGATATCTGCTGAATCAAAGGGTGGCGCAACTTCGACTACATCTATTCCAACAATAGGAAGTTCTAGGCAGATTCGACGCACCGCTTCTAATAACTCTCGGCTTGTCATTCCACCAGGCTCTGGTGTTCCCGTTCCAGGAGCCATACCTGGATCAACAACATCAATATCAACCGATAAGAAAACTCCATCGCAGCCATCGGTGAGAGTTGCAAAGGATTCATCGAGTACTGCCTTCAATCCACGGTTGTGGATCTCGGTCATCTCATATGAACGCATTCCTTGATCACGCATCCAGTTGAGTGTTGCATCCTCTGGCCAATATCCACGCAATCCAAGTTGTAAGAAGCGATCACCACGTACATAACCATTATTAATTAAGTTGCGCATAGGAGTTCCATGGCCAACTAATGCACCAAATTGATCTTCGCCAGTATCTGCATGAGCATCGAAGTGAATCATTGATACTGAACCCATGCCACGATGGGTGGCAATTCCGGCAACATCGGCAGATGCGATCGAGTGATCTCCTCCAAGAATTAACGGAATTATTCCTGCTCGAGAGATCTTTTCTGTTGCAGCCTTTAACACCGCAAGTGATGCGACTAAATCTCCACCTGGCATCAATAAATCGCCAGCATCTAAAACCTTAAGATCCTTTAAACCATCGGTACGTAAAGCTAGATGAGGACGAGAACCATCATGTGGAAGGTAATCTCCCCCGCGAATTGCTTGCGGGCCAAACTTTGCACCCGATCTATGTGAGGTGCCGCTATCTATTGGTGCGCCCACAATAATGACATCTGCACCTTGATATGTAGTTGGATCATCTAAATCACATGCAGGAATACCGAGAAATGTGAAGCTAGGGCCATACATATTGCCGTGATTGGTCACTGCGAAACCTTTACCTTTTTACCAACAAACTGGCCAGCGATGACAATGAATAATGCAAGGAAAAACATCGCAGAACCGATCACATTTGCTTGTGCTGGAATGCCACGAGCTGCAGAGGTATAAACAAACTCAGGGAATGTTTTCAAAGTTCCCGAGTTAAAGTTGGTAATAATAAAATCATCAAAGGACAAACTAAAAGCCAACAGCGCCGCTCCTGCAATTCCTGGAGCAACCAGTGGCAGCGTTACCTTTCTGAAGGTTTCTAACTCATTGGCATAAAGATCCATCGCTGCCTGTTCAAGACGCGGATCCAAAGAAGCGATTCGCGCCTTTACCGTGACCACAACAAATGAGATACAGAACATCACGTGGGCAATGACCGTTGGCCAAAATCCTGGGTTGATCTGGAATACAAGGAAAAGAGAGAGTAGAGATGCACCCAGAACGATCTCAGGTGTTGCCATTGGTAAGAAAATTAAAAGGTTAGAAGATGAGCGGCCTTTGAACGCATAGCGTCCAATAGCAAATGCGATCATGGTGCCTAGGATCGTTGAAAAAATAGTTGCTAGCAAACCAATCTTGATTGAGTTTCCTAAAGCTTCACACACTTCTGGTGCACCGCAAGGATTTTTCCAGTTATCGAGAGTAAAGCTTTTCCACACAAGATTAGATTTTCCGGAGTCGTTAAAGGAGAAAACAAAGGTGTACGCAACTGGAATAAATAGGTAGGTAAAACCAAAAACGGCATAGATGCGAATCAGGTTACGACCAAACCAACGTGAAATACGAGCGTTGAGAGGAATGGTTGGGATCGATGCATCTTTTTGCTTTGTATGTGTGCTCATACCAACTCCTCCGTTCCTGCTTTGCGAATATAGATTGTTACAAGAATCAAAATCGCAGCCATCAAGGTGAAAGACAGCGCCGCAGCTGTCGGGTAATCAACAATTCTGAAGTAGCGGGACTCAATAACATTTCCGATCATTTTGGTGTTCGGGGAGCCCAAAATAGCTGCATTTACATAATCGCCAGCGGCGGGGATAAAGGTCAAAAGTGTTCCTGCAACTACCCCTGGCATGGATAGTGGAAGTGTGACTTTTCGGAAGGTTGTAAATCCATTTGCGTAAAGATCTCCAGATGCCTCCATCGTTCGCGGATCAATACGTTCCAGGGATGCGTATAAAGGTAAGGTCATGAAGGGAAGGAAGTTGTAGGTCATGCCCATCACAACGGCAAATGAGGTTGAGGTAAGGGTGGTGCTTTCGCTGATTAATCCTATGGTTCGAAGTGTTGGAACAAAGAATCCCTCTTCACCCAGGATCTGCTTCCAAGCAACTGTTCTGAGCAAAAATGAAACAAAAAATGGTGCAACAACTAGTACTAAGAGAAAGTTCTTAAACCTTCCTGCCTTAAAGGCGATTGCATAAGCCAATGGGTATGCGATCGCTAAAGCTAACACTGTGGCGCAGAGTGCAAAGATAAAGGATCGAGCAAACTGCTCTTGGTTTTCAGTAAATGCATCAAGGTAGTTTGAAAATCGTAAACTCTGCTCGTACTGACCTGTGTCTCCCCCAGCAATTGGAGTCTGGGTCGATGTTTGCGCCAGGTTGATGATAGGTAAAATAAAGAAGGTAAAGAGAAAGAGAAAACCTGGCAGAAGAAGCAGATAAGGCAACTTTACCTTGGTCAAGATTGCACTCATTCTTCGTCGAGATCCTCAGGAATTACCTCAGTACCTGCTTCGGCATCCTCATCCCCACGAAGTGCGAAGGTGAAGTTGGGCTCCCAAGAAATAACTACTTCATCGCCTTTATCAAAGGGTGCTACCCCATCATCATTTTGCTCAAAGACCATCAACTCCTGACCCCATGGCATGAGCACTTGATACTGAGTTGAAACACCGATGTATGAAACATCTTCGATGCGACCACCAGTTAACGTGTTTCCACGAGTTGGAGTTCCTACCAATGAAATGCGGAATTTTTCAGGTCGAATGCCTGCGTAGATTGAGTTATCGACAGCATGTGAGCGCTTCTTTGGCATAGCAATCTTTTGACCGAATAGGTCAACTACCAAGTTGTCGCCATCAGTGCCTTCGATCCGTCCCTTGATTAAGTTTGATTGCCCCAAAAAGTTGGCAACAAAGGCGGTCTTTGGATTGTCATAAAGATCTGCAGGAGATCCCATCTGCTCAATTTCGCCCTCATTCATTACCGCGATGGTGTCAGCCATAGTCATGGCCTCCTCCTGATCATGTGTAACGTGAACGAAGGTGAGTCCAACCTCGCGCTGGATCCACTTGAGCTCAATCTGCATCTGTCGACGGAGTTTGAGATCAAGTGCACCCAAAGGCTCATCCAAAAGCAACAGGGCTGGACGGTTAACAATGGCACGCGCTAAAGCTATGCGTTGCTGTTGTCCACCTGAAAGTTGTGTTGGTTTGCGCTGCGCGAGGTGTGGAAGTTCAACAAGCTCGAGAACTTTGTTTACATCTGCATTAACATCCTTAATTCCACGACGGCGAAGTCCAAATGCAATGTTCTCAAAGATTGTTAGATGAGGAAACAATGCATAGTTCTGGAAAACAGTATTAATAGGACGCTGATATGGACGCTTGGTCGTAATGTCAGTTGAACCTAAATGAATACTGCCAACAGTTGGCTCTTCCAACCCTGCGATCATTCGTAGAGTTGTTGTCTTGCCGCATCCTGAAGGTCCAAGTAGTGCAAAAAATGAACCTTCAGGAATCGTTAATGACAAATCATTAACTGCGGTGAAATCTCCATATGTCTTTGTAATACGAGTAAGACGTAGATCTCCTCGTGTAGCAGATGAAACGTCGGCCACTAGTTGCCGGCGGCCTTCTGGAACGCTTCTCCCCAAGTTGTCTCTTCTGCTGGGGTTAGCGAACGGAAGACGTTGAGCTTAGATGACATCGCTGCATCAGGGAAGATGAATGGGCTAGCAGCAAGTGCTGGATCAATCTTCTCCATCTCGGCTTGTGCACCCTTCACTGGACATACGTAGTTAACGTATGCCGCTACCTCTGCGGCAATCGCTGGGTCGTAGTAGAAGTTGATGAGTTTCTCTGCATTTGCCTTACCCTCTGCCGAAGCGGTTGAAGGAATTACAAAGTTATCACCTGAAATTGTTCCGCCTGATTCTGGAAGAGCGAAGTCAAATTTTCCTTCATTCTCTGCCTTCAGAATAAACATATCGCCAGACCAGCCAATAACAGCTGTTGCATCACCTGATGTGAGGTCTTCTGCGTACTCATTACCCTTAACACCACGGATCCAACCATCTGCAATCTTCTTAGCCATGAAATCAACAGCGTTCATGAATTGATCTTCTGTAACTGTTTGAAGATTTACACCTTGAGATAGCAAGATGATTCCGATTGTGTCGCGCATTTCAGAGAGAACAACAATCTTTCCCTTGTTCTGTGGAGCGAAAAGATCATCAATGGTACGAATTCCCTTTGGATTCTTCTCAACATTCCAACCAAAACCACCCATGATTCCCTGCCAGGTCAAAGTCTGTTCACGGTTTGCATCAAATGAAGGTGATGCTAGTGAATCGAGAATGTTTGACTTGTTTGGAATATTTGCTGCATCAAACTTTTGTGTGTAACCCAAACGGATCCAGCGAGCTGCCATCCAGTCTGTAGGTGTTACGAGGTCGTAACCGATATCCTCACCAAGCTTAAGTTGTGCTTGGACCTTTCCAAAAAACTCATCGTTGTCGTTGTAATCTTCAAAGTACTCCGCTGAGATACCAGTCTCGGCGATAAACTTTTCCAGAGTTGGGTACTTCTTTGTCTCCTCATCAAAGTCAAGGTACAAAGGCCAGTTGCCCCAACGAACTCCATTTGAACTATCTGCGGAATCAGATCCGCCGCACGCAGCAAGTAATCCTGCTGCACCTAAACCACCTGCGCCTGCAAGTACTGCACGACGTGAAACCATGGCACCGATTATTGATCGAGCTTCCGGTGAGAGTGAACTTTCTTTTGACATACTGATTTACTCCTTAAGGATTAAGCACAAGCTAGTTGTCGGATTACCGAGCCTCAAGCTTTCTGTGGGTAGTGGGTTGATAGAGATGTAGCTGCTAGAGGATCTAGCAGGGGGAAATACTACGCCCCAAGATTAGTCATCACATGCTTGATTCGCGTGTAATCCTCGAAGCCATATCCTGAGAGATCTTTGCCATATCCCGAGCGCTTGAAGCCACCATGAGGCATCTCGGCCACTAATGGAATATGGGTATTGATCCAGACGCAGCCAAAGTCAAAAGCTTTGGCCATCCGCATCGCGGTTCCATGATTGGCGGTCCAGACGCTAGAGGCCAAGCCATACTCAACCCCATTGGCCATTGATACCGCCTGTGCCTCATCGCTGAACTTCTGGACGGTAATTACCGGACCAAAGATCTCCTTCTGAATCAACTCATCATCCTGGCGTAACCCTGCAACAACGGTTGCTGGGAAGAAGAACCCTGGACGATCGAGGGCCGATCCGCCAGACATCACCTGGGCATGGGCTGGAACTCGTGAGAGCAGATCACTTACTCGTGCCAATTGATTGCTGTTGTTAACCGGACCTAGGAAGACATCATCATCATGAGGTGCGCCAAGAGCGATGCCCTTAGCCTGCTCAGTGAGCAGTGCGACAAAATCATCATAAACAGAGTCCTGAACAATGACACGAGTTGCTGCGGTGCAATCCTGGCCAGCGTTGAAGTAACCAGCGATTGCAATCGCTTCAGCTGCTGCAGCTAGATCTGCATCGGCAAAGACAACTACAGGTGCCTTTCCGCCGAGCTCTAGATGAACACGCTTAACCTGCTTTGCTGCAGATTCTGCAACTTGAATACCTGCACCAACAGATCCTGTAATTGAAACCATGTCAGGGCGGTTGTGATTAACAAGTGCTGCACCAGTTTCACGCTCGCCACAGACAACATTGAAAACACCTGCCGGCAAAAACTCTGCCATCAAATTTGCCATCCAGACAGTAGATGCTGGAGTTGTATCACTTGGCTTGAGAACAACGGTGTTACCAGCAGCAATTGCAGGTGCCCACTTCCATACCGCCATCATCATTGGGTAGTTCCATGGCGTTACTTGACCAATAACACCAACTGGTTCGCGACGAATCATCGATGTCATTCCTGGCATGTACTCGCCAGCAGATTTACCTTCAAGATTTCGAGCAGCTCCTGCAAAGAATCTAATTTGATCCACCATTGGAGGAACCTCTTCAGAGGTTGTTAATGACACTGGCTTGCCAGTGTTTTCTACCTCGATTGCAATAACCTCTTCGGCACGTTCTTCAATGGCATCGGCGATCTTTAGCAGTGCGCGTTGACGTTGTGATGGAGTTGAATCACGCCAATCGACAAAAGCATCACTCGCAGCTTTAAAGGCTGCATCAATATCTGCCGCATTTGACTTAGGCGCAGTTGCAAATGGCTGGCCCGTTGCAGGATTGATTAAAGTTGTTGTCTCACCTGATGTTGAATCGACTGACTTACCGTTGATGAAGTTACTAAGCTTTTTCATGTTCCAGAGCCTAGCAATTACCCCTAGAAGTAACTAGTCGCAATTTAACCGACCGGCTTGCCTTTTTCCGCCGCCGCTAACTGTCCGCACGCCCCATCGATTTCACGGCCACGAGTGTCTCGAACCGTTACTGGGACTCCATAGCTTTCTAAGATGCGAACAAACTCAACTTCATCTTCACGGCGCGATGCGGTCCACTTTGAACCTGGAGTTGGATTGAGCGGAATCAAATTCACATGGGCATTTCGGTTTTTGAGCAAACGACCCAAAAGATCTGAGCGCCACGATTGATCATTGATATCTCGGATCAATGCGTACTCAATTGAGTATCGGCGCCCTGTCTTTTTCTCGTAAGCATCTGCAGCCGCCAGCACCTCGCGAATTTTGAAGCGATTGTTAATCGGAACTAAGGTATCGCGGAGCTCATCATCTGGTGTGTGCAAGGAGACCGCTAAGGTGCAACTAATCCCCTCCTCCATTAACTTTTCAATTCCATTGACTAGACCAACGGTTGAAACAGTTACCGAACGTGCGCTGATTCCTAAACCATCTGGATTTGGATCTGTGATGTTGCGAAGGGTTCTGACAACTGAGTTGTAGTTTGCCAACGGCTCGCCCATTCCCATGAAAACAATATTGGAAAGCCGAGTTGGCCCACCCGGAAGTTCACCATTTGCACACGCACGAGCGGCGGCAACAATCTGATCGGTGATTTCAGCGGCAGATAGGTTTCGGGTTAATCCAGCCTGGCCCGTTGCGCAGAATGGACAGTTCATACCGCACCCTGCCTGGGATGAAATACACACAGTAACTCGGTCGGTGTAACGCATTAATACACTCTCAACTAACACACCATCATGCAACTTCCATAAATCTTTACGTGTCATGCCGTTATCTGTTGTGCGAGTTGTGACAAGTTCAATCATCTTAGGGGTCAAGGCATCAGCGATAGCGTGACGTTCAGCCGCTGGGATATCTGTCCACTCATCTGGATTATTTGATAAATGCGAGAAGTAATGATTGGCAACCTGGCTGGCACGAAATGGCTGAAAACCTGACTCCTTGGCAAAGGCCTTGCGATCTCCTGGAGCAAAGTCAGCTAAATGTTTGGGGGCTTTCTTGCGCTGTACCGGCTCATCAAAAACTAGGTTGATCTCAGGTACTTTGCCGCTCATAGGAAATGCTTTACAAGTTCAAGGGCCAGCCACATCGCCGGTGCTGACAAAACTACTGAATCCAAGCGATCTAACATGCCGCCATGTCCTGGCAACAATGTGCCCATGTCCTTCAAACTCAAATCTCGCTTCATCGCGCTTTCAATTAAATCTCCACAGGTAGCGGTAAAGACAATCATTAATCCAACGATTAGACCGATCCACCAATGCATATCCATGATGTAGTTAAAGGCAAGTGCTCCACCAATCATTGTAAAAATCAATGATCCGGCAAGACCCTCCCAAGTTTTTTTCGGAGAAATCTTTGGAACTAGCGGATGCTTTCCGAGTAATACTCCAACTATGTAACCAAAGGTGTCGTTACAACCAACTAAAACCACAAAGGTCATTACTCGCTGAAAACCTGTGCTTGGACGAGCTAAGAGAATTAAGAAGCCAGCTAAGAAGGGTAGGTATAACAACCCAAAGGTTGTAGCGGTGGCTTTAGCTACAAAACCTTCTGGACCCTGCAATAAGGCGCGAATCAATAACAATGGAAAGGCGATAGCTGTTGCAATTGCAAGACCTGCTACTCCCCCGACCCAGGCTGCATAGGACAACCCAATAGCGGCAAGGGTTAATCCGTTAAATGAAATAACAATTCCACGAGCTGCAAAGGCGCGCACTAATTCGCGCACACCCAAAATAACTGCGATCGCTACAACAATTGCGAAAATTGCACGTTGATACGAAAGTGCAAACCACACCAAGGCAATCAACGATAAACCAACGCCAATAGATGGCAGAAGCTTGCGCCCAGCCTTTTTATTGATCGCTTCGTTGATCGAGTGCAGATCTGACATATATGAGCCCCTATACCTCTAGGAGTTCGACCTCTTTGTGCTTGAGCAGCTCATCGATCTTTGCAACATGATCTGCGGTAATTTTTTCAAGCTCTTTTTCACCGCGGGCCAGATCATCCTTGCCAATCTCTCCATCTTTTTCTAACTTCTCCATCGCTTCCTTTGCCGCACGACGGATATTTCGCATAGAAATCTTTGAATCCTCAGCCTTGGTCTTCACAACCTTGATGTACTCCTTGCGGCGTTCCTCAGTCAGTTGTGGGAAGTTGACGCGGATAACGGTTCCATCATTACCGGGATTTACCCCTAAATCTGATTCACGAATAGCTTTTTCAATTGAAGCCATCGCGCCTTTATCAAAGGGGGAAATCAAGGCCATGCGAGCTTCCGGTACTTGAATCGTTGCCAACTGTGAAAGCGCGGTGTAGGTGCCGTAGTAATCGACCATGACCTTATTAAAGAGAGATGGGTGAGCACGACCAGTGCGGATTGTTGCAAAATCATCCTTAGCAACCTCAACCGCTTTGTTCATCTTGGTTTCAGCGTCCTTAAGGGCGCTTGCTACATCTGCCATTCTTTCGCTCCTCTTACCGCTTCTTACATCTGACTCATCGCTTATGCGACGAGAGTTCCAATTACTTCACCACGAACTGCGCGGCCGATGTTTCCATTTTTCATTAAATCAAAGACAACGATTGGTAACTTATTTTCACGGCACAAAGCAAAGGCGGCAGCATCTGCAACCGCCAGAGACTTAGACAAGACCTCGTCATATGAAATGGTGTCGTATTTTGTTGCGGTTGGATCCTTCTTCGGATCTGCGCTGTAGACGCCATCGACACCGCTCTTGGCAAGAAGCAACGCCTCTGCCCCAATTTCTAGTGCACGCTGTGCTGACACGGTGTCTGTTGTAAAGAATGGCATTCCTGCACCTGCGCCGAAAATTACTACACGACCCTTTTCAAGGTGGCGGATTGCACGCAAAGGAATGTATGGCTCTGCAACCTGGCCCATTGTGATGGCGGTTTGTACGCGAGTTCCAACCCCCTCTTTTTCGAGAAAATCCTGAAGTGCTAAACAGTTCATAACTGTTCCAAGCATTCCCATGTAGTCAGCACGTGAGCGATCCATTCCGCGCTGTGATAGCTCAGCTCCACGGAAGTAATTACCGCCTCCAACAACGATCGCTACCTGAACTCCGCTGCGAGCCACATCTGCAATTTGCTTAGCAATATCTTGAACGACATCAGGATCTACACCAATGCCTTTTTCTCCACCAAAAACTTCTCCAGAAAGTTTAAGGAGCACTCTGCGAT
>CAZCDF010000012.1:0-16394 GCA_964497665.1 uncultured Candidatus Planktophila sp. | reverse complement strand
CCTTGCACTCTCTTACGACCACCGTGTGGTTGATGGAGCAGATGCTGCACGATTCTTAGTTACCTTAAAGGAGCGCCTAGAAGGTGGCGCCTTTGAATCTGATCTAGGTCTCTAACAGTTCATGTCAGTTCCTCAACGCATCGCAATCACAGGTGCCTCCGGATTAATCGGAACAGCGCTGGTTGGGCACCTCAAGGCAGAAGGTCACACTGTTCAGCGCTTAGTTCGACGCACCCCTGTTGCTCCTGATGAAGTCAAGTGGGATCCACAAACAGGCTTTGTTGATCTAGAACCTTTGCGTGGTGTTGATGCAATCATTCACTTAGCAGGTGTTGGTGTTGGTGATAAACGTTGGAGCAAGAAGTACAAGAGCGAGATTCTTAACTCTCGACTATTGGGTACAACCGCTATTGCCAATGCTGTAGCTGAATTAAAGCCACAGGTATTTATCTCAGCCTCTGCAATTGGTTGGTATGGTGAAAGTGGAAATCGCGCTGTTGTCGAAACTGATCGTGCTGGTGATGATTTTCTTGCCGCGGTGTGTCGCGAGTGGGAGGCCGCTGCAGATCTTGCAGGCGATGTTCGAACGGTGAAGATTCGTACAGGACTTGTTCTGGATCCAACTGGCGGTGCACTTGGAAGAATGTTGCCACTGTTTCGTTTAGGTCTTGGTGGAAAACTTGGCAATGGTAAGCAATGGTGGTCTTGGATAACCTTGCATGATCAAATTCGAGCAATTGTCTTTGCTTTGGAGAATCCAATCTCCGGTCCCGTAAATCTCACCGCACCAAATCCTGTTACCAATCAAGAGTTCACCGCGGCGTTAGCGCGAGCTATGCATCGCCCCGCACTATTTCCAGCTCCAGCGATCGCATTAAAGATTGCTCTAGGCGGATTTTCATCTGAGATTCTTGGATCAAAGCGAGTGATTCCTCATGTTTTGCAAGATGCTGGTTTTACTTGGGACTATCCACACATTTCTGAGGCGCTATCTGCCCTCATTGAGGATTAATTGCGCGGCCATTCGGCCTGAAAAAAGTGCGCCTTGCTGCGACGGCACAGCTCGATGATCTCCAACAACATATACCTTTTCTGAAACTTTAATTGTTTGCGAGAGCGCTCGTCCTACGCTTTGAATTGGGAGCGCTGCTGGAATCTCATACTTAGCAATGAACTCCCAATCGTGGGTGCTCACTCCCCACATGAGTGATAAATGTCTGCGGACATCGGATTCTGTCGAACCCAGCTCGGTAGTAGTCGAGATCAAGTGGTGACCCGCAGGTGCATAAGCTGAGGAGATATCTGAGATCACGATTGAATTGAGAATTGGTCCTCTCGATTGTCCATCTACTACCAAGCGTCCGGTTCCTGAAGGGTTGTTTACAACGCTGTGATACCAGGTGATGCATCCAGCCATTCGTGCAACCTCAGGTAGTCCTAGTAACTGAGTGGCTGTAGTTGCATCTGTTGCAACAACAATGTGTGAGGCCTTGAAATCTCCAGCCGAAGTTTTAGCAACACCATTTTCGATGCCATCCACTTGGACTCCATATGTAATCGAGTCAACGCGTGCTGCAATCGCCTTAGAGAGCTCTGCTACTCCCTTACGGGGAATGCCTGGGGAGCCAGAAACAAAGCTTCTGATGACTGTTTGACCATAACGAGCATCAACATTTTTTGGATCGGTAAGAAAAACTCCATGTAAAAATGGACGCAACACCCGATGATACGTTGATCCAGCTGCTTTAAGTACATCCTCTACCGATTGACTCTCTTTTGGTGTGCTTGCTAAGAACCTCAGGAGAAACAACTTCTCTGGAATCGTTCCAGTTGCTCGATCTAGAGCGGTCCATGGTGCAATGCGAGGATCACCTAATGTTCTACGATCATTGCCTAACGCAACTTCGATTACGCGAGGAGCGGTAATGAAATCAATATCTTTGATGACATCTAACTCTTTCAGCGCTGGGTACTTGGAATTTATGAGTTGAAAACCACGATCACAGATGAAGCCATCGATCACATCTGATGTAACTCGCCCACCGGGACGATCTGAACTTTCAATTACCCGGACATCTCTGCCAGCATCCTGCAGAGCAATTGCGGCACTGAGTCCAGCTAACCCTGCACCAACAATTAAAATATCTGAGGAATTAGCCACGAGTTCCAACGGTCCTTGCTTGATCAATTAAGGAAGCAACTAACAAAGCATCGTCATGAGAAACGGGCCAAGGTGTGTCCTTCCTAATTGCCGACTCAACAGCGCTATAGAACAGTGCGTAG
Organism: uncultured Candidatus Planktophila sp.; assembly: GCA_964497665.1. Classification (GTDB taxonomy): domain Bacteria; phylum Actinomycetota; class Actinomycetes; order Nanopelagicales; family Nanopelagicaceae; genus Planktophila. The sequence goes on along the minus strand of CAZCDF010000012.1, from coordinate 14,111 downwards.
TTGCCAGGCACCGCTTTAACCTCTTCAACCTCAGCGCCTCGGTAAATGTGGGCGGTAGAGAGTGTTGACTCAGACCAGCTACCCCCTTGTGGAAACTTACCTGCACGCAGCAGAGCCTCTTGAGGATCTAAATCATTGATCACAAGTGCGCCCTTGCTGCCTAAAATTCGAATGCGAGGTCCGGGAGCCCCTACAACGGCACTTGCTGACAGGTAAGACATGACGCCGGAGTTATGGCGCAATACAAGCACTGAATCATCATCTGCTGCGCCACGAATTGATCTCACAGATGCGGTTACTAACTCTGCGTTGCCAAACCAATCGATGGCGGTAGAGATTAAGTGTGGTTGTAGATCGAGCAGTTGCCCGCCACCATCTGCAGCGCTCAGGTTCTCTCTCCATGAATCGCTATTGACTTCAGGCCTAAATCTTTCAAAGCGCGAATCCAGCCGGTGAATTTCTCCAAGTACACCCGACGCAATAACCTTTTTAATTGTTAACGCATCACTATCCCATCTGCGATTGAAAAAAGTTGTAGCAGGAACACCAAGAGATCGTGAGAGCTCAATGATTTTTTGGGTTTCTTCCAGATTTCGTCCCATAGGTTTATCAACCACAACTGGAACACCAGCCCTAAGCGCGGTCATTGCTTGTTCAGCATGAGCAAGGTTTGCCGACGCTACCACCACTAAATCCAGATTGTGGGCAACAAGTTCAGCCATTGTTCCCACAACTGATGTCTCTGGAAAATCCTCTAGTGCTTGGGCTCTGCGAACTTGATTAGAGGTTAAAACAGAGGTGAGCTCAAAGCCGCATCCCTTAAGCAACGGCGCATGAAAGTACCGACCGGCAAGGCCGTAACCAGCTATTCCTACGCGCAGAACCATGCTTAAGAGTTCTGTAACTTAGATGGCCACCAAACTTTTCCACCGATGTCATGAACCAGCGCCGGAACCAAGATTGTTCGAACAATCAAGGTATCGAGCAAGACACCGAAGGCAACAGCAAAGCCAAGTTCAGCTAAGAAGACCAATGGAAGGACTCCCAGAACTGCGAAGGTTGCTGCTAAAACGATACCGGCTGAGGTGATCACACCACCAGTAACGGTTAAGCCCTTAATCACACCGGCACGCGTTCCGATCTTTGCACTTTCCTCTCGTACACGAGTCATGAGGAAGATGTTGTAATCAATTCCCAGTGCAACCAAGAAGATAAAGGCAAACAATGGGAAGGAGGTGTCAGCACCCTTAAATCCAAAGATGTGCTCAAAGACCAATTGACAGGCACCTAAAGTTGCAAAGAATGAGAGGACAACTGTTCCTAGAAGTAAAGCTGCTGACAAAATGCTGCGAAGTAGCAGACCCAGAATGATTGTGATCAAAATGAGAACAATCGGAATGATTGTTCGATTATCTCGATTTGCCGAAACATCGGTGTCAAATGCGACCGCGGTACTTCCTCCGACCAAGATGTCAGGATCGATCGCATGGACAGCATCACGAATCACAGGGATTACATCTCGAGCCTCTACTGAATCTGGGTTCAGCGAAAGAGTCGCATTGAGAATAACTCTTCCATCCACAACCTTGATCGCGGCAGGTGGCTGTCCGGGAGCTGTAGGCGTAATGCGCATCGGCTCAACAGAGGAGACACCAGAAACATTCATAAGAGCCGCAGATACTGGATCAACCAACTCTTCTCGAACTATCACCTCAGTTGGCTGTCCAGATCCACCTGGGAAATGCTCTCCCAGTAACTCAAGGCCGACCACTGAATCTGGTCGTTGGGTAAATGCATCTGCGGTAGATAAACCCTTAGCGTTCAAGGTCGTTGAAAATCCTGCAAGTATTGCAAGACCTACCGCGGTGATGATCCATAATTTGCGTGGACGCTTCTCAACCGCAGCACCGATCTTTGCCCAGGTTCCCGCAAGTTGAGTGTTGACATCATCATTGCGCGGAATGCGAGGCCAGAAAATCCAGCGACCAAAGGCAACCAATAACGCTGGCAACAAGGTAAGGATTGTTACAACGGCAGCAGCAACGCCGATCGCTCCAACTGGACCAAGTCCGCGGTTTCCAGATAAATCGCTAAGTAGTAAAACCAAGAGCGCTGAAATAACTGTTGCACCAGATGCCACAATGGGTTCAAAGACACCCTTGAGCGCTGCCTTCATCGCCTGTGCTGGATGTTCAAAGTGATGGAGCTCTTCGCGGTAACGAGAGATAAGTAGAAGCGCATAATCTGTAGCCGCACCTAAAACTAGCACCGACAAAATACCCTGCGACTGCCCATTGAGATCGATCACATCATTTTTAGTCAAGAGATAGACCAGGCCACCAGCTGTTGACAATGCGATCACCGCAGAAAAGAGCGGCAGAATCCAGAGAACCGGTGATCGGTAAACGACTATCAAAATGAGGGCAACAACAATCAGTGTCGTCAATAGCAACGATGAGTCGATTCCCTCAAATGCGCCAAACAAATCACCCAGCAAGGCACCGATTCCGGTCACATTAGATGTGAGTCCCACACTTTTAGCAAACTCTGCAGAGTCTTCTCGAAGGGTTTCAATTACCTCGGGTAAAGCTGGTTTGTTATTGGGGAGTAAATCAGTTGCAATCTCTGACTTAAATGGGAGATTTACAAGTAAGGCTTTTCCATCTTGTGATGGGAAGGCAAAAATCTGCTCCCCCTGAGTCAGATACTTTGAGATAGGAACATCGGTTCCAATAATTGTCTGTGAACCGATCTTTGCAAGATGTTCATTGAGCGCTGCAATCTTTTCTGGATTTACCTCGCCAAGGTAAAGCACCAGTGTTGGAAGGCTTTGGTTTTGATCTTGATTAAACTTCTCAATAATTTTGGCGGCCTGGGTTGATTCTGCGCTATCTGGCAGGAAGGCTGAGTTGTCATTTTCCTGAACTGTCGAAAGCTTGCCGAACAAGGGTCCAAAGACTCCGCTGGCACCAAACCACAGGAAAATCACCAATAGGGCGTAGACAAGTGGACGGCGGCTCTTCTTGCTTAACGTGGCGGACATCTACAAACCCCTTAGGTTCTCTCGGCTCTTTAGCCTTCAATTGGTTAGAGGGCGATCCTACCTTTAGGCTGTGGCTGTGCCCCTATTGGAAAGTACCTCGGAGTCGGCGATAGCGTTATCGCGCCACGGGTTAGTTGATTACCAGAAGGCGTGGGAATCCCAAAAGGCTATTCATCAGGATGTAGTCGATGGCAAGCGCCCCAACACATTGCTGCTCTTAGAACATCCATCTGTGTTTACAGCAGGACGTCGCACCGAAGAATCAGAAAAGCCATCCGATGGCACCCCTGTGATTGATGTAGATCGCGGTGGGCGCATCACCTGGCACGGACCGGGGCAATTGGTTGGTTACCCAATTGTGAAGCTGATCAATCCCACTGAACTTGTCGGTTTTGTTCGAGAGATTGAATCTGGATTGATGGCGGTCTGCTCTGATTTAGGTTTAGCAACGGAACGTATTGACGGGCGCTCAGGTGTATGGATTCGCGATTCCAGCGGAGATCGCAAGATTGCAGCCATCGGTGTTCGCGTTGCTAAGGGAGTATCGATGCATGGCTTTGCAATTAATGTAAATCCAGATCTTTCCTCTTTCAAATCCATAATTCCATGTGGAATCTCTGATGCCGGTGTCACCTCACTTGAAATTGAATTAAATCGCGCAATCACAATTGAAGAAGTTTCACCGTTAGTTGAACGGCATATCTTTGAATCTCTCAGAAGGGTGAGCGCATGACAATGGCACCAGAAGGGCGCAAACTGCTTCGCATTGAAGCCCGCAATGCGCTCACACCAATTGAGAGAAAGCCTGAGTGGATTAAGACCCGCGCCAACATGGGTCCGGAATACACACGTCTGCGCTCATTAGTTAAGAGCGAGGGGTTGCATACCGTTTGCCAAGAGGCAGCGTGTCCAAACATCTTTGAATGTTGGGAAGATAAAGAAGCAACATTTTTGATTGGTGGCGATCGCTGCACTCGACGGTGCGACTTTTGCAATATTGATACCGGCAAGCCACTTCCTATCGATCGAGAAGAGCCACGCAAGGTTGCTGAATCGGTTAAGTCGATGGGTCTTCGTTACGCAACTATTACCGGAGTAACACGCGATGATCTTGAAGATGAAGGTTCCTGGTTATACGCAGAAACTATTCGTGCTGTCCATGAGTTAAATCCAGGTACAGGTGTGGAGATGCTTGCTCCAGATTTCAACGCCAAGCCAGAGCTTCTAAATCCGATCTTTGAAACTCGCCCAGAAGTTTTTGCCCACAACCTAGAAACCGTTCCACGTATTTTCAAGCAGATTAGACCTGCCTTTACCTACGAGAAATCCCTTAAAGTCATCGGCATGGCTCAAGATTTTGGTTTGATTACTAAGTCCAACCTAATTCTTGGACTAGGTGAAACCCGTGAAGAAATATCGCAAGCATTAGTTGATTTGCACAACGCAGGGTGTGACTTAATCACAATTACACAGTACTTACGCCCAACAAATAAGCACCACCCAGTTGAACGTTGGGTTAAACCTGAGGAGTTTGTCGAACTCGCCCAAGAAGCAGAACAGGTTGGTTTCCTCGGAGTCATGAGCGGTCCGCTAGTTCGCTCCTCCTATCGCGCAGGCCGCTTGTACAAGCAAGCAATGGAAAAGAAATCTGCTCGTGGCTGATCTGGTCTATCCCCCAGTAATTGCTCTGGTTAAAGGCTTCTGGAGGTACCTTGGATTTGAATTTAATTTCCAAGGCGATGAGAACATTCCCCGAAAAGGTGGCGCAATTCTAGCTATCAACCATGTTAGCTACTTAGATTTTGCAATTGCCGGCACTGGTGTACTTCCAGTTAAAAGATATGTTCGCTTTATGGCAAAGAAAGAAATTTTCGACCATAAGATCGCTGGACCACTAATGCGCGGCATGCACCATATCAATGTCGATCGCAGCAATGGTGCTCCCTCATATGTGGCGGCTTTGAAAGCTCTCAAGGCTGGAGAGATTGTTGGCATTTTTCCGGAAGCAACTATCTCAACTAGCTTTGAGATTAAACAGTTGAAATCTGGAGCGATGCGTCTTGCCGTCGATTCCGGAGTTCCGATTATTCCCACAATTGTCTGGGGTGGACAACGTGTCTCGACAAAGGGCGTAAAACCAAATTTCAAACGCGGTAAAACACCCATATCTGTTTCATTTGGTGCGCCAATACATTATGGCAAGGATGTCGATATCGAGAGCGCTGAGCGACAACTCCGCCAAATAATGATCTCCATGCTTCATGAAGTTCAGGAAAAATACCCTGATAGCCATGTCGGCCAGCGTTGGGCACCGGCTCGTCTTGGTGGAACCGCTCCCGCCCCACTAAACTGATGACATGTTTAAGAGAAAAGCCAAAGAACAAAAGATTAAGAAGCCTCGCTTTCAAACCTTTCGCGATGCTTACAAGGTCACTAAGCAGGTAAAGCCTTGGATTACCGCTGCACTGATCGGCATCTTCGCCGTCTCGTGGGGAATCGGAATCGCAATTGGTTCAGCTCTTGGTAGCCCAATTTACTTTGCCTTTGTCTTTCTACCAGTTGCACTTCTTATCACCCTTTTCTTTTTCACACGTCAGGCAGGAACAGCTGCTTACGCATCAATTGAAGGACAAATTGGTGCAGGTGCAAGCGTTCTTATGGCAATTCGTAAGGGATGGACAACAACTCCTGCGGTGGCGGTCGCAAGAAATCAAGACATGGTTCACCGTAGTGTGGGACGTGCAGGTATTGTTCTGACCGGCGAAGGAACAAATGCAGTTCGTCAGATGCTCACCGATGAGCGCAAGAAGGCGGAGCGATTTGCTCCAGGTGTGCCAATCACCGAAATTCTTGTTGGTAATGAAGATGGACGTGTACCAATCCGCAAGTTACAAAAGCAGATGCGCCGTCTTCCTAAAAAATTAACTGCACATCAAATGCGTGAGGTTCGCGCACGTCTCAAGGCTGTTGGTGGAATGTCTATGCCAATCCCAAAGGGTCCGATGCCAACCCGCGCACCAAAGATTCGCTAACTTCGAGTTAAAACAGTTCCACTCAATCGCTCATGTAGTCCTCTGCCATTTTCATCAAAGGTGATTGCAAATATGACGGTGATAAGCAGCGAGGATCGGATCAGCGCCTGAAGCGGAGTCACCACTCCACCATCGGCAAATCTAATAATCTTGATACCGAAGATTCGATGTCCCAATGATGCACCTTGAAGCGCTGAAAGAATCGCGACCTCGGCAAAGAAAAGCGCCAGAACTAACCATGACCGGTTGGGAGCCATCTTTCCTATCCCTCCTGTTGTCGCAGCCACGATGAAGTAACAGGCCAACCAATCGACCATTAACGCCGACATGCGACGGCCGAGGGTAACTCGGATGAAATTCACGCTCACCCCCCAAGCCTAATGGCCTAATCCAGCAGACGTAACATGAATTTAACAAGCGGGTTATGCCGATTTCATGCTCTACACCTAGGGTTCAACTACGTAAAAGCGCCAGAAACTCAATGATGAGGAATCTGCGCATCACATGTGAAATTGGGAGATGCATGTTTAAGAACGCCGCAGAAATTTTTGCCTACATTAAGAAAGAGGATGTCAAATTAGTTGATGTTCGCTTTACAGATTTGCCTGGAATCCAGCATCACTTCAACGTTCCTGTTGAATCATTTGATGAAGCTGTGTTCACTGATGGCCTTATGTTTGATGGTTCCTCAATTAGAGGTTTCCAGACAATCAATGAATCAGATATGAAACTGCTACCAGTTCCAGAGTCTGCATACATTGATCCTTACCGCAAAGAAAAAACCCTCATCATTATCTTCTCTGTTCACAATCCAGTTGATAACACTCCATACAGTCGCGATCCTCGTGGTGTAGTGGCACGTGCTGTTGATTACATGCGCTCACTTGGAATTGCTGATACTGCATTCTTTGCACCAGAAGCGGAGTTCTATGTCTTCGACAGTGTTCGTTTCAAGACTGGCATTAACTCTGCCGTTCACGAGATTGAGTCATATGAAGGCGCATGGAATACCGGCGTCGAGTACGACGCAGATGGCACACCTAACCGTGGTTACCGCACACGTGTGAAGGGTGGCTACTTCCCTGTTTCACCAACAGATCAGTTCGCAGATCTTCGCGATGAAATGGTGATGCAGCTTGGCAAGGTGGGACTACTTGTAGAGCGTTCACACCACGAAGTGGGTACAGCAGGACAAATGGAGATTAACTACCGCTTTACCGACATTCTTACAGCCGGTGATGATGTAATGAAGTTTAAGTACGTCATCCGCAATACCGCTTGGCAAGGTGGAAAGACCGCGACATTTATGCCAAAGCCTCTCTTTGGGGATAACGGCTCAGGAATGCACGTTCACCAATCACTATGGAAAGATGGAAAGCCACTGTTCTTTGAAGCAGGAACCTACGGCGATCTCTCAGACATGGCACGTTGGTACATCGGTGGACTTTTGAAGCATGCACCTTCACTACTTGCTTTCACTAATCCAACTGTGAACTCATATCGCCGCTTAGTTCCAGGGTACGAGGCCCCCGTGAACCTTGTTTACTCAGCTCGTAACCGCTCGGCTTGTATCCGTATCCCAATTACAGGTTCCAATCCAAAGGCAAAGCGCATTGAGTTCCGTTGCCCAGATCCTTCATCAAACCCATACCTAGCTTTCGCAGCAATGCTTATGGCTGGTCTTGATGGAATCATGAACAAGATCGAACCACCTGCCCCAGTTGATAAAGATCTCTACGAGCTAGAAGGCGAAGAGGCCGCTTCAATTCCTCAAGTTCCTGGTTCTTTGGATCAAGTTCTCAACAACCTTGAGGCTGATCACGACTTCCTCACTCGAGGTGGAGTATTTGCAAAGGATCTTATTGATACCTGGATCGCATTCAAGCGTAAGGAAGAGGTCGACTACGTTCGACTACGTCCGCACCCAGCTGAGTTCGAACTGTATTACGACATCTAAGTAATTCTTAATGACAAAGCCCGCCCCTCAAAAGGCGGGTTTTGTTATTTACTTTCTTCCGAGTACTTTGAAGAGAGTAATAGACAAGAGCGCACTCACCACCGATGCAACGATTACTGCCAGAACAGCGATGTCCTGAGTCTGCGCATCATCAAAGGCTAAATTCGCTATGAAAATCGCTACTGTGAACCCGATACCAGCAGCACTTCCTGTTGCAAGGATTGAAGAGTTTGATGCTCCTTCAGGGAAATCAGCAAGTTTTAAATTCTTGGCAGAAATTGAAGCCAAGAGAACACCGACAGGCTTTCCAACAACCAATCCGAAGAAGATTCCCCATGCAACGAGCGACTGCGATGCACCCTTAATCGATTCCATTGTTATGACTACCCCGGTATTTGCGAATGCAAAAACTGGCACGACCACAAATGTGCTGATCGGATGGAATTTGTGTTCCAACCATTCAATGACTGAAACTGAACCATCATCGACATCTTCAACCTTGGTGCGCTTGCGAACAATATTGGGGGTCATTAACCCTAAAATCACTCCAGCTAACGTTGGATGAACACCAGTTTTGTAAAGCGAGAACCACAGAGTAAAGGCAAAGAGTGAGTAAACAAGTGTGGATTCGACCCCACCCTTTTTAAGTGCGGCGATAAAGGCGATGGATAGAAATGCTGCTGCCAACCAAGAAAAATTGATTCCAGTTGAATACACAAGTGCGATTACAAGGATTGCACCGATGTCATCTATGACAGCAAGTGCCAGCAGGAATGAACGTAATGAAGCTGCAACCGTTGGTCCGATCATCGTGAGTAGGCCAACGGCCAAGGCGATATCGGTGGCAACGGGCACTCCCCAGCCACCAGGTGCGACTCCACCTGCGATAGCGAGGTAAATCAAGGCAGGAACAGCCATGCCACCTAGCGCTGCAACAAATGGCAGTAGCGCTTTTTTGAATGAGGCAAGGTGGCCCGTTGTTAACTCACGCTTAATCTCTAAACCGACAACAAAGAAGAAGATGCTCATCAGTAGGTAGTTGATTACTTTTAATATGGAGAGATCAATCAGGTACCAATCGGCTCCCAGCGATATCCGGAAATCTAAGGTAGAAAAGTAATTGTCAGCTAGCGGCGAATTCGCTGTAATTAAGCCAAGTGCTGACGCCAGCAAAATGAGAACCCCGCTTGTTGATTCGCGATTCAGGAAATCCCGCAGCGGTGCCATCCGACGTCTCATGCCCTAACTCTAACTGAGCAAACTCTCCTGTGCGCGAACTTTTCGAGTAGCAAGCAGTACATGGCCAAAGAAGCCAAAAAGTAGAGCAAATATGACACCGATGTTTGAGTACGCCCAAGGACCATCTTTACCCCCGATGAGATCTAAGAAATATCCCTGCCATTCAAGCCATGGCGCAAATGTATTGGTCACAAAACCCCAACCAATAACCGATCCAAGCACCATGAGCGAAATCGATCCTTTATTCACCGATCCGTAGATTCCCTTAGCGTCAAACAAATCTCTCTCACTATATGCTTTTTTGCGAATGAGAACATCGGCAACAAAAATTGAGGACCAAACCGCTACCGGAACACCCAACGTAATTAAGAAACCCTGGAATGGATAGAAGAAGTTATCCGCCACCCACACGATATAGATCGCTCCACCAAACATAATGATCGCATCAATAATTGCAGCTTGATAGCGCTTTACCGGAACTCCCATCGAAACTAGAGCCAAGCCTGATGAGTAGAGATTCAAGATTGCGCCCCCTACTAGGCCAAGGATTGCAGCCAGGGCAAATGGAATTAAAAACCAGGTTGGAAGTAATGTAGTTAACGCACCAATTGGATCCATTGAAATTGCATCACTCAGTGTCTTACTGCTTCCAGAGAGCGCAGCTCCATAGATAACAAGAATGATTGGAACGATCGATGCACCTAAAACCGTCCACCCAACTACCGATTTATTTGAAACGGTACGGGGCAAATATCTAGAGTAGTCGGCGGCAGCATTTACCCAGCCGAGTCCGATTCCCGTAATTGCAAAGATCACTGCGCCAACAAAGCTCTGAAAACTTCCATCTGGAATTGATGTGACTACATTCCATGAAACATTATCAATCGTTAATGCGATGTAAAACATGGTCATTACAACAATAATGACTGTAAGCAATTTCTGAAGTCTCATAATGACTTTAAAGCCGAGAACTCCCCCGATGACTGTCAGAGTCGCAGCCATGGTGAATCCCAGTAGTAATGACAGGTTACGATCAATCCCACCAATGCGGGCAAAGATAGTTCCAGTAGCCAATGTTGCGAGGGAAACCAAGACAATCTCCCACCCAACAAAGATTAAATATGAAAGAGCTCCTGGCACTCTGCTGCCCTTTACCCCAAATGATGCGCGAGAAAGAACCATCGTTGGCGCGTTGGAACGCTTGCCAGCTAGTGAACTTATTCCGACCAGTAAGAAGGAGCCAATTGTTCCTATGATGGCTGCAATTGTTGCTTGTCTAAATGAGACACCAAAGCCAAGGAAAAAGGCTCCATACGACAATGCCAATAATGAAACATTGGCACCTGCCCACGGCCAAAATAAAGAGCGCGCTTTTCCAGAGCGCTCAGATTCTTCGATGACATTTGCCCCGTTGAGCTCCAAATCCAATTTAGGCATATCTACCGCACTCTCCGACTGACAACCTTTGTAACAATTCCACCAATAAACACCAGCACTAACGCCCCAAGCAAAACCCCGCCTGCCGGAATTGACGAGCCACTTTCCGGCCCACTTATAGGCATTGGTGATTGTGTGGCTGAGTAATCGGGCGATGCGTTAAAGGTGTACTCCCCTTCGATGACGTGCCCATCATCACCGACCACTCGATACTTAACGGTAAATACTCCTGGTGCGCTTTGTCCTGAAACCTTGGTAGTGATTCTTGCTCCTTCAATAATTGGATCTTCATAGTTGACCGCAATGCCGGTGGAGTCAATCACCTCCAAGGTGTTTATAGCCTGGCCATCGAGAGTTTGTAGTTCGCCACTAAATTCAACCCACACTTGAGTCGGAATGGGATTCACATTGGAAAATTGCTCTGGGAATGAGGAGACCACAGTGACATGAGCCCACGAACTAGCTATTGCCAAAGCTGAGAGACTAGAAGCCAAAAAGAGTATGACTAATTTGCGCATTTGCACAGTTTAGTCGAGAAAGAAATCTAGAAGGAAATCCTTAGTTCCCGGAGTTACTGAATACTTCTCTAAATCGGTGATGCCTTCACTTGCTAAGACCACATCATCGACAAAGAAGTTTCCTGTGCACTCTTTGGCGTCACGATTAAAGATGATGTAAGCAGCATCAGCCAGAATTTCGGGGGTACGACCTGCAGTTGCATCAATTCCAGGAATCATTTGCAACGCCGCTGTGTCGATTACCGTACGAGGCCACAGGGCGTTTACAGCGATTCCATCTCGCTTAAACTCTTCAGCCATTCCAAGGACACACATGCTCATTCCATACTTCGCCATGGTGTACGCAACATGGTTCTTAAACCAGATTGGCTTCATGGAAAGTGGTGGTGAAAGATTAAGAATGTGTGGATTGCGCCCCTCTGTCGCTGATTTACGAAGATGAGGAAGCGCAGCTTGTGAGGTTAAAAAGGTACCACGCACATTGACATCAAACATTAAGTCAAAACGTTTGGCAGGGGTCTGGTCTGTGCGCGTTAAATTAATTGCGCTAGCGTTGTTGATTAAAATATCGATTCCACCAAAGGTTTCCGCCGCCTGCGCTACCGCCGCTTCGATCTGAGTTTCATCGCGCAGATCGCACTGGATCGCTAAGGCCTTACCACCAGCAGCTTGGATCTCTGCCGCTGCGGTGTGAATAGTGCCCGGCAGCTTTGGATTTGGATCAGAGGTCTTTGCTGCAATCGCTATTGAGGCACCATCTCGAGCTGCGCGTAAAGCAATGGCTAAACCAATTCCGCGAGATCCGCCCGTAATGAAGATTCTCTTTCCGGCTAGTGACATTTACTTACCCTTCTTAGACATGAACTTCATGAACGCTTCCATAGCTTCATCTGATTGAAGTGCCATTGCAAATATCTCAAACTCCGCCTTCATGACCGCTGCAACAGAATCATGGTTACGTGCCTTGAGCAACGCCTTGGTATTAATGATCGCCTGTGGCGGTTGGTCGGCGATGTGCTCGGCGATTTTTAATGCATGTGTCAATGGGTCTGCATCCTTTGCAGTCGCTAATCCCATCTCAATTGCCGCATCAGCACCAAAACTTTCGCCGGTCATAAAGATTCTTGCCGCTCTCTGATAACCGACTAATTGTGGAAACAGGTAGCTGGAACCTGCTTCGGGAACTAATCCAAGGGATGCAAATGGCATTGAAAAATTAGCAGAAGGAGCCGCAATAACTACATCGCAGTGGAGCAACATTGTTGTTCCGACCCCAACTGCGTTGCCTTTAACCGCAGCGATCAACGGCTTTGGGAAGTTCAGTAGGGCAGCCAAGAATTGCGCCACCTCAGAATCATCAGATGTAGGTGGGTTGTTCATAAAATCATTGATGTCATTGCCTGCGGTGAAGTGGTCACCCGCCGAAGTTAATATGACGGCACGGATCGCAAAATCATTTGCTGCATCATTGAGTCCCTTAGCCAACCCTGAGTACATAGATCGCGTGAGAGCGTTCATCTTTTCAGGGCGGTTCAATGTGAGGGTTAGCACTCTATTCTCAAGGCTACTTACAATTTCACTCATGGCACCCATCCTAAGGGGTGACTTAGGAAAAAAAGAGAGGCAGAATAAGAACACGCGGAGAGGCGGCTTTACCATGGCACGAGACATAACGATTTCATCACGAGAACTCACACCTTTTGAACAGTTAGTTCTAGAGCTAGTGTGTGAAGGCAAATCAAATGCAGCGATCGCCACCCAAACTTCTCATAGTGAGAAGGTAATTGAAAACACTGTAAGCCGAAGCGCACAGGTCTTTGGGATTAAATCTGATGGAGAAACAAATCTTCGAGTCCTGCTAGCTCTTGCATATCGCACACATTATGGAGATTCAGCATTTGATAAATTAAATGTTCCATGTTCACACTTCGAGATTGGACCTGATGGAACCTCAATGTGCAATCGTCACATTGAATAAAACTTCTATCTATTAGCTCACTTTATAAGTTTAATTTAAGTGCAGGCTCTCACTGCAATTTACTGAGTGCTAACTCCTACACTTTTCGAATTATCAAAGCCCTTTTTAGAGTAAACATTACTTGTGCTGATTTCTACATCACACTGAAAAGGGAGAGAAAAAATGAAGAGACGTACATTTGACAAGTTGGTATCCTTTGTTGGACTGGGTTTCGCTGTATTACTTTTTATCTTCGCCGGATTACTCAATTACGGTGCAAGTTTTGCTAATGACAATGTTCAGTCCCAATTAATGAATCAAAATATCGCCTTTCCTGGTGAGGAAGGATTACCTGTAAACACAAAGGATCAATTAATGAAATGGGCGGGTATGCAGGTAACCACTGGTGAAATGGCTAGAGATTACTCAGATCTTTACATCTTGGAGCACATGAATGCCTCCGCAACCGCTGTAATGGGCAAACCTGCAACATATTCAGAGGTATCAGGTGCATACATGGGTCTTGTGAGAGGTGGAAGTACAGATACTGCACAAATTGCCAAACTCGGTGAGTTACGACAAACCCTATTTATGGGCAACACACTTCGCGGAATGCTTCTCCAGGCATATGCCTTCGGCATTTTTGGAGTAGTAGCTGGATATGCAGCGTTGGCTTCACTTCTTGCTGGAATTTTGTTTTTAGTTCTTGCTGTTGCCGGCTTCGCACACATTCGTCGTACTCCTGAAGAGGCGATGATTTAACCCCCAACTCTCCGTGAGGGGTTAAAAAAGCGCCCCTGGGATTATTCCCGGGGGCGCTTTCTCATACAAGGTTTTTCTTTTTAACGCTCAAGCTTTCCTGAAATGAACTCCTCAGTCTTTGTATGAGCTGCCTCATCTGTGTACTGAGTTGGTGGTGTCTTCATGA
>CAZCDF010000011.1:0-17139 GCA_964497665.1 uncultured Candidatus Planktophila sp. | reverse complement strand
AAATGAGGCTTAACAAGATCATCGCAGATGCTGGAATCACAAGCCGTCGCGGTGCTGATGAATTAATTGAATCTGGTCGAGTGACCGTAAATGGAATCACCGTACGTGAGATGGGCAGCAAATGTGACCCTGAAAAAGATAAAGTCATGGTTGATGGTGAGACAATCACACGAACTTTGACTAAGTCTTATCTTGCACTTCATAAACCTAGGGGTGTTTTGTCCACGATGTTTGACCCAGAAGGACGCCCATCCCTGGATGATTTTATCGACCTTCGCAGGGAGCGTTTGTTCCATGTAGGGCGGTTAGATAAGGACTCTGAAGGGCTTATTTTGCTCACCAATGATGGGGATCTGACCTTTAGGGCAACCCACCCATCCTTTGGCCTGGAGAAGACCTACATCATCGAGTTTGATGGTCCATTGCCGACAGGGGTGGATAAGGTGCTTCTTAAGGGTGTTGAGCTAGAGGATGGAATGGGACGGGTTCTTACCTTTAAGCAGCTCTCACCTGCCTGGATTGAGGTCTCCATTCATGAGGGGCGATATCACATTATCCGACGGTTGATGGAGGCGGTTGGTGTGGATGTCCTTCGTTTGATCCGTACCAAGTTTGGACCGATCTCCTTGGGAGATACCCCTGAAGGACGTTGGCGAGATCTCAATGACACAGAGTTAATGAATCTACGAAAGGCTTTAGATATTTAACCTTTTTACGATAAATCGGTTTTCATCCATAAAAACTGTATATCGTTTTATCGCTAATAATCGGCAAAATTACCAATTTATCGATAATCATGCGCTCAGAATGCCGGTTTCTAGTAGATTTATCGATAATCGTAGTAGTCGAACTTGATCTGTATTGGTTGAGGCTGCATCGGGAAATTGTAGTAAAAAGTTTTAACAGTTAAAAGGCTTTATCGACATATTAAGTTTTAAATACACACCATATGTGGTGAGGAAAGGTACCCTTATCTCATGAGTTTGCGTGCTATCCGAGGAGCTATTCAGGTTCCAGCTAACACCGCCGCCGATATAGCCGCTGGTGTGCAGGAGCTGGTTTCTGCGATCCTTGAGGCCAATCGGCTGGTCCCATCGGATGTCATCTCTGTTTTCTTCACCTCGACGGTGGATCTCAACGCCGCCTTTCCAGCCGCGGCCTGTCGTGAGATGGGCTTTGCCAATGTTCCCTTAATCGGCTCTGTGGAGGTGGATGTTCCAGGAGCTCTGGATAGAACTATTCGAGCGATGTTTCATGTAGATACAGATCGTTCAGCCGAGGAGATCAGCCATATCTACCTCCATGGCGCTGCCGCTTTGCGCAGAGATATCGCTCAGTAATGTCCTCAGAAAAGCTTACTCAGGCTCGAATAGTCGGCTCAGGTTTGATCGGAACCTCGATCGGACTTGGCTTGGTCCAAGCTGGTGTAGCGGTAGAGATGATCGACTCCGACACAAAGGCCCAATCCCTAGCTAATGATCTAGTCGGTGGGGTAGAGGTACCCGCTCCGGAGCTAGTGGTCCTAGCGATGCCCACCTCACAGCTCTCGGTAGTCATAGAAAGGGAGTTTGCACTAAACCCACACTCGACATTCATAGATGTAGGCAGTATTAAGGGTGAAGTTGAAGTAAAAGTTAAGACAATTTCAGCCCTCTCCACACGATTTTTGCCCACCCATCCCATGGCAGGGCGGGAGATCGGCGGCACGGGCTCGGCACGGGCGGATTTGTTCCAGGGGCGCAGTTGGATACTTACGCCTAGCCCGGATCTTGAGCCAGCCTCAAAGGCGATAGTTCTAGAGTTAATCCACCTGTTGGGCGCGATGCCGATTGAACTATCAGCGGAGGATCATGATCGAGCGGTCGCAAAGATCTCTCATCTACCTCAGGTAGCCGCCTCGCTGATCGCCAAACAGCTCACAGGAACTCCGGCGGAGTGGATGGAGTTAGCGGGGCAGGGGTTGCGGGATACAACCCGGATCGCCGCCTCCGATGAATCTCTATGGAAGGAGATCATCTTCTCCAACCGTGCAGAGCTTGAACAATTACTAATAAATCTACAAAACGATCTTGGCGCCATGATTGCCGCCCTAGATGATCCTGAAAAGATCGCAGCGTTAATCGCTGCAGGCCGTGCAGGAAGAGCATTGATTCCAGGAAAGCACGGTGGGAAGGCACGCGAGTACTCATATCTACCGATCGTCATCGATGACAAACCTGGGCAATTAGGAGCGATCTTCAATGAGTGCGCAGCTATGGATGTGAATGTGGAAGATTTAAATATCGAGCACTCACCTGGACAGTTAAGTGCATTGATTACCCTTGCTTTGTCGCACAACGATGCTGAAAAACTCTCTTCACACCTGAGCTCGATCGGATGGAATGTTCATCCGATTCGTAAATAGAAGTAGGCTCATCACATGGGCATAGTCGTAGCAATTGATGGCCCAAGTGGGGCTGGAAAATCAAGCACCGCAAAAGCAATTGCAACTCGTGCGGGTTGGGATTATCTAGATACCGGTGCGCTGTATCGCGCAGTTACGTGGCTTGCACTTGAATATAAATGCGAAGAGGCCTTTTCAATCTTGCAAGCGATAAAAGATCATCCGATCAAATTTGTGGCAGATCCATCATCGCCAAATGTTTTTGCGGGAGAAACGCAGATTACTCATGCGATCCGTGGAACATCGGTTACTGAGAATGTTTCTCGAATTAGCGCCATGCCTGAAATTCGCAGAGAGCTTCTCAATCTGCAACATCGCATCATCGATGCAGCAGAGCGCGGAATCGTAGTTGAAGGTCGTGATATCGGAACGGTAGTTGCGCCCGAAGCAGGTTTGAAGATTTACCTGACCGCTGATTTAGATGCACGTGCTACTAGACGTGAGAATGAAACAGAGGATAAGAGCGTTGATGTAAAACAATCTTTGGATAACCGAGATGCAATCGATTCAACCCGCGCTGTTTCTCCCTTGGTTATGGCTGCAGATGCCGTTGAAGTTGATTCAACCTACCTTGACCTCGATGAAACCATTGAACGTATTTGGGAGCTCTTAAAGAAGCGTAATTTGCTGGGTTTACCGATCGTTGCAATCTTGGGTCGTCCAAATGTTGGTAAATCGACCTTGATTAACCGTTTCTTAGGAAGACGTGAAGCAATTGTTGAAGATACACCTGGTGTAACCCGTGATCGCGTTCAGTATGAATGTGAATGGGGCGGTCGACGCTTCATCATTATGGATACCGGTGGTTGGGAAGCAAAGCCAGATGGAATTGCGGTACAAGTAAGCGCAGGATCTGAAATCGCAATGCAGGAAGCAGATGTTTTGTGCTTTGTTGTTGATGCCCAGGTTGGTGCTTTAGATGAGGATGACATTTTGGTACAACATCTTCGTAAGGCGAAGAAGCCAACAATTCTTATCGGTAACAAGGTTGATGGAGAGCGCGAAGAGGCTGAAGCTCACGCGCTGTGGAGTTTAGGTCTGGGTGAACCACGTTTTGTATCCGCACTTCATGGTCGCGGTAGCGGAGATCTTTTAGATCACATCGTGAATGTCCTGCCGGAAGTAGGACGTGCGCAGAACCAAGATGGATATCGAAAGGTTGCTTTGATTGGTCGTCCAAATGTTGGAAAGTCTTCTTTGTTTAATGCAATCGCTGGAGAATCATTATCGATTGTTGATGATGCAGCGGGAACAACCCGTGATCCAGTTGACTCATTACTGTCCTTTGGCGGATCAACATGGAGATTTATCGACACCGCTGGTTTAAAAAAGCGTGCCAACCAGGATTCAGGTACTGATTACTATGCATCACTGCGAACTGCGACAGCGCTAGAGCGTTGCGAGGTTGCAGTTGTAGTTCTCGATGCATCAGAACCAATTACCGAACAAGATTTGCGGGTTATCACCATGGTTGAAGAGGCCGGTAAGGCGATGGTGATCGTTATGAATAAGTGGGACCTTGTTGATGAGGATCGCCGCAACCAATTGGATCGTGAAATAGATAGACACCTTGATCAGGTTGAGTGGGCTCAACGGGTCAATATCGCTGCAAAGACTGGATGGCATAGAGATCGCCTGGCACCTGCTCTTCGTACCGCTTTGGATAGTTGGGAACGGCGAGTTCCAACCGCCAAGCTCAACTCATTCCTTGGCGCACTTATTGGTGCAACACCACCACCTGTTCGCGGTGGCAAGCAGCCAAAGGTTTATTACGCAACCCAAGCTGGTATTGCTCCACCTAAGTTTGTGGTCTTCTCCAGCGGTTGGATCGAGGCCTCCTACCGTCGCTTCATTGAACGTCGCCTGCGCGAGGAGTTCAAATTCCCTGGAACTCCAGTTCAGGTAGCTGTTCGAGTAAAGGAGCGCGACAAGGAATGAGACCATCTGTGATCAGCGTTCCTAACGCTCTCACCTTCCTGCGTTTTCTCGGCATTCCTTTGTTTATTTATCTCACCCTGTCCCTAGAGGCCGATGGGTGGGCGATCGTAGTTCTAGCGATCGGCGGAGCAACTGATTACTTTGATGGAAAGATTGCACGTGCCTGGAATCAGACCTCCCGTTTTGGAGAGTTAGCAGATCCCGCAATCGATCGCCTCTACATCCTTGCAACCTTGCTCGTCTTTTTAATTCGCGACATTGTTCCGGTATGGATGATCGCCATTATTATTGGTAGAGATCTCATTCTGGCTGTCATCACACTTATTATGAATCGTCGAGGCTTTCCGCCATTTACAGTGACCTATCTAGGAAAGGCCGCAACCTTCAACCTCTTGTACGCCTTCCCATTCCTGTTGCTCGCGCAAGCAGATGGAGCATGGGGAAGTATCGCCTTTGTGGCGGGGTGGAGTTTTGCTATCTGGGGTATTGCCCTCTACATTTCGACAGGTATCAGTTACGCACGCGAGGGTATTTCGCAGATTCGGGGAAACCATGTCATCAATTCCTAATGAGTTGTCCTACACCAAGGAACATGAATGGGTCAGCGCTGAAAATCTGACATACACAATGGGAATTACCGATTACGCGCAAGCTGCATTGGGAGACATTGTGTATGTGCAACTTCCAAAGGTCGGGGAATCGGTAACCGCCGGCGCAGTCTGCGGAGAAGTTGAATCAACAAAGAGCGTTTCAGAGATTTACGCACCCGTTTCAGGAACTGTGGTTGCAATTAATGACTCGCTATCTAACTCTCCTGAAACAATCAACTCCGATCCATATGGAGCGGGCTGGTTGGCAAAGATCGAGGTCGCGGCAGCACCTAGCGAGCTCTTAACCGCGGCTCAATACGGCGAAATTACGGCTTGACCTTATCTGCCTAACTCTCTAGTGTCACCCTTAACTTTACGGTGAGGAGGCGGGGCGTTGGCTGCAGAGCAATCTCAGAGTGAACTCACCTCGACCATCCACTTAGGTCTTCGTGAGGTTTCAAAACCTTCAGAAAAACATCTAGAGGAACAGCTCGCCTTACTTTCCCCTGAGGACCGCGCTGTTGTTGCTGAGATTCAAAGCTCCAAAGGCGAGAAGGCGATGATTCTCATCGCTCGAGGCGCAAACAAAGGCTCTCGATTCTTGATCACAGCAGAGGGTGCAACTATTGGCCGATCTGCATCTAGTTCAATTTTTCTCGATGATGTAACTGTTTCACGAACACACGCAACAATTTCAAAGCAAGGTAATTCCTTTCTTCTCAAGGATGAAGGTTCGCTCAATGGAACCTACATCAACAATATTTCCGTCACAGAGCATGCACTTGTTTCTGGTGATGAGTTTCAAATAGGTAAGTTCCATTTGCTTTTCGTCAGTTCCAACTAGGGGAGTAGTCATGGCAGTTCCAGCACGCGCATATTTGAGTATCGGTGAAGTCCTTAACCGTTTGCGTGGAGATTTCGCAGACATCACAATCTCAAAGATTCGATTTCTTGAATCTGAAGGATTGATTGAGCCACAGCGAACTCCATCGGGTTACCGAAAGTTCACCAGTTCAGATCTCGAGCGTCTGCGTTATGTCCTACTTGCCCAACGCGATCAATACCTGCCATTAAAGGTAATCAAGGAAAACCTTGATGCTATTGATCGTGGTTTACAGCCTGCTGCTGTTGGCGGAGTTCCCTCACCTCGACCAAGTATTGGTTTAGCAACTATTGATGGCGAGATGGCACCAAGTGCATTTGGTGAAGTTAGCGAAATGCGTCTATCTCGTGAGGAGCTATTGAAGAACAGTGGACTTGCCGAGGATCAATTGGTTGAACTGGAAGGGTATGGCTTAATCGCACCTCGAGGTCGTCATTACGATGGAGATGCTCTCGCGATCGCTAAAGCTGTTACTGAAATGGGTGGCTTTGGAATTGAAGCGCGCCACCTTCGCTCATTTAAATCAGCGGCAGATCGTGAGATCGGATTGATCGAACAGGTGATCACACCTTTGACACGACAGAAGAGCGCTGAATCAAAGGCTCGTGCCGAAGAGGTTCAAAAAGAGATCGCATCTCTTTCAATTCGTTTGCATGCCGCACTTGTTCGTGGTGGCCTCAACCGTCTTCGATAGTCAATGTTGATACCGATGGAGGTAATCGGCGTTCGCGTCGAGATGCCCTCCAACCAACCGATCCTCCTGTTGAAGGAGATTGATGGCTCCCGTTTTCTCCCTATCTGGGTAGGGGCGGTGGAAGCTACGGCGATCGCATTTGCACAACAAGGTGTTGAGCCGCCTCGTCCTTTGACCCACGATCTGATGAAAGATCTTATTGAGGTATTTGATGCAACCTTGATTGCGGTCCATCTGACCGAGCTGAAGGATGGGGTTTTCTACTCAACTCTTAATCTCCGCGATAGCTCAGGGGAGCCGATCTCGATCTCGGCCCGACCATCTGATTCAATCGCGCTAGCGGTTCGAACCCACAGCAATATCCTGGCCACAGAGGAGCTGCTCAATGAGGTGGGGGTAGAGATCCCTCAGGGCGAGGGAGATAACCAGGAGGTTGAGCGGTTCCGAGAGTTTTTGGATCAGATCAACCCCGAGGATTTTGCGGGATAGGCGCTGTAACCCTAAACCTCAAGTAGAGGTTTGCCTCGTGTCGGTCATTGTTTCCCCTCCTACCTAGCCTTACATTTATCTCACTCCCCAAGAGAAATGAGCATTCCCCGTGTCCCCAGAAGAGATGGAAATCGGCTACAGAGGCGCTACAGCTTGCTCTGCCGCTGGAATTAGCTACCGTCAATTAGATTATTGGGCACGAACAGGTTTAGTAGAGCCAAGTATTAGAACAGCAAGCGGCTCCGGAACTCAACGCCTGTATGGCTTTCGTGACATTTTGGTGTTGAAGATTGTTAAGCGTTTGCTTGATGCTGGTGTGTCACTTCAAAATATTCGTACCGCTGTTGATCACCTGCGCAGCAGGGGAGTAACTGAGTTAGAGCGCATCACCTTGATGAGTGATGGCGCATCAATTTATGAGTGTGCAAGTCCAGATGAGATCATCGATTTACTGCAGGGCGGCCAAGGTGTATTTGGAATCGCTGTCGGCAAGGTCTGGCATGAGGTTGAAGGCTCTCTATCTGTCCTTCAGGGTGAGGTAAATGGTCACACCGTGGGCGGCGAGGGCAAGGATGAACTATCGCTACGCCGCAAGGTTAAAGGGGCGTAATAACACCGTTGTAAGTATCATGTGTGCCTTGTAGTAGTTGCTACTAACTATCGACAGGGGTTTGTGTGTCAAGATCATTTGAGGATCGTCATATTGGCCCGACCTCAGTTGATGAAGCAGCGATGCTTAGAGCCCTTGGATACTCCGATCTCTCATCCTTCATCGGCGATGTAGTTCCATCCAACATCGCGATTAAGGGTGTTATAGAAAAAGCTCTAGATTCAGGAAAGAGCGAAGTAGAGGTAATCGCAGAGCTTCGCTCCATCGCTTCAGAGAATAAGGTTTTTCGCTCATTGATCGGAACTGGATACTACGGAACGATAGTACCGCCGGTTATTAAGCGAAATGTTTTGGAAAATCCATCGTGGTACACCGCATACACGCCTTACCAACCAGAAATTTCTCAGGGTCGCTTAGAGGCGCTTTTTGCCTTCCAAACCATGATCTGTGAACTCACCGCATTGGATATTTCAAATGCTTCGATGCTAGATGAAGCAACCGCGGCAGCAGAAGCGATGACCTTGGCACGTAGAGCCTCAAAGCTCAGCGATGATGCGGTTTTCTTGATCGAAGAGCATGTGCATCCACAAACAAAAGCGGTCGTCATAACTCGCGCAAAACCACTTGGTATCACAGTTGTAGAAGTTGATTCTGGTCATGTAGTACGTGATGGTTTTGATGGTGAGTTTTTTGGAGCCTTGCTTCAATACCCAGATACAACGGGAACAGTTATTGATTACACATCCTTTGCTGAGTATGCACATTCAAAGGATGCCTTGGTTATTGCAGCAACAGATCTTCTCGCATTGACATTATTGAAACCACCAGGGGAGTGGGGCGCTGATATCGCAGTTGGTACAGCACAACGTTTTGGGGTCCCTATGGGATTTGGTGGACCGCATGCTGGTTTCCTAGCGGTGCGCACAGGTCTTGAAAGATCAATGCCTGGTCGTTTGGTTGGGCAGAGTATTGATGCAACTGGAAAGCCAGCTTTTCGTTTAGCGCTGCAAACCCGTGAGCAACATATCCGCCGCGACAAAGCAACCTCAAATATTTGTACCGCACAAGTTTTGTTAGCAAACATGAGCGCCTTCTATGCGATGTGGCACGGACCTTCAGGTCTGCGAGATATCGCAGAGCGTGTTCACAACTTTGCGTCTCGTCTTCATGC
Source organism: uncultured Candidatus Planktophila sp. (assembly GCA_964497665.1). GTDB lineage: Bacteria > Actinomycetota > Actinomycetes > Nanopelagicales > Nanopelagicaceae > Planktophila. The sequence goes on along the minus strand of CAZCDF010000011.1, from coordinate 8,321 downwards.
AGCAACTGGAAATCGCGAGGATGTTGTATTCGACACCGTGCATATCGTTGTAAAGGATGCAGAGGCGATTCATGCCAAGGCGACTGCAAAGGGAATTAACTTTGCGCGAGTCAGTGATACTGAGATTCGGGTAGCATTTGATGAAGAGACAACAGAAGAGTTGTTTGCCCAAGTTCTAGAAATCCTTGAATTGAAGGATGCGGCAGGGGAGAAGATCCCTGCAAAGTTTGCACGCACAAGCAAGTACCTAACCCACCCTGTTTTTAATACCAACCACAGCGAGACCGGAATGATGCGCTATCTGCGCAACTTGGCCGATAAAGATCTCGCCCTCGATAGGACGATGATTCCTTTGGGTTCATGCACCATGAAATTGAACTCGGTTACTGAGATGGAAGCGGTCACCTGGCCAGAGTTTGCATCGCTGCACCCATTTGCACCAGCGGATCAAACAGTGGGAACTCGTAAGTTAATCAAGCAGCTATCAGAATGGTTAGTTGCGATCACCGGATATGACGCGGTTTCACTTCAACCAAATGCAGGTAGCCAGGGTGAGTTTGCAGGTTTACTAGCTATTCGTAATTACCACGATTCTCGTGGAGACCAGGCGCGAAATATCTGTTTAATTCCTTCAAGTGCCCATGGAACTAACGCCGCTTCAGCTGTAATGGCGGGCATGAAGGTTGTCGTTATTGATTGTGATGAGAATGGAAATGTTTCAGTAGAGGATATTAAAGCCAAGATCTCAGAGCATGGAAATGCCCTTGCCGCTTTGATGATCACATACCCATCAACTCACGGTGTATTTGAGACCGCGGTCTCTGAAATCTGCGAGTTAATTCATAATGCAGGTGGCCAGGTGTATGTGGATGGTGCGAATTTAAATGCGCTGGTTGGTGTTTCACAACCTGGAAAATTTGGAGCAGATGTTTCACACTTGAATCTGCATAAGACATTTGCAATTCCACACGGTGGAGGAGGACCTGGTGTTGGGCCTGTTATCGCTCGTTCACATTTAGCGCCCTTCCTACCTAACCATCCATTAGATGATTTAGCAGGTCCTGCAACTGGCCCTGGTCCAATATCTGCTGCACCATATGGTTCTGCCAGTATCTTGCCGATCTCATGGGCTTACATTCGTTTGCTGGGGGGAGAGGGTTTAACCCACTCAACTCAAGTTGCGATTTTGTCTGCCAATTACATCGCAGCGAAATTGCAGGACTCCTACCCTGTGCTTTACACAGGTGCTAATGGTCGTGTTGCTCATGAGTGCATCTTGGATATTCGCGGAATCACCAAGGATTCAGGTGTATCCGTTGATGACATTGCAAAGCGGTTAATGGATTATGGTTTCCATGCACCGACCATGTCATTTCCTGTTGCAGGAACACTGATGATTGAGCCAACTGAGTCGGAAGATATCTCTGAGATTCATCGCTTCATCGATGCGATGATCTCCATTAGAGCTGAGATTCAAGAGATCATTGATGGAAAGATTTCAGTGGAAGCCTCTGCCTTACGCCATGCGCCTCACACAGCTCTATCTGTGGTTACCTCGAATTGGGATAGGGGATACAGCCGTGAAAAGGGTGGGTATCCAGTAAGGCTGGATGGTTTGGTAGCTGGCGAATCAATTGGTTCTCGGATGAAGTACTGGCCACCGGTTTCCCGTATCGATGGTGCTCATGGCGATAGAAACCTCGTATGCGCCTGCACGCCGCTGGATGAGTACCGTTAAGGGAGTTTGGCGATAGGAGGGTCTGGGCGGGTTCACGCTCAAATCTCCTGTTCTTACTTTACATAATGTAACTTATCGGCGTTAGATATAGGCTCGACGGGCAACCAGTAAAAGGAGTACCAGAACCCCAATCAGCGCCCAGTCACCGGCAGCATCCCGTGGTGTTTGGCCCTTAATGAGCCCAACCTCAGCACGAATACTGTCAGCGGTTCCCATGGCTGTTTGTTCTACAACCTTTCCGGAGCTATTGATGATCGCCGAATACCCGGTGGTTGAAACCGATGCGATATTTCTGCCATGTTCGATGGCTCGAACTCTCGTTATCGACAATTGTTGAGCACTTTCAGCTGACATTCCAAAGGTTGCGCTGTTGGTTTGAACCGCCACAATATTTGAATCTGCGGCAGCTTGTCTCAGCAGATCATCATCGATTAATTCATAACAGATAACGGGAGCCACCTTAATCTCGCCAATTGAAAAGGTTTTGCCTCCATCACCTGGAGAAAAATCCTCAACTTCATCAACTAAAGGGGAAATAATCCTGGCCAAAGAACGTAAAGGTATGTACTCACCGAAGGGTGTTAAATGTTGTTTTATGTAGGTATCAGGAAGCTCGCCACCCCACAAAATTGAGGTGTTATAAATCGACTCTCCCTTATTGAGAATCGCTCCAATAATTAAAGGTTGCTGTATTGAGTCAAGGGATGCCTTAACATCTGAGTTCAGAAATGGATCCACATCAACAGAGTTTTCGGGCCACAGGATAAAATCGACTTTTGGATCCTTAGCAATTTCCTCTTGGGTCTTTTCAAAATGATTGTTGAAAACCGCTTTAGCCCGCGAGTTAAAATCTAATCCCAGAGTGGGAACATTTCCTTGAATCATTAAAACTGTGGCATAGCCCGTTGTTGACAAATTCACCGGAATAAGAATGAGAAGAAATGGCAGGAAGGTAATCACGGCGATCCTGCGTTGCGTAACAAAGAAAAGTATCAGCGCTATCAAGAGAGTTAATGCAGAAAGAGCTGATGCCCCACCGATTGCAGCAATCTTTGAGAATGGAGAATCTGCTTGGGTGTATGCGACTCTGACCCAACCAAATCCCCCAAATGGGAATCTATTACGCAGCTCTTCCAACAAGATATAGAGCAAGGGATATGCCGTCATCCCCCACTTAGAAACTAGCGCTAGAGGTAGATAGAAGATCGACATACCTACAGCCAAGATAATCCAAGGAAGAGAGCCGACAAAGGTGCTGCTCCAGTGCAAAACAATGAGGTTGAGCGTGACCGCAAAGAGAAAGGATGACAATACTTTTTTGCGAGAGATTGAGAGCGCATACATGTGCGCGGCAAGAGCTATAGGCGCCACCCACCACTTCCCCACCGGTTCAAAGGCTGCAGAGAGAAGCGCTCCAGAAAATGCAGATAGTAGAAGAGCTACCAACCTAATGCACTGATCAAACGATCAACGCTCGCACCTAAGGCGTAACGCTCCTTGAATTGGTAGATAGCAGAAAGATCTGCTGGTGCTTTCGGAAGAGAGAGATCGACCTTAGGTAAAGGTGCATCACGAGCAACGCGAACTAATTTAGGGGCGATCTTAAGGTAATCAGCGCCGGCGATGATCTTTTTCGCAAGTGCAGGTGGTAAAGATTCATGCGCAGCTAGCGCCGCCGCTAAAGCATCCTCGACTGTGGCAAAGTTGTTGGCGATCACCGCCGCTCCTTTTTCGCCGATCCCTTTCACACCCGGCAAGCCATCAGATGGATCGCCACGAAACATTGCAAAAAGATCGTAGCGATCTCCCGGTATTAAATACTTATCGGAAACATATTTGAAATCAACTAAATCATGTTGTGAGATTCCCTTGGCCAGATACACAACTTTGATGTCACGCTTGTCATCAACCATCTGAAATAAATCCCGATCGCCGGTAACGATGCGGATGGGACCCTTTTCTACCTCTGCATAGGTGGCCATAACATCATCAGCTTCGTAATCATCCACGCCAACAACTGGAATGCCGAAGAGATCCAATAGATCTAGAAGAATAGGAATCTGCGGGGTCAGAGTTTCTGGCTCTTCCTCCTCTTCGCCCTCCTCCTCCAAACGGTTTGCTTTGTAATCCGGAAAAATATCTACCCGCCAACTGGGGCGCCAATCTCCATCCAAACACGCAACAAGACGGTTAGGTTTGTAAACATTCATCAACCTTGCGGTCATGTCGATGTAGCCGCGAATTGCATTAACCGAAGTTCCATCAGGTGCCAATAAGGTGTCTGGCATTCCGTAGTAAGCGCGATACCAAAGGGAGGCACTATCTAAAAGCATTAAGGTCATACATCCCCCATTAGATAGGCCACTACCCCGCGATCGATTCGCTTGACCGCATCCTTACAGACTGGACGGAGTTTTTCACTTGCACCGCCAATTTGATTGAGTAGATCAACTAACTGCTTTGTGGAGCGAACAAAATCGCCCACAGACATATCACTTCCCTTGAGCACGCTATTGAGCGAGTTACCGCTGGCCCACTTGTACGAGATAAAGCAGAAACCTGCATCTGGTTCTCGTTGAGTTTTCACACCAAAATCATTTTCAATCTTCTCTAAAGCGGCCCACAGCGAGATGATCTCAGTTAATGTCGAAGTAACCTTCTGACTTGGCAGCTTTGGCGCCAGGTTTTCTTGTGATCGGGACTCAAAGATCATGCATGAAACTACCGACAATAACTCACTCGCGTTGAGATCATCCAATAGCCCTCGGCGAATCGATTCGGTGAGAAGAAGATCTGATTCCGCGTAGATTTTGGTCAAGATCTTTCCTTGCACTGTGGGTTTGTCACCATCGATGTACTCCAGGTGATCAAGTACCTGACAGATTTGATCAAAGGTCTTTGCAATCACGTGGGTTCGGTTTTCTACACGGGTGGTTAATCCATCATTTTCGCGAGTGAGTCGACCCGCTCTCTCAGCTAGACGTGCGTGATCTTCACGGTCGGCGCAGCCGTGACATGAGTGCGCCTTTAAGCTCTTGCGAAGATCGGATAACTCTCCTTCCAAGTGACCACGTTGACGATTATCAAAACTCTTTCGCTGATCTCTTCGGCTCAGTAAAACCTCAACCTCTTTTATCGAACGACGCAGGCGCGCATACTCGGAGAAATCTCCGAGATGACATTGAGCATCCTTCAGGAGCTCTTGAATCAAAGCCTCGTTCTTTCGAATCTGACGGGTTAGACCAACTACCGCTCGATCTGCTTGGAACTGAGCAAAGGATGATTCCAAAGATCTGCGCGCTGTTTCACGACCAAATCGGGAGATCAGATTAATTGCCATGTTGTAGGTTGGAGAAAATGATGAGCGCAACGGATAGGTGCGTGTAGATGCAAGACCTGCAGCAGAGGCGGAATCAACAGTTGGTGACCACTGGATAACAGCATTTCCCTCGATATCAATCCCTCGTCGACCCGCACGACCAGTGAGTTGTGTGTACTCCCCTGGTGTAATAGGAACGTGGGCTTCACCATTGAATTTGATGAGTTTTTCCAAAACAACGGTACGAGCGGGCATGTTAATTCCAAGGGCTAAAGTTTCTGTTGCAAAGACCGCCTTCACCAAACCGCGTTGAAACAAATCTTCAACCGCACCCTTGAAACTTGGTAAGAGACCAGCGTGATGGGCGGCGATTCCTCTTTCAAGCGCGGTTAACCACTCATCAAACCCAAGAACCTCTAGATCCTCCTCTGCGATATTTTGGGTATAGCGCAGTGCGGTTTGTCGTATCTCCGTGCGCTCTTCGGGAGAGGTAAGTCTTAGGCCAGCATGAAGACACTGCTTTACCGCAGCATCGCATCCAACCCGTGAAAAGATAAAGGTGATCGCAGGTAAGAGATTTTCTCGCTGAAGCTTTTCAATTATCTCTGCCCGACTCATGCGATCAGAGGGCTCGGTAAATCGGCCTCGGCGATTACGTCCTAACGCTGAACGTCGAATCGCCTCTCTCTCCCGCTGCAATATCTCGGGGTTTATCTTTCCTGGTTGTTCAAATAAATCCATCAAACGGTTACCAATAAGAACATGTTGGAAAAGTGGAATTGGGCGGATCTCGCTGACGATCACCTCGGTATCTCCGCGAACTTCTCCCAGCCATTCACCAAACTCTTCTGCGTTAGAGACCGTTGCTGAGAGTGAAATAACCTGAACACTCTCCATAAGGTGAATCAGCACCTCTTCCCATACCGCACCTCGGAATTTGTCGGCAAGGTAGTGAACCTCATCCATTACAACACAACCCAGGTTGGTCAAGGTATTTGAGCCTGCGTACAACATGTTTCGTAGAACCTCAGTTGTCATCACCAAGATATCTGCCTCACCATTAATACTTGTATCGCCAGTGAGCAAACCAACGCGATCTTCACCAAACTTTGCAACAAACTCGGAGTACTTTTGATTGGATAAGGCTTTTATGGGCGTTGTGTAAAAACATTTCTTTCCAGCTTGGAGAGCAAAGTACGCAGCAAACTCTCCGACTACTGTCTTACCTGCTCCGGTAGGAGCGGCGACGAGAACTCCCTTGCCATCTTCAACTGCGTGACAAGCCGTTATCTGAAATGGATCAAACTCAAAATCAAAGGTAAGTAGAAACTCAGTTGTAATTGGATGCTGACCCCGCAACTTTGCGGCTGCATATCGTTCAGCTGGTGTTGTCATGCTACCCAGCTCCTTATCGCACCTGGGATGCACTCTGCAGAGACGGGAAGTTGTCCTATTCGTTCACCATCTGCATAGGCAACCGCTTTTGATTCGATGGTCACAGATTTGCTTCGCACAATTTCAACGGCAGGATGTGAAACATGGGTACCTGCGAAAACTCGTGGAAACACCTTAATGAACTCCATCTTTGAAACGGGATGAAGAACCATGACATCAAAGAGACCATCTGAAATGTTTGCATTGGGACAGACCAACATCCCTCCCCCATAGGAGCGACCATTTGATACGGCAATCAACATTGCTTCAGTAGAGAGAGTTCGATCATCGAGGGTGATCTCATAATGCCGAGGTTTAAAGCGCGGGAGCTCCATTGCGATCGCCGCGTTGTACTTCATGGGACCTTTCGGCCATTGCAACGTGTTTGCCTTCTCATTAACCACTGAGTCAAAGCCGGTAGAGAGGATCGCACCAAACCACTCGCCATCTACCAAGCCAAGATCAATGGAGCTGGGCTTTGTGGTGGTGACTGCCGAGAGTTGGTCATCGAAATCCTCAAGGCTCCAACCAAGGGTTCGAACAAAATCATTGCCAGTACCCGCGGGAATTATGGTGAAAGGTATTTGAGCGGGAGTAACTCGCTGCAAGATGATGTGCAGTAGTCCATCTCCCCCAACCGCAATAACTCCATTGCAATCAGGATTCTTCTCAATGAAAAGACTTAAGTGGTCAGCGAGGGCAACTGAAGAGTTACCGGTAATGATTGTGTAAGGAAGCTTTCTTTGTGACAGCCATCCAGCAACATATGTTCCAACGGTGGTGCCTTTTCCTTGTCCCGCGACAGGATTGATCACTAAAGCCCACATGGGATGACCCTATCGGCTATTCCTTAATTGATGTCGGTGCCTCTATGGTCATACTGCCGGTTTCGACCAATTCCTGTTTCTTATCTCGTCTCTTATCAACAAAAACCGCAATTATGCCAGCCATAAAATAGAAGAGAATCAGAGGTGCGGAAAGTAGCACCATGCTGAGAGGATCGGCGGTTGGTGAAAGTGCAGCAACGAAGAAGAAGATAACGAAGATCCAAATTCTCCAAGGACGCAAAATCGTTTTTCCTCGAAGAAAACCTATGAGATTAAATGTCAGGAGAAAGATAGGTAGTTCAAAAGCTAATCCAACAAAGAGAATTAAGCGCAATACGAAATCCAAGTAATCATCAAAGCGCACAAGGTTGCTGATTGAATCCGGTGTAAATCCAAAGAGAGCCTTTATGGCGACGGGAAGAATGTAGTAACCAAGGGTTGCTCCCATTGCGAAGAAAGGAGTTGCTGCTGTAACAAACATGACGCTGGTGCGCTTTTCTTTTCTGTGAAGCGCAGGAGCGATAAAAGCCCATAATTGATACAACCAAAATGGTCCGGAAACGATAATGCCGGTGAGCAGAGCGACCTTGATTTGTAGATCTAAAGGCCCGAGAACACCGCTGATATACAGAGCGCCGCAACTTGCTGCCCCCGATTCCTGTGCAACTTTAAGATCGCAGACAGGTTTGGCTAGGGTTGCAATAATTGGGTTATAGAAATACCACCCTCCGACAAAGGCGACCAAAATCGCCAGAACGGAGCGAAGGACTCGCTTTCGTAGTTCGCGTAAGTGGTCAAGAAGGGGCATCCGTGCTTCATTTGCAGATGCCATGAATCTACTTCTCGGTTTTGCCGTCTTCTTCGATTACGACATCGTCAGCTTTCATTTCCTTCATTTCACTCTTGAAGATACGCATTGAGCGACCAAGAGAGCGGGCTGAATCCGGCAAACGCTTAGCACCGAACAAAACAAGGACAACAATCAGAAGGATGACGATCTCTC
>CAZCDF010000010.1:0-17241 GCA_964497665.1 uncultured Candidatus Planktophila sp. | reverse complement strand
AAACCTTTTGCAGGTTCTTCTTCATCCATGCAGCAGCACCAGTTCGCTCATCAACGTAATTTGCGACCTGCCCTAAACGTTGTTCTGTTGTCATGAAGAGATACGCCCCCAAAAGCTAGGTCCAACTGGTTCATAGAATGGATCGCGAGCGACGAGGTAACCCTCGGCATCCACGGTGATATTTAACTGCGGAAGTGGTCGGGCCGCAGGTCCAAAAATAACCTTTGCTGCACGAGTCACATCAAATGTTGATTGGTGACAAGGACAGAGCAGGTGCTTGGTGGTTTGTTCATACAAAGCAACGGCACATCCCATGTGTGAACAAATCTTGGAGAAGGCGATAATTCCTTCATGAGTCCAGCTAAGGCGCTCAGCATCAAGATTGAACTCTTCGGGACGTAGGCGAATTAACAGAACGGCATCTTTAGCGATGTCGGTCAGCTTTCGATGCTCAGGATCATCAGATTCTGGAAGAACCTGGGCGACAGCGCCTACCTCCAGATCAGCGGCACGAATTCTTCGATCACCCGGATCTGTAACGAGGTATGTCCCAGATTTCCAAGAGGTCTCTTTGAGATCATTTCCTGGAAGTGGACCTAAATCACGAAGTAACAAAAGTGGTGAAAGAGCGGACAAACCTAAAGCAGCTCCCAAGGACCTTTTAATGAGTGAGCGACGCCCTAATCCAGATGCCTGTGCTCCATCCTTTACGGCGGCAACAAACTCTTTTCGATCTGATTCAGGGGAGCGGAACTCATGACGATGAGCGATCACCTCTTGATCTGGCATCAAAGTCTTGGCCCAATGAATTGCGCCCAATCCGATAAAGAAAAGTGAGATTGCCATTCCCAGGCCGAGGCCTAGCTGATGTGCATTTTGATTTCCCATTATTGGAACAAAGATGAATACATCCTCTGGAATAAAGAATGAGGCAACTAGCAATACGGTGCCAAGTGCTGAGATCATAAACATTGAAGCGACCTGTCGCTCCGCTCGTCGCGCCGCTACTGGATCGTGATCGGCTTTGCGATGCACATGCGCTGGTAGGCCTGGATCCTTTATAGCTTCGATTTCATTAGACATTGTTTTATCTCGCCTTCATCGCTAGCCACACGGCCACACCGATAAGAATTCCAAGTCCGAATGTCCATGCAAGAAGTCCTTCAGTAACAGGACCGACGCGACCAAGAGATGCACCACCCAGATTTGGTTCAGATTCTGCGTGCTTGATCCACTTAATGATGTCCATCTTCTCCTTTGGAGTGATTGTCTTGTCACTAAAGACTGGCATCGCTTGCGGACCGGTAATCATCGCTTCATAAATGTGCTTTGGTTCAATTCCCATCAAAGTTGGTGCGTACTTACCTTGTGTAAGTGCTCCGCCTTGACCGGCAAAGTTGTGACACATAGCGCAGTTGTTACGGAATAGTTCGCCGCCTTCGGCAATGCTTCCATCTCTTTCATAATTTAATTGTGCTTCAGTTGGAATTTCAGGTCCTGGGGCAAGGGATGCAACATAAGCAGCCAAAGCCGCTGTTTCTTCAGGTGTATATAAAGGTTCCTTGCGCATTGCTTGAGTGCTCATATCAGCCATTGGCATGCGTCCTGTACCCACTTGGAAATCTACAGAAGCTGCACCTACACCTACTAGGGATGGTGCGATTGCTCCACCTTCAGAGTTGAGTCCGTGACAGGAAGAGCAACCTTTCAAGAAGATCTGACGTCCTTCTTCGATGAGTGCTGATCTATCGGCCTGCGTTGTCTGAGCGGTTGTGGTTGCACTGGCAACACTAAAAGTTGTTCCTATCGCAAGAAGTGCAAAGATCAACAATGATGGACCAACCGCCTTGTGGCGACGGTAGCGAGAGAGACGCTTCACTTATATTCCTTACTACTTAATCAGGTAAATCGCAGCAAATAGTGCGATCCATACAACGTCAACGAAGTGCCAGTAATACGAAACCACGATTGCGGTAGTCGCTTGCTGATGGGTAAATCGGCGAGCCTTTGAAACACGAATCATCACGATCAAGAAAGCGATGAGACCGCCTGTAACGTGCAAACCATGGAAACCGGTCGTAATGTAAAAGACGGAGCTGTATGCATTTGTAGAAAGCGCTAGCCCCTCCGAAACGAGCAATGCGTATTCATACACTTGACCTGCGATAAAGAAGGAACCCATCAAAAATGTTGTAGCAAACCACTCGCGCATTCCCCACTTATTTATCTGAAGCAGGGATCCAGTGCGGCGATTTTGGAAACGTTCGGCTGCGAATACACCGAACTGACATGTGACTGATGAGAGAACCAAAATTGTTGTATTAACCGCAGCAAAGGGAATGCTGAGCAACTCTGTTGACTCAGCCCAGATCGCAGGCCCTTGAACTGCGCGAATCGTGAAGTACATGGCGAACAAGGCTGCAAAAAACATCAGCTCGCTCGAAAGCCAGACGATCGTTCCGACCGCTACAGCGTTAGGGCGGGTGATCTTGTTATGTGCTACGGCGCTTGACATAGAGGTGATTATTCCCGAAAACAGCCTCCCCGTCTGCCCAGGGGAGCGTTCCCAGAGGCTGTTTTTGCAACTTTTAAGGTGAAACGGATCACCCCAGAAATCCCGATTCTGAGAAGCTCTTGGGGATGTTGAGTGAGAATTTTTCAATAGAATGGAGCCATGGCAGAATCAAAGAAACAGATCATTGTTTACTCCGATGACTCCTCAGTTCGCTCTTCAATCGCCTCTGCCCTCGGAGTTCGCGTAGCCAAAGACCTTCCAGAACATGAGATTCACGAGTTTGCAACCGCCCCTGCACTCCGTGCCTATGTTGACTCAAAAAACCTTGCGGGAGGATTTCGCGCAGATCTCTTCATCCTTGATGGGGAAGCGGCCCAAGAGGGTGGTTTGGGAATGGCTCGCCAGTTGAAAGATGAGGTTTTTAACTGTCCCCCAATTCTGGTGATTACAGGGCGCAAAGAGGATAAATGGTTGGCAGCATGGTCTCTAGCGGAAGCTTCAATTGTCCATCCGATCGATCCATTCACATTAGCTAAAACAACCGCGGAATTACTACGCGGGAGTTCTATCGTTTCTGCTTAACTTTTGCCATGAGCCAATTGCTGTGGAATGAAAACATAGCGATAATCGAATCTGGTTTAGATCTTGAAATAGATCGTGTGCAATGGTGCATGAATGAGATTCTTACTGGGCAAGCAACAAATGACATCATCAAAGAGTTTCTGCTTGCTTTGAAGAAAAAGGGAGAAACTCCCGAAGAGGTTGGTGCTTTAGTTGAGCAGATGTATCGCCACTGCGCCCCAATTTCGATCACACAGCGATCGGTAGACACTGTTGGTACTGGGGGAGATGGCGCACACACCATCAATATCTCTACAACTGCGGCGATCATCGCCGCCGCAGGTGGTGCAAAGGTTGTTAAGCATGGCAATCGTGCCGCTTCATCTAAGTCAGGTTCAGCTGACCTGCTCGAGAATCTTGGCATTAACATCACTCTTGATGGCAAGGGCGTAGAGGAGAGTTTCAATACCCTCGGAATAGGATTTTGTTTCGCACCGATTTTTCATCCAGCGATGAAGCATGCTGCCGTGGCACGAAAAGAGTTGGCGACACCTACTGTGTTTAACATTCTTGGACCGCTAGCTAACCCAGCACGGCCAAAAGCCGCGGCTATTGGTGTAGCAAATGATCGAATGCACCTAGTAATGGCACAGGTGTTGGGGGATAGAGGTGTAGATGGATTTGTTTTTCGTGGCGATGATGGACTTGATGAAATAACGCTTGCGACAACAACCTCCGTTTTGAGTATCGGAAGTGAGGAAATTATAAGTGGTTTGTTGGATCCCTTGGATTTTGGGATTTCGAGAGCGCCTATCGCATCCCTTACTGGTGGTGATGGCGCAGAGAATGCACGAATCACGAGAGAGATATTTGCTGGAAAAAAGGGGGCTCATCGTGATGCATGTGTTCTTAACGCGGCGGCAGCAATCGCAGCTTATGAAGGTAAATCGGAGCTGACTCTGCACGAGAGAATTTCAGCTGGATTAAGGACAGCTAATGAGGCGATTGATTCCGGAGCCGCCAATGAATTAGTTGTTAAGTGGAGCGAACTTACTCAGAGATTGGGCGCTTAGCTCGCTTTTTCTTTGATGGAAAATTTCTCATCTCTTCAAAGTTGGAGATATTGAAACCTGCTAATCGTTCAATTAATCCGTGCAGTACATCCACCGTTGCTTTTGCATCATCTAGGGCTCGATGGCTGGGGGATGTGGTTGCACCAAAAAAATTTGCCAGTGTTGCTAATTTGCAGTTTGTGACCTCATCTTTATCCAGGATTGCACGAGCCAAGCGAGCTGTATCTACAGTCTGATAATTGGGCCAAGGGATTTCATGAGTCACGGATGCTGCCTTGAGAAAACTCAAATCAAAGGGGGAGTTGTGTGCCACTACTACCGTTTCTTCCACGCTCCCCAAAAATTCAAAGAGGGTTGGGAGAATCTCATCAATAAAGGGAGCAGATACCAACATCTCATCTGTAATCCCAGTTAACTCTGTGATGAAGTATGGAAGAGAATGCCCAGGATCAACAAAGCTTTGAAAGGTTCCAAGAACTTCGCCGCCTCTAACCTTCACAACACCTATTTCAGTTATGCCGGCACCGAGTCGAGGCGATCCACCTGATGTTTCTAGATCAAGAACTGCAAAGGTAGTTTCGGAGAGCTCTCGCTCGGCAACCTTAGACATGAGATGAATCGTAGGTGATTGCCCTGACATAACATCAGTCGTACTCTTTATGCATGGCAGTTGAAGGAGCACCGCAGGGCTGGATGCAAGATTGGGCTGCACAAGGCTCGGGAAAAAATGCGCACATAGGAATTGTGCTTGTTCATGGCTTCACAGGCTCTCCTGCATCGATGAGACCGTGGGGGGAGTTCCTGCATTCAAAGGGGTACACAGTTCGAGTCCCATTACTTCCGGGGCATGGCACACAACCTGAGGATCTCAATAAGGTGAAATGGCAGGAATGGCCAGCGAAAGTTGAGTTTGAGTTAAGTCAACTGAAAAAGAGTTGTGATGTTGTTTTCTTAATCGGCTTGTCTATGGGTGGCGGAACGGTTTTAAATGTTGCCGCTTCACACAATGAGGAATTTGCTGGTCTCATACTCGTTAATCCGATGATCCATGTTAAGGGCGTCCCCGTCGAGCTTGCTTATTTCCTATCTAGATTTCAAAAGATGCGATCCAGCGTTGGCGATGACATCAAGCGCCCAGGTGTGACTGAGTGGGGATACGACGCCCTTCCAACACGCGGTATTTACCAATTACTGAAGATGTTGAGAATAACCAGGCGAAATCTTAAGAACATAACTATCCCTGTGCAGCTCTTCCACTCCGTAGAAGATCACACCCTGCCCGTGACAAATACCGAGATTATTCTCAGTGAAATTGGGTCAAGTAATAAAACCCGAATTGAACTGGTTAATAGTTATCACGTCGCGACTATGGATTATGACCAAGAGTTGATCTTCCAAAACTCTTTAACCTTTATCGAATCTTTAACCAAGTAGTTTTTTAAGAAATAGCCAGCCCAATAGCTATTCCAAGAATGCCCACGGCAGATAGCGCGGTAAGCCCTCGTCGGACTGTAGGTTTTTGAATGTAGGCCGATGATTTCTTTACGGTCCAAATAAGCAAAATGTTCCAAAGGATAGAAATCATGGCCCAAACAGCCCCTAGGGAGATTATTCCCAAGCCCAAGGATGTTTCTTGTGGGATAAATGCGGGAATGAAAGCAACCGCATAAACCGCAGCCTTTGCATTGGTCAGATTGGTAACCAGTCCTAAGCGAAAGGATGCCCACGAAGTCGTGGTGACGGATTTTTCGAGATCAAAGTTTCCAAACTCCTTTCGCAGCGAGAGGAAAGTTTGTAGGGAAATGATGGTCAAGAAAATAACCCCGGTCCATTTCAAAATTGAATACGCCAGTTCAGATTCGGTAAAAATCACCGATAAACCGACCGCACTTGAAACACTCCAGATCAAGATTCCAACACAGTTGCCGATTGAAGATAAAAATGCTGCGCTTGCTCCGCCGACAATGGATTGACGTAACACCATAGCAACACCCTGGCCAGGAATCATGACTAATAAGACGGTGGCGAGAATAAATGAAGGGAGGTTGCTGAGTAACGCCGTCATTACTTCATTTTACGTGGAGCTGCAATCATTTCTGCAACTTCTATGCGATGAGCTTTGAAGTTGTTTATTGCAGAGTCGCTTGGATAACCAATCGCGATGCCACACAACAGGCGGTAATCCTTTGAGATCTCAAACTCTTTTCGGACTACATCCTCCCAAATACCTACAGCCCCTTGGGCGCATGTTCCGAGTCCCTGAGCATGGGCGGAAAGAATTAAGTTCTGCATCATCAACCCTGCATCCGATGCTGCGTAGATACTCAAGCTTTTATGAACAAAAATAAACAACTCAACCGGGGCGCCAAAGAATGAGTAGTTCTTTGCCCATTGTTGATCGCGCCCGTCGCGATCTCCTCTTTGAACTCCAAAGGCTTGATACATTTCGCGCCCGACTTGCTCAGCACGAGGCTTTAACTCAGTTGGATACGGCTTAGCGATGCGTCGATTACTCGTAGGAAGTCCATAACGTGAATAAATAATGCGCAACTTGTTAAGCAATCCTTTGCGCATGATTTTTGAGAGAACACCCCAGCGAGTGAGAAACTCTGCACTTATTCGGTCGCGAATATCTCCTTGAGCGATAGCCACTTTGAAGGGACGGGTATTGGACCAACTAGGAGCGGTGAGACTATCGGCAAGAATTTGGTCGAGAATCTCTGGAGGAATAGGTGTTGGTAGAAAATCTCGCGTGCTCCTACGTGATGACAAAAACTGCGAGAAATCTTGAGGCACATTCATACCCGCACTTTATCTGTCTCAGATCAATACTCATCGGTAAACAAAGTTACAGGAGAGTCAATTCAACAACGTGGACGATACTGGGATCGAACCAGTGACCCCCACAATGTCAATGTGGTGCTCTACCGCTGAGCCAATCGTCCTAGGTGAGAGAACTATACAACAAGCATTTATCGAGAGTAATCATCCTCTACACGCTCAATATCATCCTCACCAAAGTAGGTTCCTGTTTGAACTTCGATAAAGACAAGCTCATCTGATCCATTATTTGCAATTCGATGCAGCTCTCCAATTTCGATATCAACTGTTTCGCCGGGTTTTTTCTGGAAGATTTCGCCATTCAGTGTCACCGTCGCCATGCCAGAAACTATGAACCAATGCTCTGCTCGCTTTTGGTGGCGCTGATAAGAAAGTCTTGAATTAGGTTTTACATAAATACATTTAACTTTGTGAGCTGGTGACTCCTGCAAAACTTCATAACGACCCCACGGTCTGGTTGAGTCGTTATCGTTCATTTCGTATCCCTTTATTTCTCAATTGAACACTTGCTGTTTATTACAACAACAGTCTTTCACCAAGAGTGGAGGTCGGGACGGGATTTGAACCCGTGTAGAGGGATTTGCAGTCCCTTGCCTCGCCTCTCGGCCATTCCACCATAGAAAGACCGCCACTTTTATCTTTTACATTAGTAAAAAGATGTAAGTGGCGGTGAATCAGAGCGGACGACCGGGTTCGAACCGGCGACCTGAACCTTGGCAAGGTTCCGCGCTACCAACTGCGCTACGTCCGCGAGGGGTGCAAATCTAGCGCAGGAGAGCCCTAAGCGCCAAAGTGAGGGGGATTGGTTAGCGTTATCCCGTGCCAAATCTGAAGGATCAACCCATGTTCTGGATGGGAGGACGTTTAGCGACAGATCTTGTTGAGATCTCACATGACCCGTCCTGTTTGGATGATGGAGATTTTTGGGCGGTCTCTACAACATTTGAAGGTGCCTTTACCGCAGCGAAGTTTGCAACAGTTTTTGATTCTGATTTTCCTGATGCTCTCTGGACTCCGATCACGGCACAATGGAAAAGCACACCAAACCAAGTGGAATACATCGACTATGTAGAGCAAATTCGCGAGTTGATAGCACAGGGTTGGGTATATCAAGTTAATGCTTGTCGATTAATGGCTGCTGAAAACTCAAACCACAATTTGCGAGGTTTGTTTACAGGAATTTTGCGAAATAATCCTGCGCCATGGGCCAGCTATTTTGAAATACCAACTTTGAATATTGCATCTGCATCGCCCGAACTCTTTCTCGAAAGAACAGGTTCGAGGGTGAAGACTTCCCCCATCAAGGGCACACAGAAGTTGGGTGCTACCGAATTCGGCGTTAAGGACCGCTCTGAGAACATCATGATCGTCGACCTCATGCGAAATGATCTGGGGATGATTTGTGAAAGTGGCTCGGTAGAGGTCACACAACTTCTATACAGTCAGGATCATCCAGGTCTGCAACATCTGGTCTCTGATGTAGAGGGGGATCTGCGTCATGGGATTTCCTGGAGGGAAATTTTAGAATCTACTTCACCACCTGGGTCGGTTAGCGGCGCGCCAAAATCATCTGCGTTATCGACTATCTCAGAACATGAAAAACCACGGGGACCGTATTGCGGAATTCTTGGTTGGGTTCAAGGCGATCGAGCTCAACTATCGGTGGCTATCCGGATTTTTTGGAAAGATGAGAAACTTAATTTTGGTACTGGAGCGGGTATTACCTTTAGCAGTGATTCTCAAAAAGAGTGGGAAGAAACCGAGCTAAAGGCATCACGGTTGATTGATATAGCCGCAGGGGCATGGCAATGAAGGTTATTCATAATGGAGATTTAGTTGAACTAGCTGACAGCCCCTGTAATGAAATGGGTTGGATGGATGGCTCAGGTGTATTTGAAACTATTAAAACCGTTGAAAATAATCCGTGGGCCCTTTCACGCCATATGCGTCGCGCGGTTACAAGTTGTAAACAACTAGGAATATCAATTGCAGGTGAGGAGCAAGTGCGCACAGGTGTAGCGCTGTTGTGCACAACAGAGAGATATCCCAACGGACTTCTGCGACTCTCCTTTGGAAGTGATGGAAATTGGTCAGCGGTTCACCTTCCATATATTCCATTGCTCGAACCGGCTGCACTGGCTATTTTTAGTGATCGATTATCTGTAGCTGGTCAACCTATAAAGAGTTATCCATACACACATAGGTTAGATATTTTGAACTCTGTAAAGGCGCAGGGTTTTGATGAAGCGATCATAGTGAGCGATAAGGGAAGGGTATGCGAAGGAGCTGTTACTAATCTGTTGATGAAGATCGACGGAAAGTGGTTGACCCCACCGATTGGTGATGGCGTTCTTGCTGGAGTCATGAGGGCTTTAGTCGTTGAGTACTGCGGTGTTGAAGTAAAAAGTATCGAGGTAGCAGATCTAGCACGTGTTGATTCAGCATTTCTTTTAAGCAGTCTTCGGATAGCCCAGCCAGTGGCCTCGATTAATGGAAGATTATTGGAGCAATCACCGCAATTTCAGGCAGAAATTGAAGCGATGGCGCTGCGGACTTCGGTAGGCTAGCAACATGGCTCAGATCTCGATCACCGTTGATGGTGTTGTCCACCAAGTAGAAGCAGATCAACGCCCCACCCATATTTTTGCTGAGAATAAAGATGTAGTTGTTTGCCGCATTAATGGTTCCTTAAGAGATTTATGGACAGATCTTGCTGAAGGTGATGTTGTGGAATCTGTTCTGATCTCCTCGCCAGATGGTTTAGCTGTATTGAGACACTCAACCGCCCATGTCATGGCGCAAGCCGTTCAAGAGGTTTATGCAAATACCCGACTTGGAATAGGACCTCCTATTAAAGATGGTTTCTATTACGATTTTGATCCCGAGAACACATTCAATCCAGATGATTTAGTAAAGATTGAAAGCGCAATGCGCAAGATTGTGAAGGAAGGTCAACGTTTCCGACGGCGCGTAACCACAGAAGCAGATGCTCTCAAAGAGTTGGCACATGAGCCTTATAAATGTGAATTGATTGGGATCAAAGGTCCCGCAGGCGAAGAAGCTTCAGTTGAAGTTGGTGGCTCTGAGCTCACGATCTATGACAACTTAGGTCGCGATGGAAACCCTGTGTGGAGCGATTTATGTCGTGGTCCACACCTTCCATCTACTAAGCACATCCCTGCCTTTAAGTTAATGCGCACAGCTGCTGCTTATTGGCGTGGATCTGAGAAAAATCCTATGTTGCAACGAATTTACGGAACCGCGTGGCCTTCGCAAGATGAGTTAAATGCCTACCTAGAGTTACTTGCGGAAGCGGAGAAACGTGATCACCGACGTTTAGGAACAGAGTTAGATTTATTCTCATTTCCTGAGGAGATTGGATCTGGTTTAGCGGTATTCCATCCGAAGGGTGGAATTGTCCGTCGCGCCATGGAGGATTACTCACGCATTCGCCACGAAGAAGAGAACTACGAGTTTGTTTACTCTCCACACTTAACCAAAGCTGCGCTATTTGAAACATCAGGCCACCTTCAGTGGTATGCCGATGGAATGTATCCACCCATGATCCTTGATGAAGAGCTCAATGCTGATGGCACTGTAAAGCGTGCAGGTCAGCAGTACTACATGAAGCCGATGAACTGTCCTTTCCATAACTTGATTTACAAATCTCGCGGACGCTCCTATCGCGAACTTCCATTGCGACTCTTTGAATTTGGAACTGTTTATCGTTATGAAAAATCAGGTGTACTTCACGGAATTACACGGGCGCGTGGCTTCACACAAGATGATGCACACATTTACTGCACTAAAGAACAAATGGTGGGCGAATTAGATTCATTACTAACCTTCGTTCTTAATTTGCTGCGCGACTACGGATTAAATGATTTCTACCTAGAACTTTCAACAAAGAATGAAGAGAAGTTCGTTGGTGAAGATGCTGATTGGGCGGAAGCCACTGAAGCTTTGCGCAAAGCAGCAACTGCACAGAATCTCGAACTGGTTCTCGATGAAGGCGGAGCAGCTTTCTACGGTCCTAAGATTTCTGTTCAAGCTAAGGATGCGATTGGTCGAACATGGCAGATGTCGACCATTCAAGTTGACTTTCAATTACCTCAGCGATTTGAACTTGAATACTCAGCAACTGATGGCACACGTCAGCGTCCTGTGATGATTCACCGTGCTTTGTTCGGATCTATTGAACGCTTCTTTGGAGTTCTCACCGAGCACTACAGCGGAGCCTTTCCACCATGGTTAGCACCTGTGCAAGCCATTGGTATTCCAGTTGCCGACACCTTTGCAGATTATTTGGGTGATGTCATGACTCAGATGCGTAAAGCAGGCATTCGCGCTGAATTAGATGGCTCAGATGATCGCATGCAGAAAAAGGTTCGAAACGCCCAAATGCAAAAGATTCCATTTATGGTTATTGCGGGTGAGGAAGATCAAAAGGCCGGTGCGGTTTCCTTCCGATATCGCAATGGCGAGCAGAAAAATGGAATTCCAATTGCAGATGCGATCGCTGAAATCAAAAGGGTAGTCGCTGAACGAACACAGGTGTAGTTGGTGAGCCATGAGATTAGCGGTGCAGGTATGCCCGACGGTTGGCAGCGCTTATGGGCGCCCCATCGCTTGGAGTATCTGCGAGGAGAGAACCGACCCCTAGAAGGAAATACTGTTTCATGTCCTTTCTGTGAGATCCCTTCAATGAATGATCAAGAGGGTTTGATAGTTCATCGCGGATCTACCGCTTATGTTGTGATGAACCTTTACCCATACAACCCAGGACATCTTTTGGTGTGCGCCTTTAGGCATGTGGCTGATCTGACAGATCTTAGCGAAGCGGAAAGAAATGAAATCTCCGAACTGACATCGCATGCAATGAAAACGATTCGCAAGGTTTCATCGCCTGAAGGATTTAATCTGGGAATGAATCAAGGAGCGATCTCGGGAGCTGGAGTAGCTGCGCACATTCATCAACATGTAGTTCCACGTTGGAGCGGGGATGCTAACTTCATGCCCATTATTGGTAAAACAAAGGTATTGCCTCAACTATTGCACTTGACTCGAGATGAGATCGCAGCTGCTTGGTGATTAGTTAAGTTGGCCGATGTACCGATTGACAATATCGACACCGATTCCTTTTTCAATCCATAACGGAATCGCTGGAAAAAGTAATCCTGCAGGAAATGCTTGATCTCCTGAACTCTGGACCAATTCCAGATACTCATCCCTAAACTCTTGTACAAGAGTTTGATGTTCCGGTTCGCTCATATGTATTGCCGGTGGGGTTGTTGAATAATCAATGATTGTCAGATCCTCCAAAGAGATAAGAGCTATGGGTAAACCTGCTTCATCATGCAACACCAAGAAAGGTGTAGCCATCGGAGAGAAAACTCTGTTTGCAATCATTACCGCATCATCAAAATCAGCTTCTTGTTTCTCCAAATGGGTAACAACGACAAGACGAGGAATCTGAAACTCATCGAGTTTGGCCCACAGGGCAATCGTTTCTTGATCCACACCAGCAGAAGGGTTGATGGCAAAAATCGCCAAATCACTGTCGCTGTGAACCTCTTGGGTATAAACAGCGCCAAAGGTTTCCGCAACCAACTCAGGCTCGGCGCTGGCGTGTCCGTAGACATGAATCATGGCCTTGGTGATTTGTGTTTGCACTGGCTCAGCCTACGATGGTCCTTGATGTTAAGCGCACGTTTAAAGCCAGCGGTCACTCGGGTAATTACCCCGGTGGCGGCATTTGCCCTTCGCCGAGGAGTCACACCAAACGCAGTCACATGGGTAGGAGCGATAGGGGTAGTTGTATGTGCCTTGTATTTCTATCCCCGCGGAGAATTTTTCATAGGAACCCTTGCTATCTGCATCCTCGCCTTGAGCGATCTTTTCGACGGGACTATGGCGAGGTTATCTAGCTCAGGTTCTAGTAAGTGGGGTGGTTTTTTAGATTCCACCATCGATCGTATAACCGACTCCTCAATTTTGCTGGGTGTGTCTATTTATCTTATTGGTCGAGGGGATGCATTGTCGTATGTAGTTCTAGTTACCTTGGTGACAGGAATGCTAGTTCCCTACATACGTGCCAAGGCTGAAAGTTTTGGAATCTCTTGTTCGGGCGGAATAGCAGAGCGCACTGAGCGATTGATCATTTCCTTAGCGGCAATTGGTTTTGATGGACTAGGAGTTCCATACGTTCTAGCTGTAGGAATGTGGACTCTGGCCGTTCTTGGTTTGTTCACTGTGTTACAAAGAATGCTTATCGTGAAGCGAGCGAAATAAAGTGAAGGACAATTTAGCCGCCTATTTGTACTTCATCGGATGGCGCATAGTTAGATGGTTACCTGAGAAATCTACGTACAGAGTTTTCTATAAGATCGCAGATATTCTTGTTAAGCGAGATGGAAAAAGCGTCCAAAGATTGCGTTCAAATCTCTCCCGTACGCAACCGGGAATCACTTCGCTCAACTTGGATTTACTCGTCATTGATGCAATGCGTTCATACATGCGCTACTGGTGCGACACCTTTCGATTCCCAGATTGGTCTAAGCAACGCGTAGTTCAAACCGTTGCGGTAACTAATGAGCACTTACTGATGGAAGCAATCGCCGCCAAGACCGGAGTAATTGTCGCTCTGCCCCATGCAGGCAATTGGGACCATGCAGGAGCGTATTTCTGTGCCAAGGGAGTTCCCTTGGTAACGGTTGCAGAACGACTAAAGCCTGAAAAACTTTTCTTAAAGTTTCTCAGTTATCGTGAATCGATGGGCATGGAGGTTCTTCCTCTTGATGGTCGTGTACTGGAAACTCTGGCAGATAGATTACGTGGGGGCGCACTAGTTGCTTTAGTGGCCGACAGAGATCTATCTCGCTCAGGAATTGAGGTGGATTTCTTCGGTGCACCCGCACGGATGCCGGCAGGTCCTGCATTGCTTGCTATTCGAACCAATGCGCCTTTAATAACCGCCTTTGTGTCATATACCGAGGCCGGAATACATATAGATTTTAAAAGTGTTGTGCTTCCAAGTTCTGGGACTGAGAGTGAGATGGTTCAAGAAATTGTGCAGATGACCGCGAAACATTTCGAGGATGGGATTTCGCAGTGTCCACAAGATTGGCATATGTTGCAGCGAATTTGGATCGATGGCGATTTTAAGGAACGTTCATAGTGCTTACTCGTTCGCTCAAGATTGGAATTGTGTGTCCATACAGTTGGGATACTCCTGGGGGAGTACAAAACCACATCAGAGATCTGGCTGAGTTTCTGATTGCTGCAGGTCACGAAGTTTCTGTTCTAGCTCCTGCATTGGATGAAACAAAGCTTCCTGATTACGTAGTGAACGCGGGCAAACCAATCTCGATTCCCTATAACGGCGCGGTGGCACGTGTTCTCTTTGGACCGGTTGCATTCTCACGCGTTCGTCAATGGATCGCCGCAGGAGATTTTGATCTGCTCCATTTACATGAGCCCGCAATTCCATCCATCTCACTGCTCGCCTGTTGGGCAGCAGATGGACCAATGGTGGGAACCTTCCATGCCGCAGCGAAACGTCAAAAGATTATTTTCGCAATTGGACCTATTCTTGAGCCGGCTATTGAGAAGTTGTCGGCGCGCATTGCCGTCTCTGAAGCCGCCCGCTTAACTCTTACCGACCATCTCGATACCGATGCAATCATCATCCCTAATGGAATATATGCCGGTCGATTTTCCCACGGAAAAGTACAGGAAAAATGGGCAGGAAACACGATTGGTTTTATTGGGCGCTTTGAGGAGCCACGCAAGGGCTTGAGCGTTCTAGTTGATGCACTTCCTGTCATTTCCAGGTTTGCACCCGATGTAAAGGTTTTTGTCGCAGGACCTGGAGACCCTAAGGAAGTAATTGAGAGTATTGATTCGCAACTTCGCCATAGATTTGAATTTTTAGGAAAGATTTCCGAAGAGGACAAGACTGATTTCATGTCTTCAGTTGCTTTGTATGTTGCTCCCAATACTGGAGGAGAATCCTTTGGCATCATTTTGGCTGAAGCGCTAGCTGGCGGAGCATGTGTAGTTGCAAGTGATATTCCAGCGTTTGATGATTTATTGGGGCACGGTGAATTTGGTGCACTCTTTGAATCGGAAAGCCCAACGGAATTGGCGAAGGTTGTTATTGATTTACTTCGCGACAAATCTAAACGGGAGAGTTTATCGATTGCAGGAAAAGCCCATGCCCAAAGTTTTGATTGGACTGTAGTGGCGGAGCAGATCTACTCAGTGTATGAAATGTCTATTGTCGGTAGCGAAAAGGTGCGGTTGGCCTCTGATACACGTCCCTGGAACCGTTTCCTGAATAAAGAGGATAAACAATGACTCGCTGGCTTTTGCTAACTCTCTTTGTATTGATCTCAATCTGGTACCTGACATTTACAGCAACTCGCTTAGACAGGCTTCACCACCGAGTTGAAACTAGTTGGGCAAACTTAGATGTATTACTTCAAAAAAGAGCGGCAGTTGCTTTGGAAATTGCACATAGCGATATTGCTGATCCAGCTTCAACTGTTCTTTTGACGGCAGCGGCGTATCAGGCACGTGATGCCAATATTCAAAATCGTTCGCAGGCAGAGAGCGGGCTTTCTGGTGCGCTTGGATTATTACTAGAGGATGCAGAGCATTTAGCGACCGCAGCAGACAGTGCCTTGTTAACGGAGCTTTCTGGTTTGACTGACAAGATTCGGGTAGCGATAGCGATACATACAGATGCCGTAGCTCGCACTCAGATGGTTCGTAGCAAGTTCATTGTTCGGATCTTCCGATTAGCAGGCACTGCGCCATTGCCGATCACCTATGAATTTGAAGCCGATGTTCTCTAAGCGCTCAGTTTTTATCGCGATAATCGCAGCTCTTCTACTGAGTAGTTGTGCAGCTGTCTCGAATCTCTTACCTGAAGAGAAAGCAACCAGCGTTCTTAGTGGCCGTGAAGGTGTTGATGGTCAATTACTGGCCGTGAAGATCGATGACACCAATATGGCACATCCTCAAATTGGTTTGGAAGATGCCGAAATTGTTTATATAGAGCAGGTTGAGGGTGGTCTCACTCGGTTAGTAGCGATCTACTCAACTGTGATTCCAGAAAGAGTTGGTCCGGTGCGCAGCGCGCGTATATCAGATATCGATATTTTGAGTCAGTTTGGTCGCGTAGCTTTTGCATACAGCGGCGCCCAACAAAAACTTCTTCCCGTTATCTCAGCGTCCAACTTGGTAGATCTAGGGGCACAGCGTCAAAGTCCAAAGATCTACACAACAGATCCAACTCGTAATCAGCCATATGCCATGGTTCTTCGAGCAGATCTTTTGATGCAGAAAGTGGTCGAAGATCAACTACAAGTTGATACAGCCAAGAGTATTGGATTTGTGTTTGGCGATTTGCAAGAAGGTGGCATACCTACTGAGAAGGTGGTTATTAATTGGCCGGCTGCAACATATTCAGCGGAATGGTCTGATCAAGAATCTCGATGGCTTCTATCGCACAACAATAAACTCAATATTGCTGAAAGCGGTTTAGTGTTAGGCCCTTCAACCCTTGTAATTCAATTGGTAGAAATCTCACCATCAGAGTACGGCGATAAATTTGGGGGAGTTACTCCACTGTCTGAAACAATTGGATCTGGAAAAGCTTACGTACTACGCGATGGCCAACGATTTGTCACAACCTGGAGTAGGTCCTCAGCAGAAACAGGCACCACCTTCACCTTTAGCGATGGAGCCATTATGAACTTTGATAGGGGTCAGATATGGGTCGCCTTGACCGATCGTGAGCCTGAATTCACCTCGCGCACTATAGAAAAGACGAAGTAGGATTGGGCTCTATCTTTCAATTGAAGCGGAGTAATTGATCATGGCTGAAGTAACAGGCACCGGTCGCGTAAAGCGCGGTATGGCTGAAATGCTTAAGGGTGGCGTCATCATGGATGTCGTCAACGCTGAGCAAGCGAAGATCGCAGAAGATGCGGGTGCGGTTGCTGTTATGGCGCTCGAGCGGGTTCCTGCAGATATTCGCGCACAAGGCGGCGTGGCACGCATGTCTGATCCAGACATGATTCAAAAGATCCAGGCTGCGGTATCGATCCCCGTTATGGCGAAGGCTCGTATCGGACACTTTGTCGAGGCACGAGTTTTGGAATCTTTGGGTGTCGATTACATCGATGAGTCTGAGGTTTTAACCCCTGCTGATTATGAAAACCATATTGATAAGTTTGATTTCAC
>CAZCDF010000009.1:0-17514 GCA_964497665.1 uncultured Candidatus Planktophila sp. | reverse complement strand
GTTGATGAGCGAACTGGTGCTGCTGCATGGATGAAGAAGAACCTGCAAAAGGTTTTTCCAGATCACTGGTCCTTTCTTCTGGGTGAAGTTGCGCTCTACTCGTTCATTATTCTTTTGCTATCAGGTACTTATTTAACATTTTGGTTTGATCCATCCGCTCGTGAAGTAATTTACGAAGGTAGTTACGAGCCACTTGAGGGCGTACAAATGTCAGCGGCCTACGCCTCCACTCTTCATATCTCATTTGAAGTTCGTGGTGGTTTGTTGATGCGACAGATTCATCACTGGGCGGCGTTGATCTTTATGGCAGCGATCGTTGCTCACTTGATGCGTGTCTTCTTCACCGGTGCTTTCCGTAAGCCACGCGAAGGCAACTGGATCATTGGTATTGGTTTGTTAACCCTTGGAATTGTAGAAGGCTTCTTGGGTTACTCACTTCCAGATGATCTTCTCTCCGGAACTGGAATCAGAATTGCTGAAGCTATTATTCAAGCAATACCTGTCGTAGGCTCATATCTGTCCTACTTTGCCTTTGGTGGCGCATTCCCGGGTGAGGCTTTTATTCCGCGCATTTATATAGTTCACGTCCTCCTATTGCCTGGTGCTTTCCTTGCACTGATTACCGTTCACTTAATGATGGTTTGGTACCAGAAGCACACACAATTCCCAGGACCTGGTCGAACAGAAAAGAATGTTGTTGGATATCCGTTGATGCCTGTGTACATGGCAAAGGCTGGAGGATTCTTCTTCATCGTTTTCGGTGTGATCGCCTTTATCTCAGCGGTTGCATCAATTAATCCAATTTGGCTCTATGGCCCTTACACACCTGGTCAGATTTCCGCAGGTTCGCAACCCGATTGGTACATGGGTTGGCTCGATGGTTTGGTACGAATGGCGCCACCGATTGAAACCTACTTCTTTGGTTACACCATCTCGTGGAACATCTTGATTCCAGGATTAATCATTCCTGGCATCTTGTTTACAGGTATGGCGTTGTATCCATTCATCGAAAGCTGGATAACTGGAGATAAGCGTGAGCATCACCTTCTTGATCGCCCACGTAACGCTCCAAACCGCACAGCACTAGGTGCTATGTCAATTACCTTCATGATCGTTGCCTTAATCAATGGTGGCAATGACTTGATCGCCACACACTTTGATTTATCGATTAATCAGATTATGTGGGGAACGCGAATCGGAATTTTGGTTCTACCTCCTCTCGCATTTGTCATCACCAAGAGATTATGTCTATCGTTACAGCGTGCAGATCGCGAACTAGTGCTCCACGGTCGCGAGACTGGTCGCTTGCTTCGCTTGCCACATGGCGAGTTTGTTGAAGTACATGAGCCTATCTCTCCTGAGAAGGCTTACCTCCTAACTTCACATGAACAAGCACCCGCCTTAGAGCTACCTGCTGTTGATGGTCGCGGCGTAAAGCGTGCCGGTGCCATCAGAAACAAGCTTCGCTCACGTATGAGCGTTGCACACTCTGAAGCGATCCCAAAGGTTTCTGTCGAGGATCTCAAGGAGATTGAAAACCACTAACCTCTGATTACAAGCCAAACACCCAAGGCGGTAACTCCTATTCCAAGGAAGCCCTGGGTGTTTACTTTTTCTCCGAACAAAAGATAAGCCTCAATCGCAGTTACCGGCGGAACTAGATAGAACAAAGATGAAACAGAGGCAGCACTTCCCGTGTTGAGTAGCCAGAGTAGAAGCAAAATCGCACCCACCGAAAGAACTAGCAGCAACCAGATAAAGGCTGCGGTAAAGCGAAGATTCCAGGTGATGTTTGTTTCTTGTGTTGCAATTGCGATCGCACCAAGAACTACTCCACTGAACAGGTATTGATATGCGGTACCGGCAACCAGAGGAATATCAGCGCCAATTTTTTTCTGCAGTAAGGTTGCTGAAGTACTGCCAATTAGAGCTACAACTATTGCAACTATTCCAGCGGTGGGAATGTGTGAATCAAAGGTTGGACCCAGGACCAGAAAAACACCAATGAGCCCCAGTAAAAGTCCTGCAATTTGGATCGTTTTGAGTCTCTCCCCCAAAACCTTCACCGCAATGAGGGATACCAAGACGGGTTGAAGACTCGTTACTACAGCAGCCACACCTGCTGGTAATCCTTGAGCGATCGAGTAAAAGACTCCCCCTAAGTAGCAGGCATGTAAAAAGAACCCAATCAGGCTAGATCGCACAATTGCGCTCTTGCCAATAAGTATCGGCATTCGCATTGCTCGCACCAAAACGAGCAGGAGCCCAGCGGCGATTAAAACTCGAATAGATAGGAAGATAAATGGATCAGCGTAGGGCAACCCATACTTTGCCCCCACAAATCCAGTGCTCCATAGAAGAACAAAGAGCACGGGAGCAAACCTTTGTAACCTCAAACCTCGCAGATCGCCTTAAGTGCTACCAGTGATTTCGCCATCCACTTGGGATTATGCGCCATTGCTCCAGTCTTTTTTAGCCACCATTTGGAGAAAGCAGGAATTGCACTTGCATCAAATGATTCGGTAACCACTGTCTGGTTGGGAGAGATTGTTTGCAACTCATAACACCAAGTCCATTTCATGAGATGGCACCAGGTAATCTTCTTATTCTCTTCAAAAGCGACAACTGTGTTTTTGATGCGATAAGGAACCTTGATCTTCATCGCCATTCCGAACTGAGCACCTAAAAACAAACGCTCTGGGCCAGAGATTGCTCTCTGGATTGTTCCCGAGCCATCAAAGAGTTGATGGGCAGAAGGTCTAGCTAGAAAATCAAATATGACATGCGCCGGTGCGTTGATTGTTATTCGCGCCGCTGCTGTATTTGGAAAATCTACTGGGAGTATTTCAGCGCGATTGGAGCTCATCAGTGTGCAGAAGCAATCTCTGGCTTTTCATACTCTGTCACCATGCCGATGATAGAGATCACGAGTGCACCCAAACCAATAAGTGATAACCACCAACCAATGATCAGACCTAGTGCAAAGACACATGCCGCAACTGCTACAGGCAACGGCCACCAAGAGTGGGGGCTATAGAAACCCAGCTCTCCTGCACCATCTGAAATTTCAGCGGTTAAGTTATCTTCTGGAAGAGTGACGCCGATTCGCTTCTGGGTGAACCATACATAAAAGCCCACCATGCCAGCTAAACACGCTGACAAAAGCATTCCCGCGACGCCAACAGGTTCTCCACCGATCTGCCAATAAATAACGGTCATAATTAAGTAGAAAACACTTAAACCACCAAATAACTTCCAGGATGCTTTCATCGCTTACTTATGCCCTTCAGTCTTTACATGTGGATGATGCAGGTCAAATGCCGGACGCTCAGATGAAATACGTGGCATTGAAAGGAAGTTGTGGCGAGGTGGTGGACATGATGTGGCCCATTCCAGCGACGCACCATAACCCCAAGGATCATCGACGCCAACCATTGGTGCCTTGCGAGTAATCCAGAGATTGATTGCAAATGGAATCATGGACAACGCCAAAAGGAATGAGCCGATAGTTGAGACTGTGTTCATAAAGGTGAAGCCATCGGTCGGTAGGTAATCTGCATAGCGGCGAGGGAATCCCTTGATTCCAAGCCAGTGCTGAATCAAGAAGGTTAAATGGAAACCGAAGAACAAGGTCCAGAAATGGATCTTTCCAAGGGTCTCGTTGAGCATCTTTCCGGTGAACTTAGGCCACCAGAAGTAGAAGCCTGCAAACATCGCGAAGACCACAGTTCCGAAGAGAACGTAGTGGAAGTGAGCTACGACGAAGTAGCTTGCTGAAACTGCAAAATCGAGAGGAGGTGAGGCGAGAATAATTCCGGTGATTCCGCCGAATAGGAAGGTAATCAAGAATCCCATAACCCACAGCATCGGTGTTTCAAAGGTTACATGGCCTCTCCACATTGTTCCGATCCAGTTGAAGAACTTCACACCTGTTGGAACTCCAATGAGGAATGTCATAAATGAGAAGAATGGCAAGAGCACCTGACCGCTTGCAAACATGTGGTGTGCCCACACGGACACGGAAAGTGCAGCAATCGCAATCGTTGCAGCGATCAAACCAAGATAACCAAAGATTGGTTTGCGGCTAAACACTGGCAAGATCTCAGTAACAATTCCAAAAAATGGCAGAGCCAAGATATAAACCTCGGGATGACCAAAGAACCAGAACAAGTGCTGGAACAACATAACTCCACCATTTGCCGGATCAAATAAATGTGTTCCATACAAACGATCGGCTTCAAGTCCGAGCAAGGCGGCGGCTAATGGTGGGAAGGCTAGTAGAACCAAGATCGCTGTTAACAAAACGTTCCACGAGAAGATAGACATACGGAACATCGTCATTCCAGGAGCTCGCATTGTGAAGATCGTTGTTATGAAGTTAACGCCACCCAGGATTGTTCCAACACCGCTGATTGCCAAACCAACTAACCAAAGATCTGAACCAATTCCAGGTGAGTACTGTGCATTAGATAAAGGTGCGTAAACGGTCCAACCAAATGAAGCCGCACCGCCAGGTGACAAAAATCCACCAAATGCCATTAGCGAGCCAAAGAGGTATAGCCAGTAGGACAACATATTGAGGCGAGGGAAGGCAACATCTGCGGCGCCGATTTGTAACGGCATAATCACATTGGCAAAACCAACAAAAAGTGGAGTTGCAAACATGAGCAACATAATCGTTCCATGCATCGTGAAGATTTGGTTGTACTGCTCATTGCTGAGGAACTGCATACCTGGGCGGGCCAATTCTGCACGCAGAGCTAATGCTAAGACTCCTCCAATAAGGAACCATGCAAAAGAGGTTATTAAGTACAAGTATCCGATGGTCTTGTGATCGGTAGATGTAATCCACTTTACAAAGGATTTCCCCTTTGGGGTAGGCGCTAATCGAGGAGCGCTCATCGTTGGCTTTTCTGCATAAGTGGTCATGCTTGGCCTTCCTTTAGGGTTTCAAGATAAGCGTCAAATTCAGCGGGTGTTACAACCTTGACCTTGAACAACATCTGCGTGTGGTTTCGACCGCACAAAATATTGCAGCGACCTGGGAACTCGCCCAACTTGTTTGCAGTAAATTCAAGTTGATTGGTTATTCCGGGAAGATTTTGCATTTGAATCATGAAGGCGGGAATCCAAAATCCATGAACAACATCATTAGCCGTAAGTGTGTAGCGAACTCGTTCTCCCAGTGGAACTACCAAGGTAGGTGTTTGTTCTGGCGTTCCAGTTACGACCGCGTTAGGTCCAGCTTCTGGATAGCCAAACTGCCAAGACCATTGAATTCCTTCTACGGTGATTTCATGGGCATATGTGGTTGTCTTCTCTGTAATGACGGTTTGCTTCTGGGCTGTGTAGTAAAAAAGCACCGCCACGATAATGAAGGGAATTACTGTGTACGCGATTTCTACAGGAACGTTGTACTGCGTCTGCTTTGGAAATGATGGGTCATCTTTCTTGCCACGGTGAAACACCGCAGGCCACAAAATTAGAATTAATGTGATGACACCAACGACACCGCCTGCGATCCAGGCACCCTGCCACAACGATAATGATTGATCGTTAACACTTGTTACGCCCTCTTCAAAACCTAAGCCAGAAACCTTTGAGCAACCAGTTAATAGAAGAATTGGGGCTAGGAGGAAGAGCGCCTTGAAGCGGCGTAATAAAGAGCGTCGGGACATAGGGTAAGGATAGTTTGAAATCCCTCTGAGCGTGGCACCAGCCTAATCCCCGCGAGGGGTGGCACTGCTCACATTACAAAAGGTGGGTGGCAACCTCATCAGCGGCGGCTTTTCCATACGCCTCTTCAAAGCGAGCAATGAACTCGGGGGATGTAAACCGGTACTCCTGAGTTCCCAGGGTTTCAATCACGTAGGTGGCAATTAACGCACCCAGTTGAGCACATCGTTCATGAGAGAGCCCCCATGCAAGACCGGCGATAAACCCTGATCTAAATGAGTCACCGACACCTGTTGGATCGGTCTTTGATTTCTCCTTAGGGCAGGTAACTTGAACAAACTCACCCGCTGCACTTTCCACCTTTGCTCCCTGTGAACCAAGTGTGACAACGCGATACTTAACACGCTCTAAAATTTCACGATCGCTCCACCCAGTTTTTTGCATAGCTAAGGCGAGTTCATACTCATTTAAAAAGAGGTATGAAGCACCATCAATGAGCAGTTTGATTTCATCACCTGTCATGCGCGCCATTTGTTGCGAGGGATCTGCTGCAAAAGGAATGCTCAACTGACGGCATACCTCTGAGTGGCGAAGCATTGCTTCAGGATCATCAGGGGAAATCACCATCATGTCCAGGCGTCCAGTTTTTTCCATGATAGGGCTGAGCTCAATATTGCGAGCTTCAGACATAGCACCTGGAAAAAATGATGCGATCTGATTTAGCTCAGTATCTGTAGTGACAACAAAGTGAGCGGTATGCAATGTAGTTGAAACTAAAGCATGTGATGTATCTACACCGTGGCGAGTGAGCCAAGCCTCGTAGTCGGCCCAATCTTTTCCAACAGCGGCGATCAAAATTGGATTGAGTCCAAGAACTCCCATGCCATAAGCGATATTTGCTGCACATCCCCCACGACGAACATCAAGGCTGTCAACGAGAAAACTCAAAGAGACTTTTTCTAAGGAACCGGCGACAAGGGAGTCGGTGAACTTTCCAGAGAAAGTCATTAAGTGATCAAGACCTACCGAACCCGCTACACCGATTTTCATGTAGCGATACTAATCTCTAAAAGATAGTTTGTTAGTTAAATGAATCGCCGCAGGCACATGAGCCCGCTGCATTGGGATTATCAATTGTGAAGCCCTGCTTCTCAATTGTGTCCACAAAATCAATAGTTGCGCCTGAAAGGTACGGATCAGACATCTTGTCTGTGATCACCTTGACCGCGCCAAACTCACGGACGATATCGCCCTCCATATTGCGGTCATCAAAGTAGAGCTGGTACTTAAGGCCAGAGCAACCTCCTGGCTGGACCGCCACACGCAGGTTTAGGTCATCGCGACCTTCCTGTGCAAGCAGCGCAGCTACCTTTGCTGCAGCTACATCTGTTAGAAGAATTCCAGTTGTTGTCGTTGCTTCAGTTGTCATTGTTGCTCTCCTCGATTGACTACACCGATAATCCTACTCCCCGCATCTGCCCAGAGCGAGTCGAAGAATTTAAGAGTCGGCCTCTATAGTTGCCCCATGACTGAGAATGAAGGCAAAGGCCGACCTACACCAAAGCGGAAAGATGCTGAATCCAAGCGCAAGGTTTCAACGCTGGCTCCAATCGTAACTAAGGATCAAAAGCGAGCTTCTAAGGCGCTGGCACGTCAAAACCGCATCGCAGCTCGTGCTGCGTACCTTCGTGGAGATGAAGCGGCGCTGCCTGCTCGCGATCGCGGTCCAGCGCGGCGCTATGTTCGCAACTTTGTCGACTCACGTCGTTCAATTGGTGAGTATTTCTTACCAATAATCTTTGTTGTACTTGTTCTTACACTTTTTCCAATCGCAGTTGTTCAGGTAGGAGCGGTTGCATTGATGTACGCAGTACTCGTTATCGCTGTTATTGATGGCATCTTCTTATCTCGAAAGATTCGAAAAGCGGTAGAAGCAAAGTTCCCCGGAACATCTACCAAGGGTCTTGGCATGTACGCCTGGCTTCGATCTACTCAGATGAGACGTCTGCGTGCTCCACACCCACAAGTAAAAGTTGGTGACTCGATCGACTAAGCCCGCGGGTTTGGACTTTCATTTTTCTTAGGATCTCGCTCTGGAAGATTTCCAAGTGCTTTATCAATCGCCTTCATGGTGTCTGCATCTAGTTTTACCCCAGCAGCCTTCACATTCTCCTTCACCTGCGATGGCTTAGTTGCTCCCATAATCGCCGATGAAACATTTGGATTTTGTAGTACCCATGCGATTGCTAATTGAGACATAGATAAACCTACTTGCTCGGCTATGGGCTTGAGATTTTGTACCGCTTCAAGAACCTCATCACGCAACCAACCCTTAATCATGTTTGCGCCACTGCCCTTATCGGTGGCGCGAGAACCAGCCGGTGCTTTCTTCCCAGGTAGGTATTTTCCAGTCAGAACACCTTGCGCCATAGGTGACCAGACGATCTGTCCGATCCCCTCTTTTTTCGAAAGCGGCACAACCTCGGCCTCGATGACTCGCCAAAGAGCTGAATACTGAGGTTGGCTTGATACAAAACGGTTATAGCCGCGAGCATCTTGAATCGTTAGGGCAGATTTAATCTGGGATGCGTTCCATTCAGAAAAACCAATGTAGTGAACTTTGCCGGCACGAATTAAGTCATCAAAAGCGCTTAGCGATTCTTCTAGTGGAGTTTCATAATCAAAACGGTGCATTTGATAAAGGTCAATGTGATCGGTTTGTAAACGCTTCAGGGATGCATTACATGATTCGATGATGTGCTTGCGAGAAAGTCCGCGATCATTTTTACCCGTGCCTGTAGGCCAGTACACCTTTGTGAAGAGTTCGTAGGATTCACGTTTTACGCCTTTAAGTGCTTTTCCTAAAACAGTTTCTGCCTTTGTTCCCGCATACACATCTGCGGTGTCAAAGGTGGTAATTCCCTCATCAAGTGCTGCTTTGACACATTTGATCGCTGCATCTGATTCGATCTGGTTTCCGTGGGTAATCCAGTTTCCATAAGAGATCTCAGAGACATACATTCCGGTACTGCCAAGGCGTCTGTATTCCATGCTTGCAAGCCTATGACGAGCGCGCCTAGTTGCCAACCCCAAACCATTGTGGTTTGGTACGTCCACAACTTAATAGCTCCTCTAGTGGGGGAAGTTCGGTGAAAATCCGACGCTGACCCGCAACCGTAAATCTCACGAAAAGGCCTTCACTCTAAGAGTGAAAGAGCGTTTAACAAGATAAGTCGGATTACCCATTAGATCGAGAAGAGATAAACACCCGCCGAGGTTTGCGGGGTGTGCTCCCAACACCAAATGCATTGGCGCTTTTGCCATACCGCGGTGCGGTTCACTCCCTGTGAGACTCTTTAACATTCGAGAGGCTACACAGCAATGAAATTCAAAGTTTTTTTCGCGGCATTACTTTTGACCGCACTTTCCATTCCACAATCACAAGCAGCAGATACAGGTTGGCGCTATTGGGGTTATTTTCAAGCAGCACCTGGTGCAACCAAGTGGACAGCTGCAATGACCGGACCCACCGTTGATGTTGCCGATGGATCGGTTGAAGGATGGGCCTTTACCTTTAGCAATGATGCGATTCCTGATGCAAAAGCACCAAAGGTTGCTCCCTCATTCTCTGCGATTTGTGGAAAGACAAAACCGGTCGCTGGAAAAAAGCGTATTGGAGTGATGGTTGACTTTGGTTCATCTGTACTGCGCCCTAAGGGGGAATCAACACCACGTCTGATTCAGCGATGTGTTGTCGCAGATAAGGGTGCATTGGGAATAGACGTACTTGGCCAAGTAGTAAAAGTTCGCGCTCAGGGCTCAGGATTTATCTGCGGACTCAATGGGTATCCAGCTAAAGAGTGCGGCGTAGAAATGAAAACTCCTAAGGGATACCTGAAGAAATAAGCATGAACAAACCATCACTGCACCCCTTCACCTGGTGGCTCTGGGCCATCGGATTGGCAGTAGCCATTGTGCGATTTGATAGCACCTGGTTCACCCTGTCATGTGTGGGTGTAGTGATGGTTGTTGTGTTTGCCCTTCGCGATGATGCTCCGTGGGCGAAGAGTTTTGATTGGACCTTAAAACTTTCCGCTTGGATCCTGGCGGTAAGAACCATCGTTGGAGTTGCAATCGGTGTTCCAATTCCTGGCACTGAACTCTTTCGCTTACCTGTACTTCCATTACCTTCATGGATGCCTGGAATACGAATCGGAGGTGTGGTCACCTGGGAGAGATTGTCTTCTTCGCTGACGGAAGGATTACTCATCTGTTCCATCATCGTCATTTTTGGAGCAGCCGCATCTCTTACTAGTCCGCATCGCCTGCTTCGTGTGCTTCCGGTTTACATCTACGAGTTCGCTGTTGCAGTTGTGATTGCAACCGCAGTTTTGCCTCAACTTGTAAGTTCTGTAAAGAGGATTCGGATGGCACAACGTCTGCGTGGACAAAACACACGAGGATTCAGATCGTGGAGAAGAGTTGCGATTCCTCTACTTGAAGAATCACTTGCTCGATCACTTGATTTAGCCGCTGCCATGGATAGTCGAGGGTATGGCGTTAGCAAAAAGCGATCACGGTACCGGCCTATTTCCTGGCAGCTCAAAGATTGGCTTATCGTGATCTCTGCCTTAGGACTGGTTGTGATTTCATGATCAAGTTTTCTAATGTTTCTTTGATTTACCCAAACTCAACAACTACTGTTTTGGAAGATCTCAATCTGACAATTGCAGAAGGTGAGATGGTTTTAGTCATCGGCCCTACAGGCTCTGGTAAATCATCATTGCTGCGACTAATTAATGGATTGGTCCCCCATCACACAGGAGGAATCCTTGCAGGAGATGTCAGCGTTAACGGCATTTCTACTCAATTGACTAAGCCAGGTGGCATGGCACATCTGATCGGAATAGTTGGCCAAAACCCAGCTAATGGCTTTGTTGCCGACACCGTTGAAGAAGAACTGGCCTTTGGCATGGAGGCTCTCAATCTCCCCAATGATGTGATGCGCAAACGTGTTGAGGAGATCTTGGATCTGTTAAGCCTGGCAGCGCTGCGTAACAGATCAATCGCAACTCTAAGTGGTGGGGAACAACAAAGGGTTGCCATAGGTGCAGCACTGGTAACCCATCCCAAGGTTCTGGTGTTGGATGAACCAACGAGCGCTCTAGATCCCATCGCGGCAGAAGAAGTTCTTTCAATCCTTCACCGATTGGTTCATGACTTAGGTCTTACTGTCGTCATAGCCGAACATAAACTTGAGCGGGTTATTCAATTTGCCGATCGCATTGTTTATATCAACGGCGATGGGGCGGCAAATGTAGGAACACCGGAAGAAATCTTGATGCAATCCCCTATTGCTCCTCCCATTGTGCACTTAGCTAGAGCGCTAGGGATGAAAGAGATCGGTGTCACCGTTCGAGAGATGCGCCGAATGACCTCCGAGATCCGAGAGATTCAAAAATCGCCTGTCGATACTCCTGCACCAAAACGAAGTGAAGCTGTCATCTCGATTGAAAAGCTCACCGTTTCTTATGAAAACAAAATCGCTCTCAACAGCGTTTCCTCCACGATTTATGCTGGAGAAATTGTCGCGGTAATGGGTAGAAACGGAGCTGGAAAAAGCTCTCTTTTAAAGGCCATAGCCGGTGTTAATCCTGCACAAGCAGGGTCAGTTTCATTATTTGGACACAATCCATTTGATCTTCACGGAAAAAAACGACGGGAAACAATTGGCTTTATCCCTCAAGAACCTAGTGATCTCTTGTATGGACAATCGGTAAAGATCGAGTGTGAACAAGCTGATCGAGATAATGAATTAGCTGAAGGAACCACACATGAAGTTCTACAACAACTTGTGCCGGGCATATCTCTTTCTACCCATCCCCGTGATCTATCGGAAGGTCAGCGCCTTGGTTTAGCTCTTAGCGTTGTGATCTCCTCAAATCCATCTGTTTTAATCTTGGATGAGCCAACACGGGGCCTGGATTACCAAGCAAAAAATGAACTCACTCGAATGTTAATTGACTTTGCGTCCACCTTTGGTAAAGCGGTTCTACTTGCTACCCATGATGTGGAGCTTGTTGCAGAGCTTGCTAATAGGGTCATCTTTATCGCCGACGGAGATATCGTCGCAGATGGATCGACATTAGATGTCCTGCTCTCCTCCCCTGCCTTTGCGCCACAGGTGGCAAAGGTGATGTCTCCCCAACCATGGCTTCGAGTAAAAGATGTCGTTGCTGCCATTGAAGGTATGCGATGAACACAACTCCAGATGTCATAACCTTCTCTCGCAGAACCGGCTTTATTCTTTTGGTGGCATCACTGTTTAGCGCAGCTGGATTTGTATGGCCTTTCTTCTACGTAGGTGAAGACCTTCCTCAGACTCAACTGTTTTTTTGGTGCGCAGTCGCCTTTTCCTTTGTGGTGGTCGTGCTTCAGGTTTCGAGTCAGCAACTCGATGCGAAATCTGTAGCGCTTCTGGGTGTTCTCTCCGCTCTTATTGCAGCGCTCAGACCACTTGGTGCGGGCGCAGTTGGAATAGAACCCATGTGGTTTGTTTTGATTCTTAGTGCGCGAGTTTTTGGAGCGTCCTTTGGTTTCCTTTTAGGAATGATTTCGATGTTTGCATCTGCTCTCCTAACAGGTGGAATCGGTCCGTGGCTTGGTTATCAGGTATTTGCAGCGGCCTGGATTGGTTTACTTGCGGGATCACTACCTAAAAAAGTTCGCGGTCTGAGCGAAATCTTTTTACTTATTTGTTTCAGTATCTTCGCCTCTGGGTTTTTCGGCGTATTAATGGATCTACAATTTTGGCCATGGGCCTTAGGCTCAAACACACAACTGTCGTACTTACCAAATGGTGATATCACTGAGAATGTCTCCCGCTTTCTTACCTTTCACTTTGCGACAGCTATGGCATGGGATATCCCACGAGCGATCTTCACCAGCATACTTATCGCATTTACAGGAAGCGCTGTTCTTTCAGCACTTCGAAGAACCCATACCCGTGCTGCCTTTATGGCACCAATACTTTTTAGCGAACGTGTGAAGTAACAAAGGGAAGTTTTACAACCTCGCACTGCGAATCGCGTCCGCGCACATCAATTAAAAGAGTTTGCCCAATTTCTACATCTGAGTTCAATAGTGCTAGCCCAATCCCAATCTTCAAGGTGGGAGAAAAGGTACCGCTGGTAACTTCTCCAACGGTTTCACCCTTGCTGTTTTTAACCATCATTCCCGCCCGTGGGATTCCGCGGTCGAGAGATTTGATTGCAAAACTTTTTCTCGGTGCACCGCTCACTCTTTGATGCTTGAGGATTTCAGCGCCCAGAAAATCCTCTTTTTTCCAGCCAACCGCCCAGCCAGCACTTGCCTCGACCGGAGTGATCTGCAGACTCAGTTCATGCCCGTGCAATGGGTATCCCATTTCGGTTCGTAAAGTGTCGCGTGCTCCTAATCCGCAGACCAGGCCGCCCATGGATGAAAGAACAGCGGTAATTGCATCCCAAACTCGTGAGGCATCACCAACTTTTGGAAGTAACTCATAACCCAGTTCACCGGTGTACCCAGTGCGACACACAATGACATCTGCGCCGGAGATATTTACATGTGTAAAGGCCATGTAATCAATATCAATGACGACTCCTAGTTGGGTTAATACTTGTGGTGCAAGTGGTCCTTGAATAGCTAGCACTGCAAATTCATTATGAAGATTAGTTACCTCAATACCTACTGGGGCCTGCTCCTTTAAAACTTTGACAACATCGGTTGTGTTGGATGCATTTGGTACAAGGAAGAAATCCTTGGCTGAGTTTCGATAAGCGATGAGGTCATCGATGACTCCTCCTTCGGGAGTGCACAACAGGGTGTATTGCGCAGAGCCATCATTAATCTTGTTCAGATCATTTGTGAGGCAACGATTGAGAAAATCCAACGCACCCTCGCCAACTACCGAGGCCTTTCCAAGATGGGATACATCAAAGAGCCCGACCCGTTCACGAACCGCCGCATGCTCAGCCAGAACTCCAGCACCGGGATACTCAATAGGCATCATCCAGCCACCAAAATCAGCCATCTTTGCGTTGAGCGCTAGGTGCTTATCATGTAAAGGGGAGCTCTTCATTGTGCAAACCTACCAATAGTTCTATTACGCTTCAGGGTATGAGCACATTAAAGATTTCAGATGGCGTCGTTAAAGATGAGGTTCTAGTCCTTGGACTTGCTTCAACGAATTCAAAGGGCGGCCTCGCCATTGAAACAGGTGAAATGGCGATTGATACCAAGACAGTACTTGCCCAACTTGCGGACATGGGTGCGACTGGAAAAGCAGATGAAGTCATAAAGGTTCCCGGAACCCATGTTCGTTTGTTGGTTTTTACCGGTCTTGGCAGTAAGTCAGCTCAGTACTCACATGAGACTCTTCGACGTGCGGCAGGTGCTGCAGCTCGCGCCCTTGCCGGAAACTCATCGGCAACCTTTTCACTTCCGGCGAAAACACTTCCTGAAGTTGCCGCCGTTGCCGAAGGTGCTGCACTTGGCGCTTACTCATTTACAGAGTTCCGCGGATCAACAAAGGCGGATTTCAAAGCGCCACTCAAGACAATAACAATTCACTCAAAGCTTGCCTCTTCAACTGAAGCCAAGGCAGCTGTTTCACGTGCGGCGATAATTGCAAAGTACACACACTTAGTTCGAGATTTGATAAACACTCCCCCAAGCCACTTAACACCAGATTCATTTACCAAGAAGATGGCCGCTGTCGTAAAAGCTGCAGGTGGTGCAAAGGCTGGATTAAAGGTTCAGATCTGGGATGAGAAGCAACTTAAGTCTCAAGGCTTCGGCGGAATTATTGGAGTAGGTCAAGGCTCTGCTAATCCTCCCCGTCTACTTCATATTTCATACACTCCAAAAGGTAAAGCGGTAAAGCGTTATGCCTATGTCGGAAAGGGAATCACCTTTGATACGGGTGGATTAGCGCTTAAGCCTGCTGCAGGTATGGAAGCGATGAAATCAGATATGAGTGGAGCCGCAGCGGTAAGTGCCGCTGTTGTTGCGATCGCAGAATTGAAATTAAATGTAGCAATTGATGCGTGGGCGCCATTGGCCGAAAACATGCCGAGTGATACCGCCACTCGTCCGAGTGACATCATCACTATCTTTGGTGGAAAAACAGTTGAGGTATTGAACCCAGATGCAGAAGGACGTTTAGTTCTTGCAGATGCTTTAATGAAGGCGCAAAGTTCAAAGAATAAGTTAGATGGAATTGTGGATGTGGCAACCCTTACCGGAGCACAGGTTGTTGCACTGGGAACACGCACCAGCGCTGTTATGACAAATAATCCAGAATTTAGCGATGAGTTCATGAAGATCACCGCCTTGACCGGTGAACAGTTCTGGCCGATGCCACTTCCAGAAGAGCTCCGTGCCTCCTTGGATTCACCAGTTGCAGATCTTGCCAATATTGGAGATCGCATGGGCGGAATGCTGGTTGCAGGTCTGTTTTTGAAGGATTTTGTTTCGCCGGAACTGCCATGGCTTCACTTAGATATTGCAGGACCTGCTTATAACGAAGCAAAGCCTCATGGCTATACACCAGTGGGTGGAACTGGCGTTTCCCTCCGTTCACTTGTGAGATTGGCCGAGCAGGGGTAGCCCCAACCTGCGCATTGGGAAGTTTCACCCTCTTTGAGGCAAGATAGGCACCTAGCCCGCGTGGGCGCATGGAGGGAGCCGTTTAGTGTCTCAATTTGATCTCGTCATCCTTGGTGGAGGAAGCGGTGGTTACGCCGCAGCTCTTCGAGGCGCGCAGCTTGGCTTAAGCGTCGCCTTAATCGAAGCGGACAAGGTCGGCGGAACATGCTTACACCGTGGTTGCATTCCAACTAAGGCGTTGTTGCATGCTGCAGAGATCGCGGATGGGGCTCGTGAAGGTTCGCACTTTGGTGTGAAGTCAACATTTGATGGCATCGATATGGCTGGAGTTAACTCATATAAAGATGGAGTTATTAACAAATTACACAAAGGCTTATCTGGATTAGTTAAGTCTCGAAACATTACCTACATCGAGGGGTATGGAAAGTTAGTCTCAAAGGACACAGTTGAGGTCAATGGAACCCGCTACACCGGTAAGAATGTAATCCTTGCGACTGGATCATACGCAAAAACTCTTCCTGGTCTTGAGATCGATGGCGAGAAGATAATTACCTCTGACCACGGCACAAAAATGTCATACGTTCCAAAGAGCGTTATCGTTTTAGGTGGCGGAGTTATTGGCTGCGAGTTTGCATCTGTGTGGAAATCTTTTGGCTCTGAGGTAACAATTATTGAAGGGTTACCACACCTGATTGCGCTGGAAGATGAATCATCGAGCAAGCAACTTGAGCGCGCATTCAGAAAGCGTGGAATCAACTTTGAACTTGGAGTTCGCTTTAAGTCGGCAACAAAGACCGCAGAGGGCGTCACAATCACTTTAGAAGATGGCAAGAGTTTCTCGGCAGAGGTGCTTCTGGTGGCGGTAGGTCGCGGACCAGTATCTGCCAATCTTGGATATGAGGAGCAAGGAATTTCAATGGATCGCGGCTACGTTCTGGTCGATGACAAGTGCCGCACCAATGTGCCTGGTATCTGGGCGGTCGGAGATTTAATCCCAACCTTGCAGCTTGCCCACGTAGGTTTTGCCGAAGGTATCTTGGTTGCAGAAGAGATTGCTGGATTAAACCCTCGCGCAATTAATTACGATGGAATTCCTCGTGTGACATATTCAGATCCTGAGGTTGCATCAGTTGGTTTAACAACTGCAGAGGCTAAAAAGCGCGGCCACGATGTAGTTGAACTCAATTATGACCTTGCAGGAAATGGTAAGGCGCAGATTCTTAACACTGCAGGTTCGATCAAACTAGTTGCTCAAAAGGATGGCCCAGTTCTTGGCGTTCATATGGTTGGCGCACGCGTTGGTGAACTTCTTGCAGAAGCAGAGTTAATTTACAACTGGGAGGCACGTGCAAGTGATGTGGCTCCTTTGATCCATGCACACCCAACACTGTCAGAGGCTATGGGCGAAGCTCATATGGCACTTGCAGGCAAACCGCTTCACGCACACGGATAACCAAGGAGAGAAATAGATGACATTCTCAGTAACGATGCCAGCACTTGGCGAGAGCGTTAGCGAAGGCACAGTCACTCGTTGGTTAAAGGCCGAGGGCGATCATGTAAATGTTGATGAACCACTTCTAGAGGTTTCAACTGACAAGGTTGATACAGAGATCCCTTCACCAGTTTCAGGAACTTTGCAAAAAATTGTTGTTCAGATTGATCAAACCGTTCCAGTTGGAGCAGAGCTAGCAATCATCGCCGATGCGTCCGAAGCGAGTGCTCCCGTTCAGGTGGCACAGGTTCCAGCTCAACCAGCAACTCCAGTTGCTGTAGTTGAAACACCAGCACCTGTTACTCCTCCTCCAGCACCTGCAGCGCCGACTTCAAATGGTGCTGGAACTGTCATCACAATGCCTGCACTTGGTGAGAGTGTCTCTGAAGGAACTGTGACACGTTGGCTTAAGAATGTTGGAGATTCAGTTGCAGTTGATGAAGCCTTGCTAGAGGTTTCTACTGACAAGGTTGATACAGAAATTCCTTCACCAGTTGCAGGAACCCTTCTAGCAATCGATGTCGCAGTGGATACAACTGTTCCAGTTGGTGCTCGTCTTGGATTAATCGGTGCCGCAGGAGGAGCGGTTGCTGCTCCGGCAACACCAGCACCTGCTGCACCCGTTGCGGCGCCTGTAGTTGCTGCTCCAGTTACTCCTCCTCCAGCGCCTGTTGTTGCCGCACCGGTTGTTTCAG
>CAZCDF010000008.1:0-18556 GCA_964497665.1 uncultured Candidatus Planktophila sp. | reverse complement strand
CCGCACTAGTGGCGATGAAGGTGGGAGCGGTAACTCCTCTTGCAGTGGTTGTTACTCCACTGGTCTGGGGCCAAGATTACCCCTTGGGGCGGAAAAGATGAAATTGAGCCTAATCCCAAGGGGCGCTCCCAGGCGGTGAGCACTACCCTTAAACCATGGCCAAAGAAAAGAAGGTTTTTGACATCACGAGTGCGCAAAACGCTCTTACCCGTGACCAAGCTGGCCGACAGAAGCGGTACTTCATCTCCATGATGATTCGAACCGCCTGCTTTGTTTTAACAGTTATCTTGCCGAGCCCTTACCGATGGTTCGCCCTGGCTGGCGCTGTGACCCTGCCGTACTTTGCTGTGGTGATTGCTAATGCCGGTCGCGAAACTATCACTCGTGGTTCAGAGATCAAAGAAGACAAACCTTTAGCGCTCGATTAATTCATGTCTTTGGAGAAAAAAGCTAAGGAACCTTGGTCCTTTTTAAAATCCCTCATTGCATTGGCTCTCGTGGTCTTATGTCTCTGGGGCGCGCAATGGCAGTACCACCGTGGAGTAGATCGTCACGCTCGCAACACAGTTATCGAAGAACGTATAACCAGGGATGCTATTGCCCTGAGCGAGATCGACAGAAACCTTGCAAATAATGAGTGGCAAACCGTTTCTACAAGTGGAAGTTTTGACCAATCGCAACAGATTTTGCTGCGTAATCGTTACTCAGAAGGAAAGTATGGTTACGAAGTTTTAACTCTCTTCACAAGTACAACAGGTGAAAAATTCTGGGTAGATCGCGGCTGGGTTCAAGCTGGCGCCACCGCAACCACTCCCCCTGTAATTACCAAAGTTCCAGATAGCGAGGTAAGCATTACTGGGAGATTCCGTTTGGACTCTTCCTTGCCTCGTGGTTCATTCTTCGCCTTACCCGGCGCTGGCGAAGGTTTAGTTTCAGAGCTCAATGCGCAATCACAATTAGATACAGAAAAGTTCTATATAGATTTATTGAGCGGTTCAGAACCATCTCTAACCCCCGATGTTCCTGCGCAGCTTCCTTCATTGAGCGATGGGCCTCATATGGCTTACGCCTTGCAATGGCTTTTCTTTGGTGGATTAGCTGTTTATGGCAGATTCTTAATTCGACGTTCCCGTTAAATCCTGACGGTTATATAACTCGGAGTACAAACCACCTTTAGAAACTAATTCATCATGTGTGCCACGTTCGATGATTGCACCCTTTTCAAGGACCAGAATCTGATCGGCATCGCGCACCGTACTTAATCGGTGTGCAATAACGATGCTTGTTCGACCCTTTAATGCCGTTTGCAAGGCGGCATGAACTAACTGCTCATTCTCTGAGTCCAAATGTGCTGTTGCTTCATCCAAGATAACTACCGCTGGAGACTTAAGCAGCAGCCGTGCAATAGCTAAACGTTGCTTCTCGCCACCCGATAAACGGTGACCTCGCTCTCCAACCATAGTCTCCAAACCATTAGGCAAAGACTCGATTAAGCTCCAAATCTGAGCTGATTTACATGCCTGCATCATCTCTTCTTCAGATGCATCTTGTTTTGCATAGCGAAGATTCTCGGCGATTGTTTCGTGGAATAAATGTGCATCTTGCATCACTACACCAATTGAATCGCGCAGCGACTCCAATGTTAGATCGCGAATATCATGTCCATCGATTGAGATAGAGCCATCTGTAACATCGTAAAGTCGTGGCAGTAGAGCGCTGATAGTTGTCTTGCCTGCACCCGAGGGTCCAACTAAAGCGGTCATCGTGCCCGGAGCAGCTACGAAGGATAAGTCGCGTAACACTTGACCGCTCTGCACAGTTTCAGCCTTTGCAGCTGACTCTAAGGATGCAAGTGAGATCTCCTCTGCGCGAGGGTACGAGAAGTTAACATTCTTGAACTCAATACGAGGTTCAGTTGTTTTC
The DNA here is from genome assembly GCA_964497665.1 of uncultured Candidatus Planktophila sp. Classification (GTDB taxonomy): domain Bacteria; phylum Actinomycetota; class Actinomycetes; order Nanopelagicales; family Nanopelagicaceae; genus Planktophila. Next base: position 16,633 of record CAZCDF010000008.1, on the reverse strand, counting down.
AGCACTACAGCGTTGTCGCGGTTCTTGACCATTGGTTCTAGATCTAAAACTTCAAAGACTCTTTCAAAGGAAACAAGCGAGGTCATAACATCGATACGAACATTTGAAAGTGCGGTTAATGGACCGTATAGCCGTGCCAGCAATGCGGTGATCGCTAGGAGTGTTCCAACAGTTACACCACCTTCGATTGCTAGGTGGCCTCCAATTCCATAAGCAAAGGCGGTTGCGATAGCGGCCACACTCGTAAGAGCGATAAAAAAGAGACGATTGAGCATCGCCATCTTGATTCCAATATCGGCGACTCGACGAGCTCGGCTTCTGAAGTACTCACGTTCGCGATCTGGTTCACCATATAGCGCTACAAGCATCGCCCCCGAGACATTGAAACGCTCAGTCATGGTGCTCGACATTTCAGCGTTTACACCAAAAGACTCACGGGTTAAGGATTGCAGTCTGCGGCCTACCCACTTAGTTGGGATGAGAAAGACTGGTAATAGCAAAAGAGAGAAGATGGTTATCTGCCAGGACAGAATCAACATAGTGATTGTGACCAAAACCAGACTTACAACGTTGCTGACTACACCTGACAAGGTTGCGGTAAATGCTTGCTGTGCGCCGATTACATCTGAATTAATGCGAGAGATGAGCGCGCCTGTTTGGGTGCGGGTGAAAAATGCGATTGATTGCTTTTGTACGTGAGCAAAGACTAATGACCGGAGATCGTAAATGAGGCCTTCACCAATGCGAGATGAGAAGTAACGACCCAACATGTTGATCGCTGCATCTGCAATCGCAAGTAAACCAACAAGAATTGCCAGATTGGTTACAACCGTTGGATCCTTGGGAATAACACCTTCATCGATCAATCGCTTGAGGAGTAATGGGGTCGCAACAATCAAACCTGCATCTACAACTACTGTGGCTAAGTAGATAAAAATATTGGTTCTATAGGGACGGGCAAAGGAAAAGATTCTCTTAACGGTTCCCGGCTTAAGCTTTTGTTCCTTCACAGAAGGATCTGCGGTCATTGAGCGGTGGGTCATCCACGCTGCATGCATTGACATAACTAAACGGTGAAGCCGAGAGCGCGCAGCTGATCTCTTCCATCATCGGTGATCTTGTCTGGGCCCCAAGGTGGCATCCATACCCAATTGATCTTTACATCAGTAGTCATTCCAGCAAGGGCTGCGCGAGTTTGATCTTCAATGACATCTTGAAGAGGGCAGGCTGCGGAGGTTAATGTCATATTCAGAATTGCAATATTGGCCTCATCAACCATCACATCGTAAATCAGGCCAAGATCAACAACATTGATTCCAAGCTCTGGATCAACGACATCCTTCATCGCCTCTGTGACATCATCAACGCTAGTAGCCATGTTTACTCTCCCCTATTTGTTGTCGTAATTCTAACCGCTGCATCCTTAAAGGCCATCCATCCCAGTAGAGCGCATTTGATACGCGCTGGAAACTTAGAAACTCCCGCCAAGGCGACCGCATCCTCTAGTACATCCGGATTTCCTTCTTTGGTGCCTTTGCTCTGCATTAGCTCGGTAAACTCTTGAAGAATTGAATCTGCATCTTGGAAACTCTTGTTCACCAACAAATCACTTGCTATCGAGACACTTGCTTGCGAAATAGAGCATCCGACCCCATCCCACGTTATGGAGGTAATAACCCCATCCTTGGCGGAGATATTCAAGGTGATTTCATCTCCACAACTAGGATTAACGTGATGAACCTGAGCACCATATGTATCTGATAAACCCTTATTGAGTGGGTGTTTGTAGTGATCAAGGATCACCTCTTGATAAAGGCTATCTAGCTCCATCATGCAAAGTATTTCTGTGCGCCTAAGATCGCAGCAAATAAAGCATCGCAATCTGATTCATCATTGTACAGATAAAGAGAAGCACGCGTTGTTGCCGGTACGCCAAGTTTTCTAGTTAATGGCCAGGCACAGTGATGACCTGTTCGAACTGCGACACCCTGACTATCTAAGTACTGCCCAAGATCATGAGGATGAATTTCTCCGACGGTAAAGGATACAGATCCACCGCGAGATTCAGTGTTGTTTGGTCCAACAATTGATAATTCGGGAATCTGCAACAAACCATTAATCAAATACCCGGTTAACTCAACCTCGTGCTGAAAGATTTCATCCATGCCGATATTTGTAAGGTAATCAACAGCTGCACCGAGCCCTACCGCCTGTGCCATGTTGGGCACTCCCGCTTCAAATTTTCGTGGTGCAGGTGCCCACGTTGCTGATGTCATTGTTACAGTTTCAATCATTGAGCCACCAAAGAGAAATGGTGGCAGATCGTTTAGCAGGGAGCTCCACAGAACACCAACACCGGTTGGACCAACCGCTTTGTGTCCTGAGAAAGTTATGAAATCAACGCCAAGCCTTTTTACATCGATGGGCATATGTGGAACTGATTGGCATGCATCAAGTACTACAACTGCCCCGACCTCATGTGCGCGCTTCACAATTGCATCTAGTGGGTTAATCGTTCCCAAAACATTTGATTGATGGGTTAGGGCAACTACCTTTGTACCCTCAGTGATCACTGAATCAATCTTTGAAAGATCCAAACGACCCTCAGGTGTGACCTCGAACCATGAAAGGCTGGCTCCAGTTCGGGCTGCTAATTGTTGCCAAGGAATGAGATTGGCATGGTGCTCCATCTCAGTAACGACAATACGATTGTTCGTAGTTAGCGCAAAACGCGATCCTGGCTCTGCATTTCCCATCGCGTAGGCGATGAGATTTAAAGATTCAGTAGCACTCTTTGTGAAGACTATCTCCTCTTCCTTAGCGCCCAAGAAATTAGCTACCTTCAGCCGAGCACCCTCATAAGCATCTGTTGCTTCTTCAGCCAGCTGATGAGCACCGCGGTGCACAGCAGCGTTATTGAACTTATAAAAGTTACTTTCAGCATCAATAACTGAGAGTGGCTTTTGGCTAGTAGCCCCGCTATCTAGGTAAACAAGTTTTTTTCCGTCGCGAATAGTACGTTCAAAGATTGGAAAATCCTTGCGTACCTTCGCGACGTTGAAACTCATTGGTCCTTACTTGCTCACATAATCTGCGTAACCATTTGCTTCTAGCTTTTCGGCTAGCTCTGGTCCGCCTTGCTCAACAACGCGACCATTTGCAAATACATGTACAAAGTCAGGTTGGATGTAACGCAAGATACGTGTGTAGTGGGTAATCAAAAGTACGCCAAGGTTGTTGGCAGCCTTTGCACGGTTAACACCTTCAGAAACGATTCGAAGCGCGTCAACATCAAGACCTGAATCTGTTTCATCGAGAATCGCCATCTTTGGCTTGAGAAGCTCTAGCTGCATGATTTCATGGCGCTTCTTTTCTCCACCTGAGAAACCTTCATTCACATTACGAGTTGCAAATGCTGGATCCATGTTGAGAGCCTCCATCGCATCCTTAACTTCACCTACCCATGTACGAAGCTTTGGAGCTTCTCCGCGTAGAGCAGTTGCAGCGGTACGCAGGAAGTTAGATACGGATACTCCCGGAACTTCTACTGGATACTGCATCGCAAGAAACAACCCCGCCTTAGCGCGCTCATCAACGGTCATCTCCAGAACATCTGCACCATCGAGAGTTACTGAACCACCTGTGATTGTGTACTTAGGGTGTCCTGCAATTGAGTAAGCAAGAGTTGATTTACCTGAACCATTTGGTCCCATGATCGCGTGGGTCTCGCCTGACTTGATTGTCAGATCTACTCCCTTGAGAATCTCGACCATTCCATCATCTGTGTTTACAGAGACCTGCAGGTTACGGATTTCTAATGTGCTCATTATTTTCTCTCTTCTCTCGTTACTAAATCTCTACCGTGACGGCATTTCCGTCGATTGTTACTGCGTAAGTCTCAAGTGGAATATTTGCTGGAAGGGTTAGCGCCTGTCCGGTGCGAAGATCAAATTCAGCTCCATGCAGCCAGCATTCGATTTTGAACCCTGTGACATCTCCCTCTGACAGTGAGGCATCGGAATGGGTGCAGGTATCTGCAACAGCAAATACCTCATCCCCTACGCGTGCGACGCAAATAGTTTTGCCATCTTTTTCAATGCGAACTGGCTTACCTTCTGCGATTTGGTCTAATGCGAGATCAGCCATTGCGAGCCGCCTTTTCAAGTTCATTATCAATGCGATCCATGATTCGGTTTTGAACCTCTTCATTTCCGATCTCAGTGACGATCTCATTGAAGAAACCACGAACAACAAGACGACGTGCATCTGCCATAGCGATTCCACGTGACATTAAATAGAAGAGCTGCTCATCATCAAAACGGCCTGTCGTGCTTGCGTGTCCCGCGCCAACAATTTCACCAGTTTCGATTTCGAGGTTTGGCACTGAGTCAGCACGTGCACCGTCAGAAAGCAAGAGATTTCGGTTGAGTTCGTAGGTGTCGGTTCCTTCTGCTGCCGCGCGAATCAAGACATCGCCGATCCATACAGTGTGTGCATCTTTGCCAGCCAGAGCACCCTTGTAATTGACATTTGATTTTGCATGGGGAACGGCATGATCAACATGGTTACGGTGTTCAAAGAACTGTCCGGCGGTTGCAAAGTAAACGCCGAGCAGATCCGCTGATGCACCTGGTGCTTTAAAGGCAACTGTTGGCAGGATTCTTACAACATCTCCGCCCACTGTGACGGTAATTGATTTAAAGGTTGCATCCTTATCAATTATTGCGTGGTGGCGAGCTGTGTAAACAGAGTTTGATTCAAACTCTTGTAGAGTTACGAACTTAAGATTTGAACCCGGAGCCAAATAAATCTCTAGATCCTCTGCCAAAACCGTATCTGTCGTATTCTCAACAATCACAGTTGCAACGGCATGAGTTCCAACTGAAATGCGAAAACGCGAAAACTCAGCTGTATCAAGCGCGCCAGCCGAGCGTCCCAAGAAGATTGGCTCTGAGAGTTCAGTATTAGCCGCGATCGAAAGATGGGCGACGGAACTCACCGCTCCCCTGACTCGTTCGATGATGACATCATCAGATTCAGAGAGCGGTTCTAGGTTTTCGCGAGTAAATGTGACTCCAGATGGCAAAACACCCTTAGCAATCAATGACTCACGATCAGATTGAACCGCTGCACCATCATGAAGTCCTCGAAGTCGCTTCAGTGGAGTAAAACGCCACGCCTCTTCACGACCCGTCGGTGTTAAGTAATTAGTTGTTAAAACTGACATTAACCGACAGCACCTTCCATCTGAAGTTCAATAAGACGGTTGAGCTCTAGCGCGTACTCCATTGGAAGTTCACGAGCAATCGGTTCAATGAATCCACGAACGATCATTGCCATAGCTTCATCCTCATTGAGTCCACGTGACATGAGATAGAACAACTGATCATCGCTGACCTTTGACACTGTTGCTTCGTGACCCATGGAAACATCATCTTCGCGAATATCAACATATGGATATGTATCGGAACGTGAAATTGTGTCAACCAACAATGCGTCACACTTAACTGTGCTTGCTGAGTGATGCGCACCCTCTTGAACCTGTACAAGTCCGCGATACGAGGTACGTCCGCCACCACGCGCTACCGACTTAGAGATAACAGATGACGATGTGTACGGAGCCGCGTGAACCATCTTTGCGCCTGAATCTTGATGCTGACCTTCACCTGCAAAGGCAAGTGACAACGTCTCGCCCTTTGCATGAGGACCCATGAGGAAGATTGCTGGGTACTTCATAGTTACCTTTGAACCAATGTTTCCATCGACCCATTCCATAGTTGCACCTTCGGCACAAGTTGCACGCTTTGTTACCAAGTTGTACACATTGTTAGACCAGTTTTGAATTGTGGTGTAACGAACGCGCGCACCCTTCTTAACAATGATTTCGACAACTGCGGAGTGAAGTGAGTCTGATTTGTAGATAGGAGCAGTACAGCCCTCTACATAGTGAATGTATGAATCTTCATCAGCGATGATCAGTGTGCGTTCAAACTGACCCATGTTCTCAGTGTTAATTCGGAAATATGCCTGTAAAGGAATATCGACATGAACACCCTTAGGAACGTAGATAAATGAACCACCAGACCACACAGCTGTGTTGAGAGCTGCAAACTTGTTATCTCCTACAGGAATAACTGTTCCAAAGTACTCTTTAAACAACTCTGGGTGCTGCTTAAGAGCGCTATCGGTATCGAGGAAGATAACTCCCTGTGCTTCTAAATCTTCGCGAATCGAATGGTAGACAACCTCTGACTCATACTGTGCGGCAACACCTGACACAAGGCGCTGCTTTTCAGCCTCCGGAATACCTAAACGGTCATAGGTATTCTTAATTTCATCTGGAAGGTCATCCCAAGTTGTTGCTTGCTTTTCAGTAGAGCGCACGAAGTACTTGATCGTGTCGAAGAAGATTCCTGACAGATCAGATCCCCAATTTGGCATTGGCTTCTTATCAAACAAGGAAAGACCCTTTAGACGAAGATCTAGCATCCACTGTGGTTCAGATTTCTTTGAGGAGATGTCGCGAACAACATCTTCATTGAGTCCACGCTTAGCGTTATCGCCAATCGTGCTCTTATCTGACCAACCGTATTCGTAGTTGCCTAGGCCTTCGAGCTCTGGATGTGCTGTTGTCATGCACGGACCTTTCCCTTGCTTGTGTTTGTTGGTGAACTTTGGTTTTTTGTTGGTTGTGCTTTGGGGATAAAAGTTGTACATACGCCATCACCATGGGCGATGGTTGCTAAACGCTGAACATGTGTCCCAAGAACTTTGGAGAGCGCTTCTGTCTCGGCTTCACACAGCTGTGGAAACTCTGCCGCAACATGTGCAATTGGGCAGTGATGCTGGCATAACTCTTCACCCATTGGTTTTTGAGTAACACTTGCCGCATATCCCTGATCTGAAAGAAATGTTGCGAGCGCATCAACTTTGTGTGAGCGCTTTGCTAGCGCAACCGTTGCCTTGCGTTCAATGTCATCAGCGCGTGATTGAGCAAAAGCATTTACCAAATGCTCACCCGATTGTGCCGACATAAACTTCAGAGCAGCAACAGCTAAATCATCATATGAATGTTCAAAGGTTTCGCGACCCTTATCTGACATGACAAATACCTTTGAAGGGCGACCGCGACCGCGAATCGATGATGAACGAGGATCACGTGCCTCTAAAACTCCGTCTGCGACAAGGAGATCTAAATGGCGGCGAATGCCAGCGGGTGTGAGCCCTAGGCGCTCTCCCAATACCGCAGCTGTCGAAGGGCCATTTTCTAGAATTGAACGGGCTACAAGGTCACGGGTGCGGGAGTCATCCCCTACCTGGTGTCCTCCGGTTATTTTCACAACAGTATTGTGTCGTAATTCGACACGTTCAGCCACTCGGGAGCGTGCGGGTCGGCGGAGTCATAGGCTACGGCCATGGGGAAATTCCGAGCACGGGCGATACGAGTTTTAGCACCGGCTAGCGGTTTTCTCCTCTTTGCCCAAGCCGCCATCGTTGTTACCGGCGGTGCGGTTCGGTTAACCGGCTCGGGTTTGGGCTGTCCTACCTGGCCGGAGTGCACCCCGGGCTCATACACCCCAAAGCCTTACCAAGTTGAGGAGCAGGTAAAGGTCTGGATCGAGTTTGGCAATCGATTACTTACCTTTGTTCTGGTCTTAGCTGCGATCACAGTCGTTGTAACTGTTCTTGCCGCTGGAAGAAAAGATTTACGCGGTCTTGCACTAGGACAAGTTCTCGGAATCTTAGGTCAAGGCATTCTTGGTGGAATAACTGTGCTCACCGGTTTACATCCTGCAACCGTCGCCGCGCACTTCTTGTTATCCATTGTTTTGATCGCCGGTGCAACATCGCTTCGTGCACAACGTTTCTCTCCCTATGAAAGAGAGAATCCAGCGCCCTTGGTAAAGAAGATTGCAACCGCCCACATCATTCTCTCCTTTTTTGTAATTTTCTTAGGAACCCTTGTTACTGGTTCTGGTCCACATGCAGGAGATGCAACCGCACCGAGATTGCCCTTTGATCTGCGAACCATGGCTTGGATACACGCCGATGCTGTCATTGCACTCTTTGGAATTACCTTTGGTTTGTTCGTCGTACATGGAGTTTCTGAGCGCACAAAAAAGCGTTTGAAGATTTTTGTGGCCATTGCTTTAGGTCAAGGATTAATCGGCTATGTGCAGTGGTATCTAGATCTTCCAGAGCTACTCGTTGCTCTGCACTTGGCCGGATCAACATTGGTCTGGATCGCAGCATGGAGAGTGTGGTTATCGGTTACAAAGAGAATGGATAGCAAATGAGCCCGGTACAAGGATGGACCTCACTCGATGATCAGGCGGTTGCATATGCGCGAGCACTTGCAGCCGATGCCGTTCAGAAGGTTGGCAATGGTCACCCTGGAACTGCGATGTCGCTAGCGCCAGTTGCTTACAACCTATTCCAACGCCATTTAGTCCATGATCCATCTGATCCACAATGGTTAGGCCGTGACCGTTTCATACTTTCCTGCGGCCACTCTTCACTTACTCTCTATATTCAACTGTATTTAAGTGGATATGGCCTCGAGATGAAGGATTTAGAGAGCTTTAGAACATGGGGATCATTAACTCCTGGACACCCTGAGTATGGTCATACCGCTGGAGTTGAAATGACAACGGGTCCATTGGGCCAGGGCGTAGCTACAGCTGTTGGAATGGCGATGGCTTCTCGTTATGAGCGTGGATTATTGGATCCGAACACTCCCGCGCAACAATCAATTTTTGATCACACAATCTGGGTGATCTGTTCCGATGGAGATTTACAAGAAGGTGTGAGCGCCGAGGCGCATTCCCTTGCTGGCACACAAGAGCTGGGAAATCTCAATGTAATTTACGATGACAATAGAATTTCTATTGAAGGCGATACACATAACGCCTTCACTGAAGATGTGTCAGCCCGTTACCGAGCTTACGGTTGGCATGTCATTGATGTCGCTGCAGCTCCAGATGGAAGCGTAGATATTGCAGCACTTGATGCGGCTATGGTTGCGGCAAAGAAGGAAATTTCCAGGCCTTCACTGATCCGTATGAAATCCGTTATAGCTTGGCCAGCACCTAAAGCGCGAGGAACCGCCGCCTCACATGGCTCTGCCTTAGGTGAAGATGAGATTAAACAAACCAAAGTTGAGTTGGGGCTTAATCCCGATGAAGATTTCGCAATGCCAGCAGATGTTTTGGCACATGCTCGATTGGTGAAGGATCGTGGAGCACATGCTCGCGCGCAATGGAATGAAAAGTTTGAGCAATGGAGAACAAGTAACCCCGATAAGGCCTCGCTCTTAGCAAGGTTGCAATCACGATCACTTCCAACAGGATGGGACTCAAATCTTCCTGTCTTTGCTCCCGGTAAAGATGTGGCAACTCGCGCCGCATCAGGTGAAGTTATCAATGCAATTGCAGCTGTCTTGCCAGAGTTTTGGGGAGGATCGGCAGATCTTGCAGGTTCCAACAACACAAGTATTAAGGGTGGCGGATCCTTTTTGCCCGCAAGTAGCGCCATTGAAGGTGCAAATCCCTACGGACGAATCATTCACTTTGGAATTCGTGAGCACGCGATGGCATCAATTCTCAATGGAATTACTCTGCACGGTTTGACCCGTTCTTTCGGTGGCACCTTTGCAGTCTTTAGTGATTACATGCGTCCTGCGGTTCGACTTGCTGCACTGATGCAGATTCCTGCAACCTTTGTTTGGACACATGACTCAATTGGTGTTGGTGAGGATGGGCCTACGCACCAACCAATCGAACACTTTGCCGCGCTTCGAGCAATTCCTGGCTTAGATGTTATTCGCCCAGGTGATGCCAATGAGGTTACAGAGGCTTGGAAAAAGATCATCACTCGCGATCGCGCCTGCGGAATATTGCTCTCGCGCCAAAACTTGCCGGTCTTTGATCGCACAGTGTGTGAGTCTGCATCAGGAACTGCAAAGGGCGCCTATGTATTAAAGGATCTACCTCATCCAAAGGCGATCTTGATCGCGACAGGTTCAGAGGTTTCCTTGGCGATTGATGCACAAGCCGCGCTGGCGGCCGAAGGAATCAATGTTCGCGTTGTTAGTGCACCATGTCTTGAATGGTTTGCTGAACAAGATCAACAGTACAAAGACTCCGTCCTCTCCCCTGGTGTTGTGAAGATCAGTATCGAGGTTGGAATTGCACAGGGTTGGCGTGAACTTATTGGTGATTCTGGTGTTGCTATCTCCCTTGAACATTACGGAGCATCGGCTGACGCAAAGAGATTGTTTAAAGAGTTTGGTTTCTCAGTAGACAATGTTGTAGCTCAAGTAAAGAAGGCGATCTAATGACGGTTCAAGCAGTATCAGCGGCGGGAACTTCGATTTGGCTCGATGATTTGTCTCGCGCCAAGATCACATCTACCGAAGCTCACGCATTGCCTGCTCGCATTAAGAACAGCGGAGTTGTTGGAGTAACTACTAATCCAAGTATTTTCAGCGCTGCAATCAGTGGTGCCGCAGAGTACGCAGCAGATATCGCTCTAATGAAAGACTCAACGGTTGATGAGGTTGTTAAGAAACTGACAACCGATGATGTTCGCCAAGCCTGTGACCTATTTACGGCTATTTATGCAGATTCACATGGTGTTGATGGCAGAGTCAGTATCGAAGTTGATCCACGTTTGGCTCATGACACTGAAGGAACAATCTCTGCAGGAAAAGAGCTGTGGTCAATTATTGATCGCCCCAACTTGATGATTAAGGTGCCTGCAACACTCGAGGGACTTCCAGCTATTACCGCGCTTATCGCTGCAGGAATTAGCGTGAATGTCACGCTCATCTTCTCGGTTAAGCGCTACGGACAGGTCATTGAAGCATTTATGAAGGGCGTTGAGCAATGTGAAGATCCCTCCACAGTTCATTCGGTTGCATCCTTCTTCATTAGTCGTATCGATTCCTCAGTTGATGCCCTTCTCAAAAAGAACGGTACCCCTGAAGCAACCGCCTTACTGGGTAAGGCTGCAATCGCTAATGCACACTTGGCCTACCAACTCTTTGAGGAGAAGTTTGATTCAGAGCGCTGGCACGCCCTAGCAAGTAAAGGCGCACACAAACAACGTCCACTATGGGCATCTACTGGCGTCAAAGATCCCGCTTATGAAGATACTCGTTATGTTGTTGAACTGATCGCACCGAATACCGTGAACACTATGCCGCAATCAACTTTAGATGCGGTGATTGACCATGGTGTTGTACGTGGCAACACTATTACTGGTAACTATGCAGCTGGCGTTGAGGTATTGAAGGCGCTCTCGGCGCTGGGAATCTCGCTCGATGAAGTAACAACTGAGTTAGAACTTGATGGAGTGAAAAAATTCGCCCAAGCATGGGATGAGCTACTCGAGAATGTAAAGGCTGCGCAACAGGGATGATTTCAATCAAAGGAAATGCTCTATCAAAGATCGACCGCTCATCGAGCGAGTACAAAGCCCTACAGGCTTTCCATGAGCGCTTGATGAGTAAGGACTCCACAATCTGGGGTCCACAAGCACAGGAAGAGGCTTCGATCCGCATGAACTGGATCGACTTACCTGAAAGCTCTCGAGATCTTCTGCCACAGCTAGATGCACTTGCTGCAAAGCATCGCGCTAAGAGCCATGTGATTTTGTGTGGCATGGGTGGTTCATCCCTTGGCCCAGAGGTGATTGCTCAAACCTTTGCCAAGAAGTTATTTGTATTGGATTCGACCGATCCGGATTACATAGCCCACGCCTTGGAAATTGATCTTGCAAAGAGCGTCGTCGTGGTTAGTTCAAAATCAGGTTCAACAATTGAAACCGCATCTCAACGTGCGCTTTTTGAAGGAGCCTTTAGAGATGCAGGATTAAATCCTGTCGATCACATGGTCTTTGTTACAGATCCTGACTCACCGCTAGATAAGCAGGTGCGAGAGGGTGGCTTTACCGTTGTTAACGCAGACCCACATGTTGGCGGGCGTTTTAGTGTCTTGAGTCCATTTGGTTTAGTACCTGCTGCATTGATCGGAGTAGATGTTTCTGTCTTGCTCGACAATGCAAGCGATACCAAGAATGCTTTCTTTGCTGATTCACAAACAATGTGCGATATCGCTTATCTCTTGTCGCATGTATCCGATCAATATGTGACATTCACAGATGAGGCGTCTGGTATGCCCGGACTTAGCGACTGGATTGAACAATTAGTTGCGGAATCTACTGGAAAGAATGAGGTGGGTCGTCTTCCAATAGTTGCAGAGAGTTCTCACAATGGTCGCGAAGGTGGTGCCTTTGCAATCGCCTTCACAGGAAGCGCAGATCTCGTAGTTGAAGGTGATTTAGCCTCTCAGTTCATTGTGTGGGAGTGGGTTACAGCGCTAGTTGGCGCCGCTCTCGCAATCGATCCTTTTAACCAACCCAATGTAACTGAGGCAAAGGAGCAAACTTCAGCGCTGTTGAATGAGTGGAAAGGTATCCTGCCAACCTTTACCCCAGATCTAACTGATGGAGCGGTAGAAATCTTTGGCACTGGCAAGAATGCAACTGATGCCTTAACCCAATTAATTGCAGCGGTACCACAAGATGGCTACATCGCAGTTATGGCTTACCTTGATCGCCAAGATGATATTGCCGTTGCAGAGCTTCGTGCGATCTTGGCTGATAAATCTGGACGCCCGGTGACCTTTGGTTGGGGTCCACGTTTCCTCCACTCAACAGGTCAGTTCCATAAGGGCGGACAACAAAACGGTGTGTTCTTGCAAATTACTGGAGATGTAGAGAGGGATATTGCAATTCCTGGCCAAAGTTATGGTTTCAAAACCCTTCTAGCAGCCCAGGCGCTCGGTGATGGCAAAGCGCTGGCTTCAAGAAAATACCCACTACTTCGATTTAATCTTTCAAATCGTGCAGTGGGTATATCTGAATTACTTGATGCCGCTAAATCTCTGTAAGAGTTACTCGTCATCCTCGCCGCGAAGTTTGCGTAACGCTTCCTCGAGGAGCTTCTCGCCCTCAGCATCTGTACGACGCTCCTTTACATAGGCAAGGTGGGTCTTGTAAGGCTCATTCTTGATTGGGCTTGGAGGGTTGTTGCGATCGCGACCTGCAGGGTAGCCACACTTTGGGCAATCCCATTCAGCTGGAATAACAACTGTCTCTTCTACTGCAAATGAAGGGCGAACCTCATGTCCATTAGCGCAAAAATATGAAACATAAGCACGAGCGATTGAATCGCCACGCTCAGCTTCGCCCATTGGGCCTGCGCCAACACGACTTCCGCGAATTGCACTTGCCATGCGTATCCCCTTGTTTTACTTAACGATTGGATTAAAAATTTTTACTTAAGTACGAGCGAGAGCGCGACAACTAGCGCGAACCACAAGCCACCAGCAACGATTGTGATGCGATCAAGGTTCTTTTCAACAACTGACGAGCCACCGTAGTTGGATGAGACGCCACCACCAAATAGATCAGATAATCCGCTTCCCTTGCCCTTGTGAAGAAGTACTAAAAGGATCATGAGAACGCTCGTGATGACGAGTGCGATAGAGAGAGCTAGTTTCACTTTTCTTAAACTCCTAGTTCGTAGAGGGCAAGGATACCCGCCAAAAGGGGGTAATGCTTACTCCGTCACCGCGTGGAATTTAACGATCTTGGCCAATTCCTCAGGATCTAGGCTCGCGCCACCGATCAAAGCGCCATCAACATCTGGCTTCTTCATGATTTCTACAATATTTGAAGATTTCACAGAACCGCCATAAAGGATGCGCATGTTGGCCGCGATCTCAGGAGAGCCAATGCTCTCGATCTCCTCACGAATTGAGGCACATACCTCTTGAGCATCTTCTGGAGTTGCTGTCTTGCCTGTTCCAATCGCCCACACTGGTTCGTAAGCGATCACAATCTTCTTGAGCTCTGGCTTGGTAAAACCCTCTAGACCTGCGCGGATCTGACGAATCACATGGCTTACATGTGTTCCCGCCTCACGAATAGCTAACTCTTCACCAACACAAAAGATTGGAGTGAGTTCATTTGCAAGGGCTGCTTTAATCTTTCTATTGATGAGTGCATCTGATTCTTGATGAATTGCTCGTCGTTCTGAATGGCCGATCACCACAAAGGTGCAGCCAAGCTTGGCAAGCATAGAACCTGAGATATCTCCGGTAAATGCACCACTTGCTTCAGGTGAAAGATCCTGTGCACCGTATTGAAGTCGCAAACGATCTCCATCAACCAAGGTTTGAATAGAACGGATATCTGTAAAGGGAGGAATTACCGCGACATCTACAGCGTCGTAATCCTTATCCTCAAGACCATAAACCAACTTCTGAGCAACTGCGATCGCCTCTAGGTGATTGAGGTTCATCTTCCAGTTTCCTGCCATTAATGGTTTACGCATTGTCCGCTCCTATGTTCAGTCTCTTTAGATCAATTCAAGTGCTGTAAGGCCAGGAAGTTCCTTGCCCTCCAGATATTCAAGTGAGGCACCGCCGCCGGTAGAAATGTACCCGAACTGTGAGTCAGCAAAACCTAAGGCCCGAACCGCTGCGGCTGAGTCTCCACCACCTACAACTGAAATCCCAGAAACCTCAGTTAATGCCTGAGCAACAATCTTTGTTCCTGCAGCAAAGTTAGGAAATTCAAAGACGCCCATCGGACCATTCCAAAAGAGTGTCTTGCACTTAACAATCTCTGCAGCAAAAGCTGCGGCTGAAACTGGACCAATATCCAACCCCATTTGATCTGCTGGGATTGCGTCGGCTGCAACCAAGGTAGGTGTTGCATCGGCTGCAAATGCAGGTGCCACCACAATGTCAGTTGGAAGCAAGAGCCTCACCCCATTTTTCTCAGCTGTCGCGATTAGGCCCTTAACAACATCAACCATTTCAGTTTCAACAAGTGAGGTTCCGATCTCCTTGCCTTGAGCCTTCAGGAAGGTAAAGACCATTCCTCCGCCAATAGCTAAAACATCTACCTTGCCCAGCAAGTTTTCAATAACACCAAGCTTGTCGGAAACCTTTGCACCGCCAAGAACAACTCCATAAGGGCGTTCTGGATTTTGAGTGAGCTTTTTCAAAACCTCAACCTCAGCTGCAACTAACTTTCCAGCTGCATGTGGAAGTAATTTCGGTAGATCAAATACCGATGCATGCTTGCGGTGAACTGCACCGAAACCATCGCCAACATAGAAATCCGCAAGCTGTGCGAGATCGGCAGCAAAAGCTGCACGCTCTGACTCCTCTTTGCTAGTCTCTGCAGCGCTGAAACGAATATTTTCGAGTAGAAGAATCTCACCAGCCTTCAGTGATGCAGCTGCGTTAGTTACAGCAGCTCCTGTTACCTCGCCAGTGAACTTAACTTCACGACCGAGTAATTCGGATAAACGCTTTGCAACTGGTGTTAAAGAAAGTTCTGGTTTAGCTTCACCCTTGGGACGACCTAGGTGTGCCGCAATTACAAGTGATGCACCCTTTTCAAGTAAAGCTTGAATAGTAGGAAGCGAGGCTTTAATACGTCCATCATCCTTAATGACCCCCTCTTTCAAAGGAACATTGAGGTCGCAACGAAGAAAGACCCGCTTTCCTGCTACATCAATTGTTGAAAGATCTGGCATTACAGAGTTTTGCCAACGTAATCGATCAAGTCAACGAGACGGTTTGAGTAACCCCATTCGTTGTCATACCAACCAACGATCTTGACCTGGTTACCAATTACCTTGGTAAGACCTGCGTCGAAGATACATGATGATGGATCGGTCACGATATCTGAAGAAACGATTGGATCTTCAGTGTATGAAAGGAATCCCTTAAGAGGACCATTGGCAGCGGCCTTCATCGCTGCATTGATCTCCGCCGCTGTTGCTTCCTTTGCAAGCTCAACAGTTAGATCTGTTGCAGAACCTGTAGGAACTGGAACACGCATTGCATAACCATCAAGCTTGCCCTTGAGCTCTGGAAGTACAAGAGAGATCGCCTTTGCCGCACCTGTTGATGTAGGAATCATGTTTGTTGCCGCTGCACGTGCACGACGTAGATCCTTGTGTGGGAAGTCAAGAATTACCTGGTCATTTGTGTAGGCGTGAATTGTTGTCATCAAACCCTTAACAATTCCCCAGTTGTCCTGAAGGACCTTGGCCATTGGAGCAAGGCAGTTTGTTGTACATGACGCGTTAGAAATGATGTTGTGTTTTGAACCGTCGTACTGAGTGTGGTTAACACCCATAACGATGGTGATGTCCTCATCTGTAGCAGGAGCTGAGATGATGACCTTCTTGGCACCGGCTGTGATGTGCTTTTGAGCATCTGCAGCCTTTGTAAAGATACCTGTTGATTCAACAACTACATCAGCCTTAACCGCTGCCCATGGCAGGTTAGCTGGATCGCGCTCAGAGAAAACCTTAATTGTCTTTCCACCAACGGTGATTGAGTCATCTGTGTATGTAACCTCAAGACCCAGGCGACCCAAGATTGAGTCGTACTTCAAAAGATGAGCAAGAGTCTCATTAGGTGTGAGGTCGTTGATTCCGACGATGTTGATATTTGGGTTAGTAAGTGAGGCACGGAAGAAGTTACGTCCGATGCGACCAAAACCATTGATTCCGACATTAATCACGAAAGTGTCCTTGCTACTA
>CAZCDF010000007.1:0-18884 GCA_964497665.1 uncultured Candidatus Planktophila sp. | reverse complement strand
TGATCTCTTGAACCAAATCAGTTAGGCGCTTTGATTCTGTCTGCATGCGGTTTGCAAATTTTTCTACAGCTTCTGGATCATTCTTTGCTCCAAGTACAGCCTCACTCAAAAGGGATAGCGCGCCAATAGGTGTTTTTAATTCATGAGAAATATTGGCAACAAAATCACGTCTGACTTCATGTACTCGCTGAGCTTCGCTTTCGTCACTTAGCAATACAAGAACTAGATCATCTTCGGTAAGTGGGATGACATTGACAGTTAACTCGTGGCGACCTTCGCCAATTGGGCCACGTGGAATTTCAATTTGTCCCATTTGACGCGAATGCTTGCGACGTACTACGCGAACCGTTGCCAACAGCTCTGCGCTTTGAACCTTTCCATCCCTAAGAAGGCCGATTTGCTCGACACCGGGAGTGACAAAAATAGGGACTTCACCATGGGCCAGAACTATGGCTTCTCCATCAATCTGAGAGAGGGTATCGATGAGCATCGCAGGCAGCACGCGCTGATCTTGCGCCTCGACATCCTTGCGAAGGAACTTCACCCTCCTAACTCTATAGCCTGCCTAGGCCAGTTAACCCTGCGTTCACTTTCACGACAGAGTCCATTCATGCATGCGCCCTAGGTTCGCGCCATGGCTCTTATTAGATCAGTATTTCAAGATGAACTCGATGGCGTCTCGCAGTCCCTGGTGGACCTCACCGACATGGTGGCGGTGTCAATCGCAAAGGCAACTGACTCAATTCTCAACTCCGATCTGAAACTTGCAGAAGAGGTCATCGCATCTGATGACACCATTGATGAATTTCAACATGCGCTAGATGCACGAATCATCGACATCATTGCTCGTCAGCAACCAGTTGCTTCTGATTTGCGTGCATTAGTAACCGCACTTCGGATGAGCGCTGATCTTGAGCGAATGGGAGACATGTCCCATCACGTTGCAAAAATTACTCGCTTGCGTCATCCAGATGCGGCGATTCCGACCGAGCTCATTGCAAGCTTCAAGCAAATGGGAGAAGCTGCAGAAAAGATTGCTCGTAAGACTGGTTCTGTAATCGCTTCGCGTGATACTGAAGTTGCTCTTCAAGTAGAAAAAGATGATGATGAAATGGACAAGCTCCACCGCTCACTCATCGGAACTCTTGTCGATCCAAACTGGAAGTATGGAGTTGAGAGCGCAATAGATTTGACTCTTCTCGGGCGATATTACGAGCGCTTTGCTGACCATGCGGTATCTGTTTCACGACGTGTTTATTACTTGGTAACAGGAAAGTTTGCGTAAGTAAATTGACCACACTTGTTCCACCGTCACCGCGAGAAATAACAACTGAACCTAGGCCCTCTGACAAGGTCTTCCGGGGTTTAGTGACAGCAGGCGGGCTATCCTCCCTTTTGATTTTAGGGTTGATTGCGATTTTCTTGGGGTATCGAGGCTTTGAGGTTCTAGCACAAGAGGGTTTTGGATTTATCACCAACTCTGATTGGTCCGTTACCGTTGATGAGAATGCAAATGTTGTCGAGAGCAACTTTGGATTAGCTGCGATGCTTGTCGGAACGATTCTCTGCGCTCTTGTAGCGGTCGTGATTGCACTTCCTATATCTGTATTTTCCGCGCTTTTCTTGAACTTTTATGCACCAGATCGCCTCAAGCGATTCCTGGTAGCACTCATCGACATGATGGCTGCATTTCCCTCTATCCTTTTTGGAATCTGGGGATTCTTAGTTTTGATGCCAACGGCTGAATACTGGGCAAAGTTGATTCACAAGTATTTGGGTTGGATTCCGATCTTTGATCTGCAAGTTCCCGTTTATACACGCTCTCCATTTGTAGCAGGAGTAGTACTTGCAATCATGATCATTCCAATTATCACCTCGGTTTCTCGAGAAGTTTTCTCACAGGCCCCACTCGATCGCATCCAAGCTGCATACGCCTTAGGTGCAACCCGCTGGGCGATGATCAAGGCGGTTGTGATTCCCCACGGAAGAAATGGCGTTATTGGTGGAGCGATGCTTGGTTTAGGTCGCGCCATGGGAGAAACAGTTGCAGTCTTTACAGTTCTCAACATTGTTTTCCAGGTCAATTGGCAGGTTCTTCTAGGTGCTGGTGGAAATGTGGCCTCACTTATTATCTTGAAGTTTGGTGAGGCTAATCCATATGAGATCAAGGCGTTGATGGCGGCTGGGTTGATTCTCTTCTTGTTAACCCTGCTCGTCAATGCGATAGCAAATGTAATTGTTAAGACAACTGGAAAATCAGGACGATGACAACTATTCCAACCCCAATCAAGCCTTGGAAGGCTACAAAGAGAGAACGAATAATCGATCTTTCAATCTTCGTGCTTGCATTGCTTTCTTCATATTTAATCGTTGCTGTAACTGAGATGAAGGGAAAACTTGCTTTATTTGTGGTTTTCTTCTTGGCGTACATGCTCTTTACATCTTCGATTAAGGGCTTTCAGTTAGGAAGTGCTGCTGCTAAAGATGCGGTAGTGAACTCTTTGGTGGCATTCGGTGCCATAGTCACTGTTATTCCAATCGCAAGTATCTTGTTTACCGTTGTACAAAAGGGCTTACCAGGCATATCCCTAAACCTGTTTGTTTCAGATATGTCGATGGCAACCCCAACAGATCCGCTGTCCAACGGTGGTTTATTGCATGCAATAACTGGAACCTTGGCACTGGTCACACTCGCACTCATCATGAGTGTTCCGATTGGTATTTTGACCGCACTTTACTTGACCGAGATCAAGGGAAGATTTACATCTCCTATTCGATTCTTAGTTCAGGCGATGAGTGGTGTTCCATCAATTGTGGCCGGACTATTTATCCTCTCTGCAATTTTGTACCCAATTACTAAATCCTTCTCTGGGTTTATGGGTGCCTTAGCTTTAACTATTTTGATGATCCCAACCATTGCAAGAACTTCAGAAGAAGTACTCAACCTAATTCCAAATGATCTTCGTGAAGCAGGTGTTGCTCTGGGTGGCACTCAATGGCGCACCGTTGCCATGATTGTTTTACCGGCAGCCAAGAGTGGTTTGATTACTGCGGTCATCCTGGGTGTTGCAAGAATTGCGGGAGAAACAGCACCGCTGCTCTTACTCACAGGTGGTGGCGACAAGGTAAATCCAAATGCATTTAACGGTCCTCTAGGTTCATTGCCGTATTACATCTGGAAGTCCTTTAACGCGGGCTCACCAGAGGCGATAACTCGAGCATGGGCAGGCTTACTTGTGTTAGTTGGCTTAGTACTCATTTTGTTTACCGCAGCACGTTATTTAGGTTCCAAGAAAAGCTCCAAGTGATAAACACACCAGAAAGAGAGAAAAAAATGGATGCAGGCGTACGCCCATCATCACTAGCAGATGTAGCAGCAGCTAAGGTGAAGTCACCTGGTAATGCTTCACTAGGTACAGGGCTAGAAACTCGCGGTGTGCATGCTTGGTTTGGAAAGCACCATGTTCTATCGGACATCAACCTTAACTTCGGTGCCGGCACAGTAACTGCGCTGATTGGTCCTTCGGGGTGCGGTAAGTCAACCTTCATTCGAACTATTAACAGAATGCATGAGTTTATTCCTGGTGCTGCCATGGCTGGCCAGGTTTTACTTGATGGAAAAGATGTTTACCAACCGGGAACAGATGTCACAAAAATCCGTTTGCAAATCGGAATGGTGTTCCAGAAGCCAAATCCATTTCCATCCATGAGTATTGGTGAGAATGTTCTATCTGGTTTGAAGTTGTCTCAGACCAAGGTAAGCAACAAAGATGAGTTGCTAGAAGAATGTTTGGTACGTGCAGGTCTGTGGAGTGAGGTAAAGGATCGACTTTCAGCTCATGGTGGTTCACTATCAGGTGGCCAACAGCAGCGTTTGTGTATCGCTCGTGCGCTAGCAGTGAGTCCACAAGTTTTACTTATGGATGAACCGTGTTCAGCACTTGATCCGGGATCAACGCTACGCATCGAGGACACAATCCGTGAACTATCGGAAACAATGACAATTGTCATCGTGACTCACAACATGCAACAGGCCGCTCGCGTCTCTGATTACACAGCCTTCTTCCTATCAGATGGAGGCCCAGGACAGATGATCGAGTATGCGGCAACAAGTGAGATCTTCTCGCGTCCGGTAGATCAGCGCACAGAGAACTATGTAACTGGAAGATTTGGTTAAATCGTTTACTTATTGTTCACTTAAAAGTCGAAGAGCGTTCGGATTCCGAGCGCTCTTCGTTCATGTTCGCTCCATAGGTTTGCCCCGTAGTTCAAACATCTATGAGGGGAAGTACATGAGAATTTCAAAGCTCGCGAAGGTTGCATCACTTGCACTCGCGTTCGGTTTGGTAACAGGAGCTCCAGCACATGCGGTAGATCTACAAGGCTCAGGAGCATCATTTCCTGCTCTTCTAATTGATGCCTGCAAGGCTGGCTTTGCACAGAGCAGCTCACATTCATTTGTGTATTCATCATCGGGTTCAGGTACAGGCCGCACAAACTCAGATCGATCAATTGGAGATTTTTGGTTTACAGATGCAGCACACACAGCCGCAACAAAGCGTCCTTCTATCATTCACGTACCAGCAGTTGCTGCACCAATCGCTATTTTGCACAACCTTCCAGCAAAGACAACATTGCAGCTATCTGCAGCAACTATCGCTGGAATTTTCTCAGGAAAGATCACACGTTGGAACGATCCAGCCATTACCGCTGATAACAATCGTTCCTCTTCAAAAATTGTTTATCGCCTAGATGCAAATGGAAATGTGAGAAAAGATGCAAAGGGCAATCCAATTGTTCTTCGTACCCAGACAGTAACTTCACGTTACACACTTCCAAATCAGCCAATTAAGGTTGTATACCGTTCAGACTCTTCAGGTACAACAGAAAACTTCACAAACTACTTAAACAAGTCTGCGCCAACGATCTGGACAAAGCCAAAGGCTGCAGTATTCACAACATCATTCCCTGGCAATATCAATGATCCGGCTAACCTAGGTCGAATTGTTGGAGCAGCATCATCAAATGGTGTTTCCCAACTTGCAGGAAAGACTCCTTACTCAATTACATTTGCTGAGGTTAACTACGCAACAGCGAATCGCTTGAAGGTTGCTAACTTAATCAACCCAGCTGGTGCTTCAGTTGCACCTGATTCAGCGGGAGTTTCAGCTTTCTTAGCAGAGGCTGCAATGGATTCAAATGGAATCGTTACCTTTGATTATGCAACCAAGGAAAAGGGTGCGTACCCACTTGGAATCGTTTCCTACATGCTGGCAGATACTAAGAATCCAGATCCGGCTAAGGGCAAAGCGGTTAAGGAGCTTGCTACCTACATCTTGAGCACCAAGTGCGCGAAGGATGCTGGTGGCGATCTTGGCTTCTCAGTCTTGGATGGTTCATTCCTGAAGAAGGCTCAAGAGTTGATCGCACGAATCGGATAACGCTTTACATCTACGAGGGTAGAAGATGGCGGTTGGGGAGACCCGGCCGCCATTTTCTTTTCTCTAAATCTAGGGGTGGATCGAGTAAATCGCCTGCATAAATCACCCCCAATGGGGTGAGGCCCCCTTGCCTACTCCACACTCAAGCCTCACCCTTTAGCAATGAGCCCAAAGGAAGTAATCACCCCATCCATTGATCACTCACGCATCCATTCCCCTGCCGTTCCCGCTAACTTCATTTCGAGAAAACACCTGTTTCACCTTTTTGAGACCGGGCTGCCGGGAGTAACAGTTGTGGCAGCCCCTGCTGGCTATGGAAAGAGCTCACTCGTTTCTCAGTGGGCTGAAAATTCGCCCCTGCCAACAGTTTGGCTAAATATGGATGCAGCCGATTCGACTCAAACATTTTTTGCCCATGTTTTAGCTGCAATCAAAGTGAAGTTTCCAGAGTTTGGGTCGGATTTTGAAAATGAACCAAGTGCCAACCCTTTACTAAACATCAAAAAACTCACTGGGGCGGCTGGAAATTTGAAAGAGGCGTTTAACTTTGTTCTTGACAATGGACCTGCTGATAGCCAGGAAGTTACTTCTGTGGCTCAAGCCATCATTGATTTTCTTCCAAACAATGTGCACCTAGTCGTCGTTCGAAGAACCACACCCGCGACATCTCTTGCTCGCTATGCAAGCCTTGGAAATCTGAGCTTAATCACGAGTCAAGACCTAAAGTTTTCAGATCAAGAAGTATCAATGGTTGCTGAATTGAATGGTCTCCAACAGCTCGAGAGCAAATCTTCTAAATTGGTGGATCGATGTGAAGGTTGGCCAGCAGCGGTTCAGATGATTACTCGTTCTATCGCACGAGGAAATCAAAGCACTCAATTTGAAATTGAATCAGGTTCCAGTCCGCTTTCAGTTCTGGCACTTGAAACTATCAACTCACTTACCGCAGAAAACAGATCTAAAATTTCACGATTGGTATTACTTTCAGAGTTTGATCTTGAGACGGCCGCAATAGTACTGGGAGAGGATTTTTCTGAAAGTTACATTAATAAATTAGCAACAGATGGGCTTTATGTGAGCGTCACCTCTGGAACTAATCGAATATTTAGATTCAATGACATTGTGCATGAAGTTTTATCCCAGCAGGAGCCTAAAGATCCTGAAGAGATCAAGAAGATTCATGGAAAGCTCGCAACTCATTTCTGGGATAAGGGAGATTATGGAAAAGCCCTTGAGCACATTTTTAAGTCAGGAAACAAGGAAAAGTTTCAGCTTTATTTAGACACCAGCATTCGACATATGGCAGTAATTGGTAGAGGTGATCAATTAATCAAGTGGTCCGAATTCGCGGGCGATTCCTCTGCACAGGGTGAAATGATGAAAAAGACAATTAAAGTTGTTGGCCATCTGGTGAACCTTGAATTTGCGCGAGCAGAAGCTTTAGCAACCGAGCTTGAGATAATTTCCGAACAAAGCCCGGATTTATCCTTTCTTACCCAACTAACCTCTATGGCTTTTGCTCACATTTACTTTGCCCGCGGAGAGTTCACGCGCTCACTTGCCATGATTGACAGAGCCCTTATTACCAATTCTCCCTTCGAGTCCATCGAAAATACTGACCGCATCGCTTTACTTCGCCTCAAGGCTGGTATTCATTTTCTCTATGATCAACCAGAGGAGATTCATGAATGTCTCAAGCACGCCCGACAACTTTTGAATTCCGGGAATGTAATCAACGCTCCTTATTACATAACGTGCATTACCTCACTTTCATTATGGTGTGATGGCCGCTTTTTTGAAGCGGCAGAGCATGCTTCGATCGCAATCAATCAAGCATTAATCGCAGGGTACACATCGATAAGTGCCCCATTTGATGCTTACATGGTGCTGGCCCGCTGCCAGTTAGAGCTTTCACAGTTAGAAAAAGCGATAGATACATCGTCACTACTTTTTGAGAAATCCTCGGAATCAAATATTTGGCCTTGGGCGCTCATGGCTGAGGGCACACGGGCACGAATCAATATTACAAAGGGCCAGATTCCACAGATGATGGAAATTGTTAAGCAACAACGCGAAAGGTTGGCTACTTTAAAATCTCAACACGAACTTAGTTGGCTAATTGATGTTACCGAAGTCTTTTTGCGATTTGTTCTTGATGATTGGGAGAGGGCAGAGGAGCTACTGCGCAGGATGCCGAGGATTGAAATGGTTCGTCAGATTGATTTGAATGTAAAGTTTCAACGCGATCCTAGGAAAATTCCAGCTTTAGTAGAGGCCTTTCCAGAAAATACTCCTCGCGAAAAGGTAAATAAGTTTCTTTATCAAGCAACCATTAATGTAGAGAGCGAAAACATCGCACTGGGATATCTCAACAAAGCTCTAGAAGTGGGTGCCGAAGTCGGTTATCACGAGTATTTCGTTAGGCAACACCGTTTGTATCCGATCATGGTGAAAGCAGCGGCAGCTCAACCCACGGTCTTTAGAGAAAGTGTGGTTCATGAAATGACCGAGCGAATCAAAGCGAAAAATAGTGACACGGGAGCGTTGGAGGAGAAATTAACTGCGAGAGAGTTTGAAATTCTCAAGCACCTCACAACGGGGGTACCTCTTAGCGCGATTGCAAGGCAGTTGCACATTTCGCAAAATACTATGAAGACACATCTTCGAAATGTCTATAGAAAGTTAGGCGTAGATGGTCGTTATTCAGCGGTTGAAAAGGCTAAGAAACTACTTCTAATTTAAACTATTTTGCTAAGGTTGCGAGCATGGGCCCAGCATTTAATCGTTTGTGGGCCGGCAGCATAGTTTCCAATTTAGCTGATGGAGTTCTCATAGCCGCAGCCCCACTGCTGGCAATTACCCTTACCGACAGCACCGTTTTAATCGCTGTCATCGGTGCCATGGTGATGCTGCCATGGCTGCTTTTTGCCATGCCGATCGGGGTAATGGTTGACCGGGTCGATCGCAGATTCATCTTGGCAGGCTCCAACGCAATACGTAGCGCAGTTATCGGCGTGATGGCGTTGGGAATCGCAACCGGCCATGTGACCATTTATTGGTTGATTTTTTCTGCCTTCATTATTGGAGTGTGCGAGGTAGCAACAGATACCACCGCGCAATCTCTGATTCCTCAGATTCTCGATGAAGAGCACTATGAAAAAGGAAATTCAAGGCTTCAGATTTCAGAGACGGTGATTCAGGGATTTATCGGCTCTCCACTCAGCGGCTTTCTTTACGCGCTAGCTATCTGGTTGCCCTTCTTTATCAACAGTATTGGCTACGCCATTGCCACCCTCTTGGCTCTTTCCATTCCTATTCAATACTTACAAGATGTAAGAACTGAAAGTTCAAATGAGACAAAGCCTGGATTTATAGAGGACATTAAATTTGGCATTAAATACTTGTATAACCATAAAGTTTTGCGACGGTTAGTACTAACAACGGCAACGATCGGTGTTTGCTACTCAATGGGCACTGCAACCATGGTGTTGTTCATCATTAAAGAGTTAGAACTTGCCCCCAAGTACTTTGGAGTCATTCTTACAATTCAGGGTCTTGGTGCTTTGCTCGGTGCCATAGTTGCGCCGAAAGCATCAAAGAGATTTGGTCGAAGCATCATGATGACCCTTGGCATCACAGGCAGTTCAGTAATTCTTCTGGCACAAGGATTTTCCCCAAATATTTATGTTTTCGTAGCGTTGGCAACATTGGGAGGTTTTGCAATCGCACAGTGGAACATCTTGCTTATGGCTACCTATCAAACAATTATTCCTAATGAGTTATACGGCAGAATTCACGGCACCCGCAGAACCTTGGTGTGGGGAATGATGCCAATTGGCTCTCTAATTGGCGGCGTACTTGCCCATTTCGGCCTTCGACTTCCAATGTATGTAGGTGGAGTAATTGCCTCTGTAATATCGATCAGCTCCATCAAATTTTTCATGAGTATCGCCGGCCGGGTAGAGGCTGCTCAGTAGCCCACCCCTCACCCCACTTTCAGGCAACGGTTACGAAGTTGTTATCTAAATAGGCTCAATCTCTGCCTTCTCTCCTTGCCCATTTACCGCTTACTAGGGCAGACTTCAGGCACCAAAAGCGCCTATGGGGTTGGTCGACTCTCCGCAGACGCTTTTCTTTAACCCTCAAGGAGGAACTAGATGAAGTTCACACGTAGCGCAAAGTTTGCGCTCGCAACTGCAGCTTCAGCGGCGTTGGCGGTTTCACTGCTTACACCAGCTCAAGCTAATACCCGTTCAACAGTGGTTATTCACCACACAAACGTTCAAACCGGTCTTAATTGCAGCACTACAACTACAAACAGCACAGTTTGTACAGATCAGGCTGCATTGACTGGAATGGGTTTCAACTATTACAACGAAAAGAAAGAACTTATCAAGAACACAGTTTTTGGTAACTACAAGGTAATCAAGAACTCACGTACAGATTTCCGTGTTCAGTACACAGTTAACCCAGGTCGCGTATGGTCAGATGGCACACCAATTACTGGTGTAGATCTTCTACTTTCACACGTTCTAAGTAGCGATGATTACTCAATCGCTGCAGGCCTTGGAGATCCAGCAGATAAGAAGACTCCACCTGCATTCAACGGTCTTGGATACTCAAGCACCTACCACAAGAACATTGTGGGAGAGCCAACTCTTTCTGCAGATGAAATGTCTGTAACTTTGCGCTACAAGAGCCCAATTGCAAACTGGGATCTCTATGGTCCAGGACCATCACCTGTACACGCAATGGTATTGATGGCAGAAGGTAAGAAGGAGCTTCAGTCAGTTGCAGTTAACAACGCTGCTAAGGAGCGCTTCCTAGCTGCATTTAAGTCAAAGGACACAGCACTTCTTAAGAAGATGGGTGATGTTTGGTCTAAGGACTACACAATCACAACAATCAACAAGGACACCAACCCATTGCTTCTCATCAGCAACGGTGGATTCATCGTTGAAAGCGCTGTTCCAAAGACATCACTAACATTGAAGTTGAACCCTCGTTACAACTCAGGTCCAAAGATGACTGGCTCAATCGACACAATCGTGTTCAAGGTCATCACCGATGGAACTGCTGCGGTACAGGCACTTGCAAATGGTGAGCTTGATGTTTACTCAGGCCAGGCAACAGCAGATGCGGTAGCAAACCTAAAGAAGATCACAAATGTGAACATCACAGGTGGCGAGCAGGCTGTTTATGAGCACTGGGATCTCCACTACGACAGCGTCGAAGGTGAGCCTCCATACTCAGGTATCTTCTCTGTAAAGGGCGGCGCGAAGGCTAAGGCACTTCGTCAGGCATTCCTACTTGGTCTACCTCGTGATGAAATCATGGAGAAGATCATCGCTCCAATCAACGGAGTTACAAAGCCACTATGTACTGCTTGGGTTGCTCCAGGATCTGCTGCATACGACAAGATCTGTGCTGTTAACGGTTCAGCGTTCTACACACGTGGAACACAAGAGACTCGTAACAAGTCAGCACTTGCATTGGTACAGAAGTACTATCCAGATGCACTAAAGAAGCCAATCACAGTGAACGTTCTTGTTCCTGGCGGAAACGCACGCCGTGCAGCACAGTTCGCACTTGCAAAGGCAAACTTGGCAAAGGTTGGCTTCAACCTAGTTGGCGATGTCCAATCAGGTTGGGGTGGATTGCTCGGTAACGGTAAGTACGATGCATTCTTCTTCGCATGGGTTTCAAGCTCAGTGCTACAGAAGCAATCATGTTCTGTTCTAGAGACAACAGGTGGATCAAACTACGTTATGGGTTACTCCAATAAGGTAATTGACCGCATCTGTGAAGAACTAGACGTTGCAATGAAGCCAGAACAACTAGTCCAGAAGTACATCACAGCAGATCGCGCACTATTTGCAGATGCTGTGACAATTCCGGTCTTCGTTCACCCTGGAGTTACTGCAATTAACAAGAACCTCAAGGGTCTAAAGCCAGCTCCATTGTCACCACAGTTGACATGGAACTACTGGGAGTGGACATACTAAGGATCAAAATCCTTAGTTAGATCTACATATTCAGTCCATGGGACGCTCGGAGATCAATCTCCGAGCGTCCTTTGGCTGTATAGTCTGCTAACTCTTTGTTCTACTACTTGCTTCGAAAGGAATACGTAACAAATGACAGCCTTTATTCTTAGACGGCTAGGAGTTTTAGGCGTCATCCTCTTCGGATCAAGCTTTCTTCTTTACAACTTGACCGCGCTTTCCTCCGATCCATTAGAGGAGTTGCGTCTGAGCACAGATCCTTCCCGAGATGCACAGATCGCAGCACTTACCCGTGAGCTTCAATTAGATGTTCCAGTTCCGCTACGTTACTTTTTATGGCTCAGAGGAGTCTTTGGAATATTTGTTGGTAACCCAAACTTCGGAACAGGTCGCGATGGATTAGCGGTTATAGATTCCTTAGCTATCGCAATTCCAGTAACGCTTCGCCTCGTAGCTGCAGCCACTGTCTTGGCCGCAGTGCTCGGCATCATGATCGGTATCGTTACCGCACTTCGTCAATACAGTCGCTTTGACTACTCGATGACATTTGTTGCTTTTCTTTTGTTCTCACTTCCAGTCTTTTGGGTCGCAGTTCTTCTCAAGGAGTATCTAGCGATCTCGTTTAACAACTTCTTAGTAGATCCGCAGATTCCTATTAATTGGATCGTTGGAATCGGCCTGATTAGTGGCCTGTTCTGGGCTTCGGTAATTGGTGGATCGCGTAGGACATTTTGGATCACCTACGGAGTTGCTTTCGTGATCGCAAGTTCACTTGTAGCAATTATTGGTTCAACCGGTTGGCTTCTAGACCCATCACTTGGGCCAATCGTTGTTTTACTACTCTCAATCGGAATTGCCTTTGGTGTCACTCAACTATCAGTTGGTGTCTCAAACAAGGCAGCACTTCGAGCATCCTTGGTAATGGCTGGACTTTCAATAGTTGCCTTTTACCCAGCTAACTGGGTCTTTGATAACTACCCAGGAAACCTCAGTATTTTCCTCATGATCTGCGTATTAATTACCACGGCAGTCTTTGTTGGATTGGCTTTTTCAAAGATCGACCGCGCTCCAATCGTTCGAACCTCAGTAATTACCGCTGTTCTTTCAGCTTCTTTAGTTTTTGTAGATAAGTTGATGCAGACATGGAAGCCGTACATGCAAACCGATGCGGTCAACTACCGCCCGGTTCCAACTGTAGGTGAGCGAAGCGACCTTATGGATGACACCGACTTTTGGATCACCAGTTTGGACATTGTTACTCACCTATTCTTGCCAACACTTGCTCTTACCTTGATCGGTTTTGCGGGGTACATTCGTTTTGCCCGTGGAACATTGCTTGAGGTTCTCAACCAGGATTACATTCGTACCGCTCGTGCAAAGGGATTATCAGAGCGCACCGTGATCATGCGCCATGCTTTCCGAAACACCATGATTCCAATGGCAACCATCTTGGTAGCAGATTTTGCTGGTGTGATCGGTGGGGCTTTCATTACCGAAAGCGTTTTTGCCTGGTCTGGCATGGGAACCTTGGCGCTTCAAGCAATTCGAACCCAAGATCTCAATCTGTTAATGGGTGTTTTCTTTGTAACTGCAACGATGGCTGTGTTGGCTAACTTTGTTGCGGATTTGTTGTACTCAGCCTTAGACCCACGTATTCGAGTAGGAAGTGGTGCATAACAATGGCGCGCAAATCAAAAGTTAGCGTTGAATCAACTGAGGTCTTGAGTGGTGAAAATGCGATTCAAAACAAGGAGATCGAAGGCTTAAGCCAAGGTCAGATTGTTCGCAAGAGATTCTTCCGCCACCGCGCAGCAGTTGTCTCACTTGTCACGATAAGTTCTATCGTTGCTCTAGCCTTTTCAGCGTTGGATTGGAAGCTCTTTGGCGTGATTAAGGTTCCAGGCTGGTGGAAGTGGACACCTGAGGATCTTCCAGAGCTTCGCTTTGGCGATTGCCCAAATGACACTATTGGCTGTCCAACACTTTCTTTGCGACCTAAGTTTTTGGGTGGTGCTGGAATTGGATTGGGAACACATCCATTTGGCCAGGATGACATCGGTCGCGATTACTTCGCCTTGGTAATGAAGGGAACCCAGCGTTCTCTTTCAGTGATGGTCGTTATTGGAAGCATTGCGGCAACACTGGGTGTCGTAGTTGGATCTATCGCAGGCTTCTATCGCGGCCGCATCGATGCGATCTTGATGCGTTTTGTAGATTTCATGATCACAATTCCTGTAATCATTATTGGTTCCGTTGTTGGTTACCGCTATGGAAACCTAGGAGCTGTATTCCTTGCCGTACTGCTTGGTTTGTTTGCTTGGACTGGCCTTTCACGGTTGGTCCGCGGAGAGTTTTTATCCCTTCGCGAACGTGAGTTTGTGGATGCAGCTCGCGTAGCGGGTGCAACCAACAAGCGCATCATCTTTAAGCACATCCTGCCAAACGCAGTTGGTGTCATTATCGTTTCAGTGACCTTATTGCTCTCTGGTGCGATCTTGCTAGAAACTGCGCTGAGCTACATTGGATTTGGTGTTGTTCCACCAGATGTTTCTTTGGGACTTCTCATCAGCCAGTACCAGGACTCATTTACAACACGTCCATGGCTCTTCTGGTACCCAGGTCTATTTATTATCTCGATCGCTTTGAGTATTAACTTTATTGGTGATGGTTTGCGCGATGCCTTTGATCCACGTCAACGCCGCCGTATCTCCAAAAAGGAGCGTCAGGATTCAGCTACAGCTAAGAAGTTAGCGCAGGCCAATGATTAATTCACTAGATAAAAACAGTTGTTGCCCCGAGCAACAGGAATGCTGCCAGGATGAACAATCCTTTGTTGTCGGTAATGATCTCAAACTCACTAGCGCTGCCGGAGACAAAGTTCTTCCGTCGGATCTTGGCCATGTAGGCGCAGATTCCAGAGTCACTCTTAAGCGAGTCACCCACTCGTCGCGGATCATCCGCACCGGGGAGAAGGTCGGTCTTGTGCATTCTTCTACTGTGACGACCACTCGGAGCTGGAGCCGCCCAGGCGTAGTAACTCTCTCCTCTGATCTGGATGGACATGCTGTATTTGGTCTCGATCTCCTCAACCAGATCCCACGTAGCGGTGATCTCTTTGGTTGGGTTGATGATCTTGATTCCTTCATCGTAGAGAAGAACGTAGGGCTTCAAAAAGAGCAGGTAGGAACCAAAGGCACCTGCTCCACAAACTCCAAGGGCCAATACGGGATCTCCACCGTAGAAGAAGCTCTGCACTATGAATCCGATAAAGAAGGCGATAAGAATCCAGCCACTGGCTATTGCGCTTCCGGGTCTGAACTTTTCACTATTCGTCATTTCGCAAGTTTCTCACAGATGGGGTCAACCAAATGAGTAAGCCAGTCTTAGAGATCAAGGATTTTAATGTTGATTTCTGGGTAGATGGAGTTTGGTACCCAGCTGTTATTGGCATGAACCTCTCACTCGAGCCAGGAAAAGTGACCGCGATCGTTGGTGAATCTGGTTCAGGTAAGTCAACTACTGCACTTGGATTGATGTCCCTGTTGGCATCAAATGCTCGTATGTCTGGATCTGTGAAAGTTAAAGATCAAGAGATGCTCAATGCAAAGGCAATTACCTTAAGAAAGTTCCGCGGCAAGGAAGTGGCATACATCTTCCAGGAGCCAATGACTGCGCTTAATCCAATTTACACAATTGGATTCCAGATCATGGAAACCCTACGTAACCACTTTGATATGGGGCCAAAAGAGGCGCACGCTCGTGCATTAGAGCTAATCACAATGGTTGATATTCCAGATCCTGAAAAATCAATTAATAAGTACCCGCACCAACTTTCAGGTGGACAACGCCAACGTGCGATGATCGCTCAAGCACTTGCTTGTGATCCAGGTTTGCTGGTTGCAGATGAGCCAACAACTGCGCTGGATGTAACTGTTCAGGCTGAAATCCTCGATTTAATGCGTGGTTTAAAGGACAAGCTCAACTCAGCAATCCTCTTGATCACACATGACATGGGTGTTGTTGCAGATATGGCTGATGAAATCCTCGTTATGAAGGATGGCATCACCGTTGAAACAGGAACCGCCGATCAAATCTTCAATAAGCCAAGCCATCCTTACACCCAGCAGCTTTTGGGTTCTGTTCCAAAGCTTGGTTCAAGTAAGAAGCGCGAACTTCCATACAAGGAGAGCGCTAAGCCTGAACCAGTTTTGAAGTTAGACAATGTCACCATCGAGTATCCAAAGCGTGGACGCATTCCCGCATTTGTTGCTGTCAAAAACTTCAGCCTTGAGATCTACCCGGGTGAAATCGTTGGACTAGTAGGTGAGTCGGGTTCAGGTAAGACAACTGTTGGTCGCGCATCAATTGGTTTGCTTCCCATCAAGGAAGGCTCATTATCGATTGTTGGCAAGGACATCAGTCATGCAACTCAAAAGGAGCTCTTTGCAATCCGTCGTCACACCGGAATTGTTTTCCAGGATCCTGCCTCATCTCTAAACCCTCGTCTTCCAATTGGCGAATCAATTGGCGAGCCAATCTTCTTGGCAGGTTTGGCCAAGGGTGCAGAACTTGCACGCAAGGTCGAAGATCTCTTGGATCAAGTAGAGCTTCCACGTAGCTACCGCAACCGTTACCCACATGAGCTGTCAGGTGGACAACGCCAGCGCGTAGGTATTGCACGTGCGCTCGCCTTGACACCAGATCTGCTCATTGCAGATGAACCAACATCTGCTTTGGATGTTTCTGTACAAGCTCGCTTTCTCGAGCTGCTACAAGAGCTTCAGGGCAAGTTGAACTTTGCATGTTTGTTTATCTCGCACGACTTAGCAGTTGTCGACATCCTGTCTCACCGAATTGCAGTGATGCAAAATGGTTTGCTCGTTGAAGTTGGCGATCGTGACCAGATCTTGAAGAGCCCTAAAAATGATTACACCAAGCGTCTAATTTCCGCTGTTCCAGTGCCAGATCCAAAGGAGCAAAAGATTCGTCGCGAGGCTCGTTTAGCTCTTAAGAAGTAATCTCTATGGATCTAGACCTGCTGGTCTTTGGCCTAGACCTTGTCTCTACCTTTGCCTTTGCACTGGTGGGAGCAAGAGTGGCTGCAAGTAAAGGCTTAGATTACGGCGGAATTCTCTTCATCGCAGCAATCGCATCAATTTCTGGTGGAACATTGCGCAACCTCTTTATGGGAGAGCAACCACCATGGATTCAATACCCGTGGTTGTTCGTACCGATCATCGCTGCATTTTTAATCACTATCGCAATGGGCAAGACCCAAGATGTTGGTCGCTTTGCACTATCCCTGGACACTTTGGGGCTGGCCGTTGCAACTGTTTCTAGTGTTCAGTTTGCACTTTCAAATGATGCGCCATTAGTTGCAGCAGCTGTGCTTGGTTTTATCGGAGCGGTGTCGGGTGGGTTGTTCCGCGACATCATGTGTCAGACAGAGCCAGTACTGCTGCACCGCGAAACTATTGGAACCTCTTGCTTGTCTGGCGCAATTGCCTACCTGGCTCTAGATGCTCTCAACCTCAATGGGGCCATCGTTGTGGTGATTGCTGGTCTGGTTGTTGTTGTGGTTCGCGAACTTTCCATCAAGTACAACTGGAATCTGCCGAAGGTTGTAAAGAACCCTTAATCCCGCGACTGTCCACTGCGGTGGGAGTATCGGCCCAAGAAATCCGCCTTCAGATCGGCAAAGTTTCCATCGACAAGTGCTTGTCGCATCTGATCAACCAACCGAACAATAAATCTTTCATTGTGAATCGTTGCCAAGGTCGCACTAAGAATCTCTTTACCGCGGAATACATGGTGCATATAAGCCCGTGTGTAGTGCGTACAGGTGTAACAGTCACATTCAGGGTCTATGGGGGTGAAATCCCTCTTAAAACGGCTGTTAGATAGGTTAAAACGCCCCTCCATCGTGTACACAGCGCTCGTGCGTGCAATTCTGCTCGCTAAAACGCAATCAAAGGTGTCACAACCATTTTCTACGCCGACAAATAGATCTTCAGGAGCGCCAATTCCCAGTAAGTGACGGGGTTTGTTTTCCGGCAAGATCTGGTTGACCCAGGAGACAATTGTTCCCAGTTGGCCCTTGTCTAAAGCCCCACCAATTCCAAAGCCATCAAAGGATTGACCATTGGATTCCATCGAACCAAGATCGGTTGCCGCTTTCTTTCGCAGATCTTCATATTGGGCACCTTGGATCACTCCAAAAAGTGCTTGGTAGGGCTTGCCTACTCGCTCTTGTGTAAGTCGCTTGTGTTCATCCAAGCAACGGATAGCCCAGGCATAGGTTCGCTCCATCGCCAGCTCTTGATAGGGGCGGGTGTTATGCAAGGTGGTGCACTCATCAAAGGCAAACATAATGTCAGCTCCGATTTGATGTTGCACCTGCATGGAAATCTCGGGAGTGAATCGATGCATCGATCCATCAAGGTGGGATTTAAAGGTCACACCCTCATCATCAACATGGGCCAAGCGATCCTTGTTTCCTGCAATCACATCATCTCGGCGAAATGTTTGTGCATCCATCGCCAAAACTTTTTTGAAACCCACACCCAAAGACAAAACCTGAAAGCCTCCAGAGTCGGTAAAGGTTGGCCCTGGCCAGTTCATAAATGTGGCAAGCCCACCAGCTTCATCCAGAACATCAGAGCCCGGTTGTAAATACAAGTGATACGCATTTGATAACAAAGCTTGTGCACCTAAATCCTTCATCGATTCAGGCAGCACTGACTTAACAGTTGCCTTGGTGCCTACCGGAATAAAAGCCGGTGTCTGAATAGGCCCATGGGGAGTGTTGATGGTGCCAACACGTGCCAAAGAACCACTTTCAGCATGTTTGATATCAAATGAAAAACTCAATGCATTACCAAATCTGAACTCGAGCTTGTTCCTCTAGCCACAGCGCATCCTTATCGGTAACGCCAAACTCTTGGTAGAACGGGGTGAAGTTCTTAAGAATTTGATTGCAGCGAAACTCGGCAGGGGAGTGCGGATCTGTTGCGATACGACGGCGCATCTCTTCTGCTCGAACCTTGGCACGCCATACCTGGGCCCAGGAAAGCATCAATCGTTTTTCACCGCTCATACCTTCAATGACAGGTGATGGCTTTCCACCCAATGAAATTTGGTATGCCTTAAATGCGATGGTTAATCCACCTAGGTCACCGATGTTTTCACCGATGGTAAGAGCACCATTCACATTCACATCTGGAGCCTCTTCTGGAATTAAGGCATCGTATTGAGCGATCAACGCTTTGGTGCGCTCCTCAAAGGCTGCTCGATCTGCATCGGTCCACCAGTTATTGAGTGCGCCATCGCCATCGTACTTAGAGCCCTGATCATCAAAGCCATGGCCGATCTCATGGCCGATAACCGCACCAATGGCACCGTAATTAACCGCATCATCGTGATCCAAACCAAAAAATGG
>CAZCDF010000006.1:0-20483 GCA_964497665.1 uncultured Candidatus Planktophila sp. | reverse complement strand
TTGAAGTTGGCCAGATCGCATCATCTCTAATCTTCAAACTTCCAGATGATTCGCCCCTATTGATTATTACAAGTGGTCGTCACCGAGTAGACACAGATTTAGTTGCAAAAAACTTAGGTATCGAAAAACTTGGTCGAGTTGATGCGGATTACGTGAAGGAAAAGTCAGGTTTTTCAATTGGTGGGGTGGCTCCAATTGGCTGGGTCTCCCCCGCAACGATTCTTATTGATCAAGCATTAAATGATTATGAGGCCGTGTGGGCGGCCGCTGGCCACCCTCATGCTGTGTATCCCACAACATTTGCCGAGTTACTTAAATGTACAGGCGCTACTCCAATGATTGTTGGCGAATGATAGTTGCGTACTTCTGGACTATTAGGCCATCGCGTTTAGCGAATGCAATTGTTGCAATGGGCTTTGATCGTTTTTTCTTAATGGCAGATAAGAATGTTTCTTTTCATAAATCTCTGGGCACTGGAAAGGGTGAAACTTTTACCCCCAGCGACGCCAATGCCTTGCAGTGGGGTTTAGTGGCTGTCGTTGAAGATATTGAAAGGTTTGATTCATCAGCTGTTGTTAAGCGTTGGCGCAAAGGTTCAGTCTCTGAGTTTCGTGCGGTGCTAGAACCGATTTCATCTCATGGCAAGTGGGCGGGCAAAGAACCATTTGTCGCAACCGCTAAGGATTGGGATGGACAAGTAGCAGCAATTACTCGTGCCCGCATTAAGTGGAGTCAGAACTTTAGGTTCTGGAGTTCGGTCCCACCCGTAACGGTTTCATTAAAATCTGCGCCAGGCTTGGTTGCGGCGATTGGAATTGGTGAAGCCCCTATTGGACTTCAGGGCACCTTTTCGTTGTGGGAGTCTGCGGCTGCGATTCGCGAGTTTGCATATAAGGGTGCTGCGCATCAAAAGGCGATTGCAGATACATCAGCCTATAACTGGTATTCAGAGGAGCTTTTTGCTCGATTTGCTGTGCGTGAAGTACGCGGAACTTTGTAGTAACTGTCTTATATAAATGGAATAAGGCAGACTTAGACCTATGTCCATCCGCCATTACACACCCCGACGTCGGGCTAGAGGTGGCGCATCTCCCCTACTGATCAAGGTAATGGGTATTGCACTTGGCTTAGCAATTTTGATGCAGATCGCATATCCATTAGTAGATGGCAGTGCATTGCAGGTCATCACAATCGCATCTGTCTACCTAGCCGCACTTGCCATGTTTCTTCATGGAGTTGCAGCCTTTGGTGCGCGTTATGCCTGGACCTTGCTTGGGATCACACTTGTATTTGGATTTTTGATTGAACAAATCGGTGTAACTACAAGTTGGCCTTTTGGTGAGTACACATACTCGTCAACATTAGGACCAAAGTTATTTAGCGTTCCGTTGGTTGTGCCATTTGCGTGGGTAATGATTGCGCATCCATGTTTAGTTGCAGCACGCAGAATTGGTAAGTCTTGGGTGTTTTTGTATGGCGCCTTGTTAATGACGGCATGGGATCTTTTTTTAGATCCACTTATGGTCACCGCTGGACGTTGGACATGGGTTGTTACAGGAGCACATGTTCCCTTCCAACCTGAGATTCCTTTGTCCAATACCTTTGGTTGGTTGTTATCGACCATTGTGTTGATGACAATCTTGCACTTTGCAACACCACGAGATCGTCGCAAGGTTGGTGGATCCCTAATCGCCGCCGATGTTCTTCTCTTCTGGACCTGGTTTTCAGGTGTTGTTGGAAATCTCTTCTTCTTTGGTCGTCCAGGTATTTCACTCTTTTCAGGAGTGATACTTGGTGTTTTATTAGCTCCATACTTCTTTAATCGATGGGTCGGAAGACCGTAAAGCCTTGATGATTCTCTTCTTTCTCCTTCCTCTTATCTTGCTGACAATTGCTGCCATTAACTTCTTTCAAATCCGCACACCCAAAGGTATTTCTGAGCTGCAGGACTCTGTAGGGGTAGTTGTTCCTATGCGCAATGAGGCTGAAAATGTGGAAGGAATAGTTGCAACCCTTTCTGCACAAGATGGCCCTTTCCATTACTACCTTCTAGATGACAACTCTGAAGATTCAACTTTTGAATTATTGCAACGGTTTACCGCAGGTGATTCTCGCTTTTCTGTAATCAAAGGTGCTCCATTGGCTGATGGTTGGATTGGTAAGACCTGGGCGTTACAACAGCTCTTTGAAGCAAGCAATGAGCAGATTCTGGTTTCTATCGATGCAGATGTGCGATTAACAAATGACGCGATCAATAAAGCGGTAACGCTGATGCATGGCGCTCGTTTAGATTTCATCTCGCCTTATCCCCGTCAGATTGCAGAGAGCTTTGCTGAACGCTTAATTCAGCCATTGCTTCAATGGTCTTGGCTGACAACTGTGCCACTTCGCTTTGCAGAGAGTGGGCGGCAGAAATCG
Organism: uncultured Candidatus Planktophila sp.; assembly: GCA_964497665.1. GTDB lineage: Bacteria > Actinomycetota > Actinomycetes > Nanopelagicales > Nanopelagicaceae > Planktophila. The sequence continues at coordinate 18,065 of CAZCDF010000006.1, read as the reverse complement.
ATGGCAGTAGCAAATGGACAGTTTTTTGTAGTGAGACGCTCTGCGTTGGATTCTGTTGGCGGGTACCAATCGGTTAAGCATGCGGTTATCGATGATGTCTTCTTGGCGCGTGCATTAATTTCGAGCGGTTCATCAGGAACGGTAGTAAATGGGTCAGATATTGCAGAGACCCGCATGTATGCATCATGGAGCGAGATTGAAGCTGGCTATGGAAAATCCCTTAATAGGGCATTCGGTTCGCTTATCGGTGCAATCTTTGTTATTACATTTCTCTTTGCAACCAGCATCGCCCCATTAATTCTTGGCCTACTTGGTAATCCATACGGCTGGCTTGGATTTGGAGCAATCGTTGGAACTCGAGTTTTGAGCGCAATCAAAAGTCGTGGAAGTGTTTTGGACAGTGTGTTGCATCCAATATCTATCATTGCACTGATTTACCTGATTGTTTACTCATACTTAGTGCGTAAGACAGTGATGTGGAAAGGTCGCACAGTATGAAGATCGTGGTGATTGGTGCAGGTATGGGCGGTATGACCGCTGCTGCACGATTGTCACGAGGTGGCCACGAAGTTGTTGTGTATGAAGCATCTGATCGAGTTGGCGGAAAGTGCCGCACCGAATGGATCGGCAAAGTTGCCTTTGATACCGGTCCCTCATTACTGACATTGCCCGCTGTTTATAAAGATTTTTTTCAACGCACCGGTAAGCCAATGGGTTTTGTTTGCCCCATTGAATCTGTAGATCCATCTTTCGATTATCGATTTACAGATGGCAGCAGTGTGAAGTTTGCAAATCTTTCTAGAAACAAGACTTTAGAAAACATCACCCACTCCTTCGGAGCTGAAAGCGCACAGCAATGGGATCGCATCATGAAACGTGCTGAGCGTATGTGGGATGTTAGCCGTGGACCATTTATTGAATCTGAGCTGAAATCCCCTATCTCGCTAATTAAGCGCCTTACCTTTGTGCGCGACATGAAGATTATTGCTCCGTGGAAAACTTTGCGTGTTCATGCAGATGAGATTCTGAAAAATCAGCGCTTGCGCTACATCATGGATCGATATGCAACATATAGCGGATCAGATCCACGCAAAGCACCCGCTGTGTTATCAACGATCGCTTTTGTTGAGGAGAGTTTTGGTGCGTGGCATGTAAAGGGTGGCTTGGGTCAACTTGCAGAAAAGGTGTACCAACGCGCTGTCGATGTTGGCGTTACTTTTCACCTAAACTCCCCCGTTTCAGCTATCACTACCGTTGGCAAGAAGGCAACAGGTGTAATCCTTGCCGATGGGACAGTAGTTGCGGCAGATGCAGTTGTTGCTAACGCTGATGCTTCACTGGTCTACAACAAGTTAATTAAGGGGCATAAGGGTCTGCTAAAGAAGGCTCGTAAGAATATTGAAAAAGCTGATGTATCAGTTGCTGGCTTCTGCTTGCTGCTGGGTATGCGCAAAGATGCTGCACAAGTACTTAACCACCACACTATTTTGTTTCCTGAAAATTATGACGCTGAATTTGACGCGATCTTTACAGATGGAAAACCGGTAGAACAGCCGACTATCTATATCTGCGCTCCGCAAGATCCACATATGACTAAAGATGAAACTTTAGAGGGTTGGTTTGTGCTGGTAAACGCGCCCACTCATGGTCAGTTTGATTGGAACGATAAAGAGTTCGCTCGTAACTACGCCAATACAATTATTGATCAAATTGAAGCACGCGGAATATCGGTGCGCGATCGCTTGGAATCTCTCACCATCAGAACGCCAGCAGATCTAGAAGCCGCTGTTCATGCTCCAGGTGGTGCAATTTATGGAACTTCAAGTAATGGTGCACGTGCTGCCTTTATGCGTGCAAAGAACCGCTCACCTATTAAGGGGTTGTACCTAGTCGGCGGATCGGCTCACCCAGGTGGTGGCTTACCGCTAGTTGGGATTAGTGGAGATTTAGTTACTGAAGCAATTGGCTACGAGAAAAACGCACGACACTAATAAAGCTGTAGCACTGAATCGCAAAGAAAATAATTGAAAGCACAGTTACACCAGGAAGTCCTACAAGATCCAACACCAAGATAATGAATATGTAACTCGCTCGCATTGGGCGTTCAGCGGGAGTAACTACACCTAAGTCACTTACACCTAATGAGATCAACTTAGTCCGCGCATACTCTTGGAAAGCAGCAACGCACCACAGCGCAATTGGAATCCAGGCTGGAACACCAATTACATACAGGGTATAAAACCAGAGCGCTTCACTGATTCGATCGACAACAGAGTCAAGGGTTGCACCCCATTTACTGTCTCGCTGCTGGAATATTGCAACGCTTCCATCGATTCCATCGCAAAAGAGCGAGAAAACTAGGAAGCCAATAGACCACCACGTCTGGGCCGTTAAAGCGGTACCGACAGCACCTAACAAACCTAAGTAGGTAAGTGCGTTAGGAGAGATGCGAAGCAAGGTGCAGATCAAACCGAATCGATAAGAAATGTTCAGCCATGCTCCGACGATGCCCTTTGTTTCAGCATCGCTATGCAAAGAACTCCACTTTGCCTTGAACTCTTGGTTACTGAGCATCATTGAGCTTTCTGTAGATTTCTTGGGTGGCTGTCGAACTATTCATTGTGTAAAAGTGTAAGCCCGGAGCACCTGCTGCGAGCAGCTCTTTGCACAGTGATGTCGCTATCTCTACTCCTAGTTCACGCACAGCTTGTGGATCATTTTCAACTGCGGCGAAGGCTTCGGCGATTTGTGGAGGAATTGGAGTTCCACCAAGTTCAGCCATGCGATGAAGCAACTTGACGTTGGTGACCGGCAGGATGCCGGGAATGATTACTAAATTGGATCCGCGTGCCTCAAGTGCTTCAACTAATCGGGTGTACCGCTTTGCTTCAAAGAAAAATTGGGTGGTGGCAAAGGTTGCACCTAACTCTTCTTTACGAATAAGAACATCTACATCTTTCTCAAACTCTCCCTTCGATGCAGGGTGTCCATCTGGAAATGCGGCAACTCCGATTGTGAATCCACCAAACTCATCAGCTAATTGAACTAATTCATCGGCATGATTGAATCCACCTGGTGTTGGAGTCCATGGCGCACTTGGTCCCCCAGTTGGATCTCCACGCAGTGCCAAAATACTTGTGATGCCTGCTTCTTTATAACTGTGCAAAATTGCGATCAATTCATCACGAGTAGATCCAACACATGTCAGGTGAGCAACAGTTGAAATACCTGTCCGCTTAGTAATTTCTTGAGCGATTCGAATTGAGCGATCTCGGGTCGATCCACCTGCGCCATATGTAACTGAGACAAAGTCGGGAGCGATTGATTTAAGCCCTTCGATGGCAGCCCACAGCCGTTCTTCACCCTCAACATCCTTTGGAGGGAAGAACTCGAATGAGTACGAAGTGCGAAGTACCACGGAGTGAGGGTACCGTTACCGCGTGAGTTCAGAGCCGAAGGCAACATTAAAGAGCGTGCGAAGCGCCGTTGAAGAAGAGTTAAGCATCTTCCTTAACCGCGAGAGCACATATCTGAATTCGATCTCATCTGATTTATCACCCGTTTCCGATGCCCTGACCTCCTTCTTATTAGATAGCGGTAAGCGTCTACGTCCCTTGTTTGCCTATGCAGGATTTACTGCAGCTGGTGGAGCGATCGAGAAATCAACTACCCGGGCGATGGCGGCATTAGAACTCTTGCAAGCGTGTGCTTTGATTCATGATGATCTGATGGATGGTTCAGATACACGTAGAGGTAAGCCATCGATACATCGACACTTTGAATCTATCCATATTCAGCATCAACTCGATGGCCCCGCGCCTCAATACGGATTATCTGCTGCGGTGCTTCTGGGTGATCTAGCACTTGTGTGGTCTGATCAAATGCTCAACAGCGCCGGATTATCGACAGAGCAATACTCGCGAATGATTCCTTTGTATAACGAGATGCGTGTTGAGTTAATGGCTGGACAGTTCTTGGATATTCATGAACAAACTCAAAAGGACACCAGCACAGATCGTTCGATGAAGATTGCGCGTTACAAATCCGGTAAGTACACAATTGAACGTCCCCTTCACTTAGGTGCCGCAATGAGTGCAAATCCGAATAGTGAAATCTTTGCTGCACTTTCGGCATACGGTTTGCCATTGGGCGAAGCTTTCCAACTTCGTGATGATCTTTTAGGTGTCTTTGGTGATCCGTCAGTGACAGGTAAGCCTGCCGGTGATGATCTTCGTGAAGGTAAGCGAACAGTTTTGATTGCAATGACCCATGAGCGCCAATCCCCCGCGCAGGCTGAGATCTGCAAAAAGTACTTTGGTCGTGCAGATCTTGACGCTCAAGGTGTTGCGGTACTTCAGGAAATCATTGAAACAACAGGTGCTCGTGCCGAACTTGAAACAACTATTGAAAAACTTACCGATTCTGCCCTAGCGGCTGCTCAATCATCACAATTCACCAACGATGGAAAGGCTTTGCTCGTCGAGCTAGCTAACATCGCAACAAAAAGGAGTGCTTAAATGCCTGCTCGCGTCAAAGGACCCACAGATCATGTCGTCATCGTTGGAGCAGGTTATGCCGGCTTAAGCGCTGCACTACGTCTGGCAGGTGCAGGTCGCAAGGTAACTGTCATTGAACGTGAAGCTGTTCCTGGTGGTCGAAGCGGTTTACTGCAAAAAGATGGCTACTCCTTTGATACCGGGCCTTCTGTACTAACAATGCCTTCATTGATTCAAGATGCATTTAGCTGTGTCGGAGAAGACATGAAGGATTGGGTTCAATTGATGCCTGTATCCCCTTTGTATCGCGCCTTTTATGCAGATGGATCTCAATTAGATGTTCATGCAAATACAGCACAGATGGAGGCTGAGATTGCAGAGAAAATTAGCCCAGAAGAGGCTGCAGGTTACGCAAAGTATGTAGATTTTGTGACCAAGTTATACAAGTATGAAATGAATGATTTTATTGATCGCAATATTGATTCACCATTTAATCTCTTAACACCTAACCTTGCACGTTTGATTGCACTTGGTGGTTTCCGCCGACTTTCTCCAAAGGTTAATCAGTTTATGAAGGATCCACGTTTGCAGAAGGTGTACTCATTCCAGGCGATGTATGCCGGAGTGAGCCCACAGCAAGCATTAGCAATTTATGCGGTTATTGCATACATGGATTCAGTCAATGGTGTCTTCTTCCCTAAAGGTGGAATGCATGCGGTACCACGCGCGATGGCGGCGGCTGCACAAAAGCATGGAGTTGAATTCAAATACAGCACAACGGTTTCAAAGGTAGATGTGGAAAATGGTCGCGCAAAGGCGGTCATCACCGAAGATGGTCAACGCATTGAGTGCGATGCGATCATTTTGAATCCAGATCTGCCTGTTGCTTGGCGCGATCTACTGGGTAAAACCCCATTGAATGTGAAGCGTCTTAACTACTCCCCTTCATGTGTAACTATGTTGGTGGGCTCTTCCAAGAAGTACGACTTTGCCGCTCACCACAATATTCACTTCGGTGAATCATGGGATGGCGTCTTTGATGAGTTAATCAAGAAGAAGCAGTTGATGAGCGACCCAAGTGTTTTGGTCACAATTCCTTCACTAGATGATCCCGCTTTAGCTCCTGCAGGAAAGACTTCTTACTATGTTCTATTCCCTACTCCCAACCTGACGGCAGATATTGATTGGACCAAGCAAACCAAGCCTTACCGAGATCACATGGTTGAAACACTTGAGCAACGGGGATACACAGGTTTTGGTGATGCAATTGAGACTGAAGTCGTAACAACTCCGCTTGATTGGAAAAATCAAGGAATGGAAGAAGGTGCACCATTTGCTAGTGCGCATACCTTCTTCCAAACTGGTCCATTTAGACCACGCAATATGGCTGCTGGAATTGAAAATGTTGTCTTTGCCGGATCTGGCACACAACCAGGAGTTGGCGTACCAATGGTTTTGATTTCGGGTCGTCTTGCTGCAGAACGTATTGTGGGACCAGTTAAGTAAATGGATGAGTTAACCGCTGCAGGGATTACAGATCCCGATCTTCGCGCATCCTACGAAGAATGCAAGCGGCTCAATGCACTACATGGAAAGACTTACTACTTAGCAACTTTGCTACTGCCCAAGGCAAAACGTCCCTTTGTTCATGCGCTGTACGGCTTTGCACGTTATGCCGACGAAATCGTAGATGACTTAGCATCCGAACTAAGTGTTGAAGAAAAGGCTCAAGTTCTGAGCAAGTGGGGAAATGGTGTTTTGGCAGATCTCAAAAAAGGCACAAGCCAGGATCATGTAGGTCGTGCCTTGATTGATACCGTCAAACGTTTTGATATCCCCCACGAACACTTTGAGGCTTTTTTGCACTCAATGACTATGGATTTAACGGTTCAAGAGTATGAAAGTTATGAGGATTTACTCGAGTACGTCTATGGCTCTGCCGCTGTAATCGGTCTTGAAATGGTTCCAATTCTGGGCCCACTTCACAATGATGCTTTTGAAGCGGCGAAGAAACTTGGAATTGCTTTCCAGTTAGCTAACTTTATTCGGGATGTCGATGAGGATCTTGATCGTGGGCGTGTATATCTGCCCCTTAAGGAGCTAGGTCAGTTTGGTGTTACTCGTGAGATGCTTGAAGAGCGTGTGCTGACACCAGAAATTGTTGAAGCGTTGAAGTTCCAAATCGCTCGAGTTCGCCAATTACAGGCAGAGGCTGCACCTGGGATAAAAATGCTCGAAGCATCAAGTCGCCCATGCATTGAAGCGGCAAGCACTTTGTACTGTGGCATCGTGGATGAGGTAGAAAAGATCGGTTATGACATCTTCAATCACAGAGCCAAGACATCGACAGCTCGAAGAATTCGTGTTGCGGGTGTTGCTTTTGTTAAGCGACAACTGATTTCACGCTAAAGTAACAACCACGGGAGCCCACAAGGCTGAGAGGGTCTGAAATTCAGACCGACCGATTGACCCATCCGGTAATGCGGATGTGGAAAGGAATGAACTATGTCAACCACTTTATTTACAGCCTGGGGCTATGAAGTATCAATTCTTGAATTCACAGCAGCGGTCGCTTCATTTATTGGTGTTTATCTTGGAACAACTGGAAAACGAATCACATGGCCTTGGTGGGTTTTAAGCAGCGGTTTGTACGGTCTCTTTTTCTACCAGGTAGATCTTTTTGCAAGTGCAATTCTACAAATTGTTTTCATAGGTGCAGCGATTTATGGTTGGTTTGGATGGGCACCAACAGGAGCTGTACCTGGAAGGATCTCTACCCGCAACAGAGTAGGAGTTGCGATTGGAACTCTTGTAAGTGTTGCGGTGCTATCTCCTGTGTTGGCAGAGCTTAAAGCTGCTGCAACCTGGACCGATGCCTTCATCCTTATCGGTTCAATTGTTGCGCAATTGCTCATGGTGTATGAGAAGTATGAGACTTGGGTACTTTGGCTTATCGTCAATGTAGTTGCAACGATTCAATATCTCTCACTCGGATACTGGTTTACCGCACTTCTCTATGGAGTTTTTGCGATAGTTGCCATTCTCGGATGGAAACGCTGGCGTGACTCTCTTAGCCATTGATGGTCCGGCAGGGGCTGGAAAAACCACTCTCGCAGCTAAGTTAGAGGCTGAGTTCTCAGCCCATTCAACGGTTCGCACAATTCATATGGATGATCTCTACGATGGTTGGGATGGCGCACTTGGTAGTGCGCTAACTCAAACTTTAGAAGAGCTAACTTTGGCTCATTTATCAGCCAAAGAGTGCACCGTTAAATTCTTCAATTGGCATCTCATGAAATTTGATCGTGAGGAGGTAATTACTCCTACCGATTACTTAATTCTTGAAGGTGTTGGGGCTGCCCAAGCAGTGGTTCGGAAAGCAGGTGCGACAACCTATTGGTTAGATATCGATGCGGAGACTGGTCTGAATAGGGTTTTAGCTCGCGATGGTGCACATATCGAAAAAGAAATGCGCCAGTGGCAGATTCAACAATCAATTCACTTTGATCTGGATCAAACCCGGGAAAACTGCGAGTTTAAACTCACTTCGTAAGGCTTTTGGGCGCGCCCTTAGGCCTTGTACAAGGTGGGCTCCATAAAATCTGCACATGTCTGATCTGACCGGAGAGCTCATTGATGGGCGCTACCAATTATTGCGTCAGGTCGCTAATGGTGGAATGGCCTCTATCTATGAAGCTATCGATACCCGGCTTGATCGAAAAGTTGCGGTCAAGATCATGCACCCACACCTTGCGCAAGATGAAGCCTTCGTTTCACGGTTTATAAAGGAGGCTAAGGCTGCAGCCGCACTCTCTCACCCCAATATCGTCGCAGTTCAAGATCAGGGTTGGAATCAAAGCGGAGTTCCCGCGGTCTTTTTAGTAATGGAGTTGATTGAAGGCCACACTCTTCGGGAGTACCTCAACGAACGCGGTCGATTTGAAATTAAAGATGCGATTAATTACTTAACTCCGATCTTGAGCGCTCTAGCTGCTGCGCATGCACTTGGCATTGTTCATCGGGATATCAAGCCTGAAAATATCTTGATCTCCAAGGAAGGCCGAATCAAGATTGCTGATTTTGGTTTAGCGCGAGGTGAGCTTATTGGTTCCACCATGACCGCAGAATCAAGTGTGATTCTAGGAAGTGTTTCTTATCTCTCCCCCGAGCAGGTGCAGCGCGGAGTAGCTGATTCTCGGAGCGATGTTTACGCCGCTGGAATCGTTGCCTATGAAATGCTTACTGGAGAAAAACCCTTCTCGGCAGAGTCTCCCATTCAAGTCGCCTACATGCATGTCAATGAGGAGATTCCGCGCCTTCGTAGCAAACGCAAGGATATTCCACAAGCTTTAGATGATTTGATTGCAAGTTCGACCGCAAAAAATCCGGATGAGCGACCACGTACCGCTGGCGATTTCTTGGAGAAGTTGCAGCAGATTCAAATTGATTTAGATCCACGCAAGAATCAAATGGATTTAGGTTTAGATCTACCAGTGGAGCCAATTAGAGAAAAGCCACGCAAGAAGGTTAAAGAGGTTGCACCCGTTGAACCCACAGCTCCAGTGGTGGAGACAACTAAGGAGATTCGCCGCAAAGAAGAGAAGAAAAAGCGTGCAAGCAAGCGGGTTCGACGCAATCGTAAGGTGGCATTGATCCTGGCGGTTGCTCTTGGTGTTGGCGGTTGGTGGACCTTAGTCGGTCCTGGTTCTCGAGTTGTTGTGCCATCAATTGTTGGTGGAAGTTTTGATGAAGCGGTCAGTGTTATTTCTCCCTTGGGGCTTACTGCAGTTGTTGTTGAGAATAGATTTGATGAAGAGATCCCTAAGGGAAAGATCATCGAAAGTATTCCCGCAGGTGGAGGAAAGGTAGATGCTGGCGGAACGGTTAAATTAATTGTTTCTAAGGGGCCTGAACGTTATTCAGTTCCGATGACTACGGGATTAACACCAGAGGCTGCGCAGGTAGCGATCAAAAAGTCACCGCTACTAGTTGGAACAATTACCGAGGTATTTAACTCTGATATCCCAAAGGGGTTTGTAATTTCTTCATCGCCTGCATCTGGAGCTTCAGTAAAGCGCGACACCACGGTTAATCTTCTGGTCTCAAAGGGAATTGAACAAATCGCACTTGCTTCATATCTCGGTAAGAGTGGTGAACAGGCGCTCAATGAGTTAACCGAGGCGGGTTTTGATGTTGAAGCAGGCTATGCCTTCAATGAGACTGTTCCAGAACTTGCTGTTATTTCACAAAATCCGGCAGGTGGGGCAACTGCTAACAAGGGTGGCAAGGTCACAATTCTGATTTCAAAGGGTCCTCGTTATACATACATTCCTAAGACAGTAATCACCATGGATGCAATCGCGGCAAAGTCGATGCTTGAATCCCTTGGTTTAAAGGTCAAGGTTGTGTCTATTGGAAATAACAAGAAAAAGGTTGTTAAAAAAGTTTCACCTGCGGTCAACACCAAGGTAAAGCGTGGCAGTACGGTGACGATTACCGTAGGGTAAGCCAATGCCAACACCAGTTAAGAAACCTCGTATCGGTGCCCACACCCCTACTACTGGTGGAATGGCGAAGAGATCAATCGCCTACGCACAAGAAATCGGCGCAGAGGCGATTCAAGTTTTTGCATCAAGTCCTCGAACATGGGCGATGCCTGAAGCAAAACCTGAACTAGATGAGGCCTTTAAAATCAAAGCCGCCGAGCTTGATATTGAAAGCTATGTTCATGCTCCCTTTTTAATTAACTTGGGCTCTCCTACTGAGGCTACCTACCTAAACTCTTTGGCTTCAACTAAGTATTCGCTGCAACGTGGTGCAGAGATCGGCGCACTTGGCGTAGTTATTCATACAGGCTCCGCAGTCGATGTTAATCATGTAGAAAAAGCGTGGAAGCAGATTCATGAAGGCATGATGCCGATTCTCAACGCATTAGGTGATGACGCTCCATATCTATTGCTTGAGCCAACAGCAGGACAGGGACAAAGCCTTGTAAAGAAGCTCGATGATCTTGAGATGTATTTAAAGGCACTTGAATACCATCCAAAGGTGGGTATCTGTCTCGATACCTGCCATGTATTTGCTGCAGGACATGACATCTCAGTTAAAGGCGGCATGACCGCAACAATCGATCTATTAATTGAAGTTGCTGGGATTGAGAGATTCCAATTGGTACATGCCAATGACTCGATGGATGTATGCGGTGCGCTGAAGGATCGCCACCAAAATATTGGAGATGGTCATATCGGCGTCGATCCTTTTAAGGAGCTGCTATCCCACCCAGCGGTTGCTAATGCGCCATTAATTCTTGAAACACCAGGTATGGAGCCAGAACACGGCAAGGAAGTTGCCTTGCTGAAGAAGTTACGCGGCTAATGTCTGCACGCCATCAACTCCAACTCAAATTAGCTCCATGGGCGCTACTTTCGGTAGCAGCAGCCTGGGGCTTTGCCTTCGTAGTCATGAAGGATGCGATTGAACGCCAAAGCGTTAATAACTTTCTCTTTACTCGATTTACTCTTGCTGTGGTAGTAATGCTGATTATTAGACCGCAGACCGTAAAGCATTTCAATAAGGATTTACTGCAACGTGGTTCATTAGCTGGGGTATTTCTAGGTCTTGGCTACATCGCACAAACTCTAGGACTGGAGCGCACAGGTGCTGCGATCACTGGTTTCATTACAGGTTTGTATGTCGTTTTAACACCTTTAATTGCCTGGTTAGTACTGAAAGAAAAGATTTCACGATTCACCTGGTTGTGCATCATGCTTGCAACAGTTGGTTTAGGACTGTTATCAATCAGGGGTTTCTCAGTTGGAATTGGTGAGATGTTTGTTCTGGCAAGTGCATTCTTGTTTGCCGCTCATATTATCGCCTTAAGTAAATGGTCTTCAGGACGCGATGTTTACGCGATGACAGTTGTTCAACTATCTATGTGCGCTTTGCTATCAGGAGTTGCTTCAATTCCTGGTGGATACTCCGCACCACCTGATTCAGGTGTGTGGGCAGTAGTTGTCTTCACAGCTGTCTTTGCAACCGCGATCGCCTTCATTGTTCAGACTTGGTCACAGGCACATATGAGCGCAACAAAGGTTGCTGTCATTTTGACTATGGAGGTTGTCTTTGCAGCAGCCTTTGCGATCCTCTTTGGAGGCGAAGTGCTTACGCTGCAAAGTGCCATTGGTGGCCTTTTGGTAGTGATAGCTATGTATTTGATTGTGTTGAAGGAACAGAAGTAGGCTGTTGCAATGGCGATTGACCTTCGAAGTGACACAGTAACCCGCCCATCGGAAGCGATGCGCGAAGCAATCGCTGCTGCCCCAGTTGGCGATGATGTTTACAGTGATGATCCAACGGTTAACTCACTTGAAGAACGTGTTGCTGCAATGTTTGGCAAGGAAGCTGGCTTGTTTACTCCAACTGGTTCACTTGCCAATCAATTAGCGATTCGCATGTTGGTAGCACCCGGCGAAGAGTTAATCGCAGAAACCAATAGCCACATCGTACGTGCCGAGCTAGGCGCAGCAGCGGTGTTCAGCGGAATTACAACACGTACCTTTCCTGCAAAAAACGGCTTGCTCAAGGCGGCAGATGCCCTTGAAATTGCACGCCCAAACAGCGGTCCTTACCTAGTTTCCACTACCGCCATTGCTGTAGAAAACACCCACAACTTTGGTGGTGGAACTGTTCAACCGATTTCAGAGATTACCGCCCTACGTAAAGGTGCAGATGATCTTGGTGTTGCTTTGCATTTAGATGGTGCACGTATTTGGAACGCTCATGTTGCATCTGGTGTTGCATTTACAGAGTATGGAAAGTACTTCGACACTATCTCTGTCTGTCTATCAAAGGGGTTGGGCGCACCAGTTGGATCTGTAATGCTCTCCACCAAGGAACGTGTAGCCAAGGCACGTGTGTGGCGCAAGCGATACGGGGCTGGAATGCGCCAAATTGGTTTATTGGCAGCTGGTGCACATTACGCACTAGATAACAACATTGACCGCTTAGCTGAAGATCACCGTCGTGCTCAAGAGCTTGCGAAAGCGATTGCCGCTATTGATTCATCATTGATTGATCCAACGACGGTTCACACCAATATCGTAGGTTTAGATCTTGCCGCTCTTCCAATTACCGCAGCTGAACTTGCTGCACGTTGTAAGGATGCGGGTCTATGGATCAGCGCGCTTGGTCCAAAGTATGCACGCCTTGTGACACATCTTGATTTTGATGATGCTCAATGCGATGAAGCGATTGAAATTTTAAAGAAAGCCCTCGTGGCTTAAGAGCCACTGCTTCTTATCTACACCGTAAGCGTAATTACCTAGCGCTCCCCCGGTTTTGACAACGCGGTGGCAAGGAACAACAAGCATGATCGCATTGTTGGCACATGCACTTCCGGCGGCGCGAACCGCTGCAGGGCTACCAGCTTTTTCCGCCAAATCCGAATACGACCAGGTTTTTCCTGGTGCAATCTTGCGCATCGCTTTCCAGGCAGCTTGTGAAAAGGGTGCTCCTGGTTGGCGAACCTTGATTCCGTTAAGCGCAGTTAAATCTCCGTCAAAGTAATCATTTACTAGATCAGAGATGACAGGAATTGATTTAACAATCTTTGCATCTTTACCTACTTTAAAGGCAGAGATAGTAGAAAGATTTGCGCCGATCAGAATTTGATCATCAGCAAGTAAGTTGAGTGTGCCTACAGGGGTTTTATGAGAAGTAATAAGAAGTGGCACTTGCTAAAATTAGCGATCGCGCAACATTTCAGCAACTAAAAATGCAAGCTCTAAAGATTGAGCGTGATTCAGACGTGGATCGCAGGCGGTTTCGTATCGTGAAGCGAGATCCTCATGAGATATCTGCTCGCCACCGCCAACACACTCGGTGACATCATCACCTGTAAGTTCGATATGAACTCCACCTGGATGAGTTCCAAGGGCTTTATGTACTTCGAAGAAGCCCTTTACCTCATCCATAACATCATCAAAGCTTCGGGTCTTGTATCCAGATGGAGCCTCGTAGGTATTGCCATGCATGGGATCGCACACCCACAGCACCTTCGCGCCAGATTTAGTCACGCCATCAACAAGTGCTGGCAAGATCTCGCGGATGTTCTTTGCGCCCATACGGGTAATAAAGGTAATTCGCCCTGGTTCGCGATTGGGATCCAACTTATCGATGAGTGCCAGCGCATCCTCAACTGTGGACTTAGGTCCCAACTTGATACCAATTGGATTGCGAACCTTTGAAGCAAAATCAACATGTGCACCATCTAGTTGACGAGTACGTTCGCCGATCCAGATGAAGTGACCTGAAACATCGTATGCATCACCTGTGCGTGAATCGATACGAGTTAACGCCTTTTCATACTCCATAATTAACGCTTCATGGCTGGCAAAAAAATCAACTGATTTAAAGCTTTCAGGATCAACGCCAGCAGATTTCATAAAGGCAAGTGCGCGGCCAATTTCATTGGCCATCTTCTCGTAACGATCGCCAACCTTTGAATCGCGGATAAATCCCTTATTCCATTCATGAACCTGGCGAAGATCGGCAAAACCACCCTGAGTAAATGCACGAACCAAATTCAGAGTTGCAGCAGATGTGTTGTACACGCGGACTAATCGCATTGGATCGGGAGTACGTGCAGCCTCTGTGAATTCAATATCGTTTACTGCATCTCCGCGGTAAGCAGGAAGTTTTACATCTCCTCGAGTTTCAAAATCACTAGAACGAGGCTTTGCAAACTGCCCCGCCATACGACCTACCTTGATTACCGGAAGGCTTGAGTAGTATTGCAATACAGCAGCCATCTGGAGAATAGTTTTAATGCGGTTTCGAATTGAATCTGCGGTAGCTGCTGCAAATGTCTCTGCGCAATCCCCACCCTGTAACCAAAATGCTTTACCCTCTGCAGCGAGCGCGATGCGAGCTTTTAAATCATCACACTCACCAGCAAAGACCAATGGAGGTAGCGCTTTAAGTTCTGCTACCGCCGCCTTTACTTGTGGACCCTCTGGCCCACCTGGCCAGGTTGGTTGCTGGGCAGCAACAAGGCCAGGTGTGAACAGGGAGTCAATGTGTGTGCTCATTGGAGAAGTTTAGAGTGTCTATGAGTAACTGCGAGAGGCAATTATCCGAAGAAGATCTCTGACTCCTTGTATAGCTCTAGAGGAACCGTCTTTAACTTCTCAGTTGCTGTTGCTAGCGGTACACGAGCGATATTTGTACCGTGAAGTGCAACCATCTTGCCCCAATCACCTTCGTGGGCGGCTGTGATTGCGTGGAGTCCAAAACGAGTTGCTAGTACTCGGTCAAATGCTGTTGGAGTTCCACCACGCTGGATGTGTCCCAATACAGAGGTACGTGCTTCCTTGCCTGTCTTGGCTTCGATCTGTCCTGCTAACCAATCACCGATACCTGAAAGCTTGACGTGACCAAAGGCATCAAGGGTCTGATCCTTTGTCACCATGTCACCATCTTGAGGGATTGCACCTTCGGCGATAACGATGATTGGTGCGTAGTGAGACTTGAAACGAGACTCAACCCATTCACATACCTTGTCGACAGAGAACTTCTGCTCTGGAATCAGGATGCAAGTTGCGCCTCCTGCTAGACCTGAGTGAAGTGCGATCCAACCTGCGTGACGGCCCATTACTTCTACGATCAATGCACGGTGGTGAGATTCTGCTGTTGTGTGGAGACGATCGATCGCCTCGACCGCGATATTTACAGATGTGTCAAAACCAAATGTGTAATCGGTGTTGTTGAGATCGTTATCAATTGTCTTTGGAACACCAATCACCTTGACGCCTAGCGCATCGAGTTTGGTAGCAACACCAAGAGTGTCTTCTCCACCAATTGCGATCAAAGCATCGATGCCAGCCTTCTCAAGGTTTTCCTTAATCTTTTCAACGCCGCCCTCGATCTTGAAAGGGTTGGTACGTGATGAACCGAGAATGGTTCCACCTCGAGGCAAGATTCCGCGGGTTACTTCGATGTTCAAAGGCATAGTCAGACCCTCAAGAGGTCCCTTCCAACCATCACGGAATCCAACAAACTCGTGACCGTACTCTTTTACACCTTTACGAACTACTGCGCGGATAACCGCGTTAAGACCAGGGCAATCTCCGCCGCCAGTGAGGACACCAATACGCATGATTTACTCCAACAATTTTATTGTTTGATTGTGTGGCTCAAATAATTTCCGCCACCTGTGGTCAACGCTGACTGGCACAGTCTAGCCTTGCCTCATGGCTAATCAACAACTCATCGCCGGCGTGGATTCCTCAACACAATCTGTGAAGGTAGTAATTCGCGATGCTCACACAGGTGAGTTGGTACGACAAGGTCGCGCCTCCCACCCCGATGGCACGGAGGTCGATCCCGCACATTGGCTCACCGGAATACATGCCGCATTTAAAGAGGCTGGCGGGTTAGATGATGTTGATGCTATTTCAATTGCAGGGCAACAGCATGGAATGGTTGCTTTAGATTCAGCTGGCGAAGTAATTCGCCCCGCACTTTTATGGAATGACACCCGTTCTGCGCAAGAAGCAGATGATCTCAACGGTGAAGTTGGTGGAGATGTAGAGATCGCACGAAAAGTAGGTTCAAAGTTAGTTGCATCTTTTACCGCCTCGAAGGTTCGCTGGATGGCAGATCATGAACCGCAGAACGCAGCCCGCGTTGCCTCTATCGCCTTACCTCACGATTGGTTATCGTGGCAGTTACAAGGTGGCAAGGATTTATCAAATTTGTTTACCGACCGAAGCGATGCATCGGGAACTGGATACTTTGATCCCAGCACATCTCATTACCGTGAAGATATCGTGCGTCTAGCCCTTCGCCATGATCAAGAGTTAACACTCCCAAAAATCATTGGGCCATCACAGTTTGGCGGAACAACACTTTCGGGAATTCCAATCGCTGCCGGTGCTGGAGATAACGCTGGTGCTGCTTTAGGTCTACAAGCTCAACCCGGAGATGTGATTGTTTCCTTAGGAACAAGCGGAACAGCTTTTGCAGTATCTGAAACTCCAACCCATGATCCATCTGGTGCGGTTGCAGGTTTTGCAGATGCCACGGGTCGTTACCTACCCTTGGTGTGCACATTAAACGCAGCAAGAATTTTGGATGCTGCTTGCAGAATTTTAGGTAAGAACCATGATGAGGTTGCACAACTTGCCCTTGCTGCAAAGCCTGGAGCTAATGGCTTAACACTTCTTCCTTACTTTGAAGGTGAGCGAACTCCAAATCGCCCAAAGGCAACTGGGGTCTTTGCAGGTATGAACTTAAACAACTCAAATCAAGCAGATATTGCTCGTGCAATGGTTGAAGGAATGCTGGCGGGATTGGCAGATGCCGTTGATGCACTAGTTGCACTTGGTGTTGGAGTAAATCGTATTTTGATAATTGGTGGCGCAGCGAAGAATCCAGCGGTTCCAGTAATTGCTAGCGCTTTGTTTGGTCGTGAAGTACTGGTGCCACCTGCTGGAGAATATGTGGCCGATGGCGCTGCCAAGCAAGCTGCCTGGGCTTTACTGGGTGAAATGCCTAATTGGAATTTAGGAGAAGTAACTCATCACTCAAGTGCTGCAACACCAGATGTCATGGCCAGGTACAAAGAGTTAAAGGCAAATACAGAGAGCTGGGGTTAGACAGTAACCCGAACACCCTTGCCGACAATAACAATTCCACCATCGCTGACTGTGAACCGTTGGCGATCCCGCTCCAGATCAACACCAATCTGTGCGCCTGGATCTACAACCACACTCTTATCCAAAATTGCTTTGCGAATAATCGCTTTCTCGCCGATACGCACATTAGGCATTAAAACTGTGCCTTCAACTATTGCGGCTTTTCCTACTGAAACATCGTAGGAGACAACAGATCCATGAAGTATGCCGCCAGCGACAATTGATCCTGCTCCAACAATTGAATCATGTGCCGAACCACCCTCGCTGAACTTGGCAGGAGGAAGTGATGGTGGATTTGTGAGCAAAGGCCATTCACGGTTATACAGATTAAAGATTGGGTGAACAGATACCAAGTCCATGTGTGCGTCGTAATACGCATCGATTGAACCTACATCGCGCCAATAACCCTTATCGCGATCTGTTTCTCCGGGAACAACATTGTTAGCAAAGTCGTACACCTTGGCCTGACCTTGTGATGTCAGGAATGGAATGATGTTTCCGCCAAGATCGTGTCGCGATTCAATATCCTCAGAATCTAGGATTAATGCCTCTTCCATCACATCGCGTTTGAAAATGTAATTACCCATTGACACTAATGACAGCTCAGGATGACCTGGCATGGCGGGTGGATTAGCAGGCTTTTCATGGAAGGCTTTTATGGTGACCCCATCATCTGCTAATTCGATAACTCCAAAATCATGTGCCTCTGATCGTGGCATGCGAATTGCTGCAACTGTTACCCCAGCACCAGATTCAACATGCTGCTGGAACATCTGCATGGGATCCATTCGGTACACGTGATCTGCACCAAAAACTAAGACATGCTTTGGATCTTCATCATGAATCAAATTAAAGTTCTGCAAAATCGCATCGG
>CAZCDF010000005.1:0-20635 GCA_964497665.1 uncultured Candidatus Planktophila sp. | reverse complement strand
GGCAGGCTGGAATCAGCGTCAAAGGCCACTGGGCTGGGGCTGCGGCCCGCTGAAACCATCAGAGAGCCCAGGGCTGCGACCATCGCCCCGTTATCAGTACAAAGCCCAGGGCTTGGCACCCGCAGCTGGATACCCGCCCTGTCACATCGTTCTTGGGCCACCGCTCGAAGCCTTGAATTAGCCGCTACCCCACCTGCGATTACAAGGGAATTAATTCCTGTTTGTTTACACGCTGCCAACGCCTTTAATAAAAGAACATCGACGATCGCTTCTTGGAATGAAGCGGCTACATCTGCACGCGCATAATCAGGTGTCGCTTCAAGGTATCTAGCCACTGCGGTTTTCAATCCAGAGAATGAAAAATCAAATGGTCGAGTCAGCCAATCATTTGATGTTGTTAAGCCACGCGGAAAATCAATCGCGCTCGCACTGCCATCTTTGGCTAACTTATCGATTGCAGGTCCACCAGGAAAACCTAACTTCATAACTCGCGCAATCTTGTCGAATGCTTCGCCCGCTGCATCATCCATTGTCTCGCCCAGTTTTGTGATTGATCCGGTGATGTCATCAACCTGCAGGAGCGATGAGTGCCCTCCACTAACGAGCAAGGCAATTGTTGGATCCAACGGCTTGTCATGAGTTAAGTAATCAACACTCACATGTGCCGCCAAGTGATTGACCGCGTAAATTGGTTTGTTTAATCCCAGTGCAAGACCTGCTGCTGAACCAACACCAACTAGCAACGCTCCAACTAAACCTGGTCCCCCGGTAACTGCAACCGCATCAATATCCTTCAATAAAATCTTTGAATCCTTTAATGCTTGATGCAGAGTTGGGATCATCGCCTCTAAATGTGCACGGCTTGCAATTTCAGGCACTACTCCACCGAAACGTGCATGCTCTTCAACACTTGATGCAATGACATTGGCAAGCAAAGTACGACCGCGAACAATTCCGACCGCAGTTTCATCACATGAAGTTTCAATTCCTAGAACAATTGGCTCGCTCATGGCAGCTCCAATCGCATAACCAGTGCATCAACTCCTGGCCCAAAGTAATCCTTACGGATATTGAGCCTTGAGTACCCTAAAGATTCATACAGACCGATCGCCTCTAAGTTATCTACCTTCACTTCAAGCATCATGGCGGTAGATCCCTGTTGACCTGCCCAATCGGTTATGAGCGTCATTAACTGGCGTGCAATACCTTTTCCACGATGGCTTGGCACCACGCCAACTGTGAGCACATCAGCTTCTGCACCACCTGGTGCGAAAACTCCTGCGTAACCGATGATGCTTTGTTCATCATCTACAGCCACGACAAAGTGACGGGTTGGGGCAGAAAACTCCTCTTTGTACTGCGAGGCAGACCATGGTGAGTATGGAAATAACTCTTTGTCTAAAGAGACAAAAATTGGAAGATCAAAAGCATTTGCTTGGCGATAAGAAATCATCTGTCCACCGTTGCGACAGCATCTGGTCGACGCAGATACATAGGTTCGATGATGTTACCTGGCAGATTTACCAATGCGAGCATGTCAGGGAAAAGATCTGCATGAATCTTGGCGCCAGTTACATCTGCAGGAAAGTTAACCGCAGGTTCTGTAACACGGACTCCTTCTGTATACCGTGCCCAATAAACCTCTTTACGACGTGCATCAACGGTGATGATGAAATCTTTCTCTGTAACTTGTGCTGCAATTGCATCGAGTGAGCACACCCCTCGAACTGGAATCTCGCGAGCTAGCGCAAAACTTTGCGCGAAAGCGATTCCAACCCTCAAACCGGTGAAGGGTCCCGGACCCATTCCAACTACAACTTCATCAACATCACTAACGGCAAGTGCTTCTTGAACTAGTTCCGGTAGCGATGGACCATGAGCGGTCGCTCCATCTCTGTAGCCGTTATAAATAACTTTTGCGCCTTCAATGATTGCAACACAGCTACGTGATGTAGAGGTATCGATTGCAAGCACCTTGCTCATAAGGAAAAACCTGCCCACCGCGGGCCGACCGCTTTGATTTCAACGGTGCGTTCTTCACTGCTGCGATCGATAGTTATCTCTAAGCGATCTTCACTCAGGCGAGCAGATTCAGCTCCACCCCATTCGATCAAGGTAATTGAATTGGCAATATCTAGATCTAAATCATCTAGGTAAAGGTTTGGGTTTTCCGAGTCCACTAAACGGTATGCATCCACATGAATAAACGGGACTGTTGCTTTGTGAACCCGTGAAATAACAAAGGTCGGAGATGTAACTCCAGTAACTCCAAGACCCTCGCCCACGCCTTGGGCTAAAACTGTTTTGCCTGCACCTAATGGGCCATTTACAAGCAGTAGATCACCGGCGCGAAGGTGAGCCGACAGTTGCACACCTAACTGGTGCATTGCCTGAGGCGTCGCGATTGTGATCACTGACTAAGCCTAAGGCACCAACCCTTTGAACCAATCCAATGAATCTGGATTGGCCAGCGCATCTCGATTTCTAACCTCGCGACCATTGATGACATCGGTGACCGCTAACTCAACTAACTTGTTGGACTTTGTTCGCGGTAGCTCAGGTGCAACAACAATCAAATCTGGAACATGTCGTGGAGATGCTTGAGTCCGCAACGCAGTCTTGATCTCCTTCTCAACTGATTCATTGAACTCTTGACCAGCCTTTACAACTATAAATAAAACAACTCGCGTGTCATTGTCCCAATCTTGGGACACAGCCATCGCTTCTTGAACTTGAGGAAAGGTTTCAACAACTCTATAAATCTCTGCTGTTCCGATTCGCACACCCTTTGAATTTAGGGTTGCATCGCTTCTTCCAAACAATGTAAATCCACCTGTTGCTGACTTGGATGCAAAATCTCCGTGCGTCCACACTCCTGGGAAACCTTCAAAGTAAGCGGCTTTGTACTTCGCATGGTTCTCATCCGCCCAAAAACCAATAGGCTTGGATGGGAATGGGACAGTGCACACCAATTCGCCTTTTTCATCAATTGCTGCACTCTCACCCTTACTATTGAAGACATCTGTCGCCATACCTAAGCAAGCCCCTTGAAGTTCGCCTCGATATACAGGTTGAGTTGGAATACCAGCTAAGAAACAACCGCAGATATCTGTTCCACCTGACATTGATGCTAAGTGAACATCAGCTTTGACAGATGAATACACATAATCAAAGCTCTCCGGTGAAAGTACAGAACCAGTCGAACCAATTGTTTTAATGGTTGAAAGGTTGTGACTCTTCGCCGGTACCAAGCCTTCTTTATGAGCAGAATCAATAAACTTTGCAGATACGCCAAAGAAATCTAGTTTTTCATCCTGAGCAATATCAAACAAACGAGTTGGTGTGGGAGCCATCGGAGCACCATCAAACAAAACAATTGTTGCTCCGCGACCCAACGCCATCGTGAGCCAGTTCCACATCATCCAACCACAGGTAGTAAAGAAAAAAACTTTGCTTCCTTTAACGATATTAAATTGATACAGCAGCTCAGATTGTGCTTTGAGCATGACCCCCGCGCCGCTGTGTGTAATGCACTTTGGCTTTCCGGTAGTACCCGATGAAAAGAGCACAAAACCAGGGTGATCAAAGGGCAACCGCTCAAATGCAGGTGCCGCACCCATAAAAGGTGAAATCCATGCTTCAAATTGGCTCACATGAACCGTCTTCTTCAAGGATGGGAGAAGTTTCTCAATCTCAGAAGACTTTTCTTTACAATCAAAGTACTTGCCGTTGTAGTTGTAACCATCAGCGGCCAAAAAGAGTTTGGGTTCTATCTGCCCAAATCGATCTTCAACAGCATGAGGGGCAAAATCTGGTGATGCGGTTGAAACAACAGCACCAATACTTAATGCACCAAGTGCGTAGATGATGGTTTCGGTGATGTTTGGTACCCAAGCCACAACTCGGTCACCTGTAACTACACCTTCGGCACGCATTGCAGCAGCTGTTGCAGCGACTTTAATTCGTAACTCTGCCCAGGTGATTTCTGTCCGAACCCCTGTTTCAAGAATTGAAACGATCGCAACTTGATCTGGGTCTCCATGCGCCAATAAGTTCTCAGCCACATTTAATCGAGCCTCGGGAAAGAAACGAGAAGAAATGAAATCAGAACCCTGTTGGAAAAAGATTGAACCTTTTTCTCCAATGAGTTTGTTGTCATCCCAGGCGCGAGACCAGAAATCGCCAGGATTTTTAACACTCCAATTATGAAGTGCAGAGTATGAATCAAAACCTTTGTCTGACTGCAATTTTTCTATGGCGGTTGTGCCATGCAGAATTGGTTTCCAAAGTTCCTGACTCATGAGCTCTTCTTGGTGATCGCTCTCAATCGAAGTCGATAATAAGCGCCAGATAATCCACCTGGTGCAAACATCACGATAAAGATAAAGATCAGACCCAGTAGCAAGGCTGGCTCTGCGATAGGACCTGCAATCCATTCAGGAATAGTTTCGAGAGATCCTTGTTGAGTGAGGTCCTGCATTCGAGTTGAGGCAAATGAGTAGAAGATTCCACCAAGAACAGCGCCCCAGCGTGTAACTGCTCCACCAATAACAACCATCAACAACAGGGCGATAGTTACCGTTGATTCAGCAAAACGTGGTGCAGCGCTACCGGCAGCGATTAGCATGACAAAACCAAGCATGCCCGCAAGAGTTCCGCTGATTACAAATGACAAAAGCTTGAATTTTTGGGTATCTAATCCCAAAACCTGAACGCGCTGCTCATTATCGCGAAGTGCTGCAAATACTCGACCTGCAGAGCTTTCGGTAACCCACCAGATAATGACATAGGTAATGATTAAGGCCAGAAGTGCGGTCCAGTAGATGTACTTGGTATTAAAGACACCGATCCAGAACTGCGGGATCAACTCAGCATTAAGGGCAATTCCGTTTTCTCCACCTGTCAGATTGAAGAAGTTACGACCAACGATCACATGACCAGCTTCTCCGAAAGCCAAAGTAACCATAGCGAAGGTGATACCAGTAGTACGAAGTGATGCTGCGCCAACTAATGCGGCAAGTAGTCCACTGGCTACTATTGCAATGATCGCTGCCAACCACCATGAGACAACTTCATTATTGATCAAAATACAAGAGACATAAACTCCTGTTGCAAAGTACAGAGCATGACCAAATGAGAGCAAGCCCGTAAAACCAAAAAGTAGATCATAGGTAAGAGCTAGGGCTCCCCAAATGAAAGCAACTGCCATTGTTTGCTGGAGACCAGGCTTACCTAAAGGTAAGGATGTAAACATTGGCGCTATCGCCAAAACTATAAGCAGAAGCGCTAATAGAGGGCGTGAGTATTTCCAGCGCAACATTATGCACGCACCTTTCCTAATAGGCCTTGTGGTCGAATCAACAAGACTCCAGCCAACAAGATCACAACAACAAAGTCACCAAGACCTGTGACGTAGTAATTAGCAAACTGGCGAATTACACCGATCAACATCGCAGCTAAGAAACTTCCTGGAACTGATCCCATTCCACCGATTACAACCACGATAAATCCATAAATCAGATACGAGCCAGCAATAAGAGGTGAAACTCCATTGGAGTACACAGAAACCAATACGCCACCTACACCAGCAGCAAAGCCACCAAGGAAGAACACCGTACTGAAAGCACGTCGAACGTTGATTCCAAGGGCGTTTACCATATTTCTATTCTCAACACCTGCACGAATAATCAAACCAATACGTGTGAACTTGAGAAGGGCCCAGTTGGCAATTAACAGAAGTACCGCGGTAGCGATGTACACGATTCTGTCCGCTGGAATCATCGCTCCACCAACATTTACAGCGGTTAAGAACCACAATGGGGTTGGGAACATGATTAAGTCGTTACCAAACCAGCCACCTAGGACAGCTCCTACGACTAGAGAGACGCCAACGGTTACGAGTGCTTGATCGATATGACGATCATAAAGACGTGTGATGAGAAGTTGCTCAATTAAAAGAGCAAATCCACCCGCTGCAAGCCCGCCAACAATCATCGCCAAAATGAAATCTGGCATGTTTACATCGGGGCCAAGTTGTGTCGCCACCCAATATCCAACAAAAGCTCCAACGCTCAAGAAACTTCCGTGAGCAAAGTTAAGAACACCCATGAGTCCATAAATAAGTGAGAGGCCAGATGCGACTAGGAAGTACAAAGCACCTAATCCGATGCCGGTGATACCAATCAGAATAAATGTATCCATTTACTTATGACCTCCGCTCACACCTAGCATCTGATGAACCCAAGAATCATCATTGAGATTTTCTGGGCCACCCTGATAAACAACTCTTCCTTGATCCATAACGATGACATGCTGAGCAACACGCTTTACCAAAGCAAGGTTTTGTTCTACTAACAACATCGTTGAGTGCTGGGCAACCTTTGTTAGAGCCTCGGCGACCTCTGTAACTAGCTTTGGCGCTAAACCTTTAGTTGGCTCGTCGACAAGCAAAATCTCATTTTTGTTTAATAGGGCTCGAGCGATTGCAACCATCTGCTGCTGACCCCCTGATAGCGAGCCTGCTTGTTGCGCCGCACGTGTATCTAACTCAGGAAATAAACCATAAACAAACTTGTACGCATCGGCGCTGTCCTTGCTGCGTGCTGCAAGTGAAAGGTTTTCTTTAACTGTAAGTGATGCAAAGATTTCGCGATCTTCAGGAACAAATGCAACGCCGGATTGAACAATCTTGTGGGTCTGCATTCCTAAGATCTGCTTGCCATTTAGTTCAACCGACCCTGTGCCCTCGTAAAAACCCATGATGGTTCGCAGGGTTGTGGACTTTCCCACGCCATTTCGACCGAGCAGCGCAGTCACCTTGTTGGTTGGAACCTCGAAGCTCACGCCATGCAAGATATGTGACTCATTGATTTTTACATGAAGATCTTTGACCGTCAGTGCGTTCATAGCGCTTCTCCGATATATGCAGATTGAACTACTGGATTATTAATTACATTGCTTGGGGTATCACAAACCAATAGCTCGCCATAGTTAAGAACAGCGATGCGATCTGCTAATCCTAAAATAACCTCCATGTGGTGTTCCACAATCAATACTGTCTTCTTATGCTCTGTTGCAAGTGAACGAATAATCTCTACGAGTTCTGGAACATTCTCAACACTCATTCCAGCCATAGGCTCATCCAGTAAAACGATTTCAGATTTTGAAGCTAGCACAATTGCGATCTCTAAACGTCGTTTGTCTCCGTGAGACAGTGAACCTGCGCGTTGCAGCGCACGGGCTGACAATCCAACTTTCGCTAAGCATTCGTGGGCAAGGGCTACTACCTCAGGAAAGTTGTATGCATTCTTAGTTAAATTCATGGACTTACCATTGGCGGCTTGTGCTGCGATTCGGACATTCTCAAGACAAGTTAAGTTAATAAACACACTTGAAGTTTGAAAAGTACGGGCGATTCCAGATTTTGCGAGCTCATGTGGAGAAAGCCCAGTGACATCTGTATTTCCGACAAAGATTTGACCTCGAGATGGCTTGCGAATTCCACTCAGTAAATTGAAGAATGAGGTTTTACCGGCACCGTTAGGTCCGATGATTCCAAGAGTCTCATTGTGAGCGACCTCGAGAGTAATTCCATCGAGAATCTTCGCTCCACCGATGTTAAGAGAAAGATCCTTAACGCTTAATGCTGAATCCACTAGCTCGGCTCCTTAATAGTGCAACCCCAGTGTTGCTGATGGCAAAGAATATAAAGAACCCCAGTGCATTTCTACACTGGGGCTCTTCAATTTATATGTTTCTTATTACTTACCTACGCTGGCAATCGTCTTAAGAAGTGTAGGTACATATCCTGACCCTGACTTGTTGAGAGAAACCAAGAACATTGGCTGAATCAATAGGTGGGTATTTGGATCAATAGTCATTAATCCCTTTACGCCTACCCATGATTTACCTTCTAGATTCTTAATCATTGTGTCAACGTTTTGAGATGGATTTCGGGTAAGTGCCAAAACGATCATCTTTGCAGCATCCGCACCTGTTGAGGTGAATAGATCCTGAGTCTTCTTGTTTGCTGCATACCAGGTTGCTAGATCACCAGCCGCTGCTGACTTTGAGGCACCTGCGAAATAGCTGTTTGTTAGGATCGCATTTGTTCCTTCAAATAGTGTTCCGTAGATGTTGTATGTAGCAGCTCCTGCAAGACCAGTGATTGGACGCTGCTTAACAAATGCACCCTGCACCTTGAGAGATGTAAGCATTGCACCTGCTGTTAGAGCGTTTGACCATGCGATGAAGATGTATGAACCTGCAGCATCTGCAGCCTTCTTAGCAAATGGTGTGAAATCAGAGGTTGATGTTGGAACCTTGATCTCTTCAAACTTTGCACCCTTTGGGCCCATAAGAGCCTTAGCAGCTGCGATGTTTCCTGCACCGAATGCGTTGTCTTCAACAAACAAAACAACCTTGCGACCTGAAATTGGCTTGATGCCTGCAAGTGGAGCAAGATCCTGAGTTGATGAGTTACCTGAGCGGAAAACATACTTGTTTGCTGCTGATGTAACGAGGTCATTCTTGGCTGGACCTGAGATGTACAGAACCTTATTCTGCTGAGCAAGTGGAGCAAGAGTTAGAGCAACTCCTGAAGAAGCTGTACCAGTGATGATCTTTGTACCGTTACCGACCATTTCTTTGAAAGTTGCTGTTGCTGATGCTGGATCTGCTCCATCATCCTTTGATGTAACAACAAGCTTCTGGCCATTGATAGCCATTTTTCCGCCTGTGTAGTACTTAAGTCCCCATTCAAGTCCTTCGTTGAATGCAATGCCGTATGTAGACAATGGACCTGATGTCGAAGTAATGACACCGATCTTGATCTCACCAGCAGCTTGTGCTGGTGCCATGCTTGGTGCGAGTACTGCGAGTGAAAGTACTGCAATACCCAAACGGGTTAGTGAGCGCTTGCTCATCAAATCTTCTCCTCATCGAGTTGTTAGGTCCGCGATCGTCGGACCATCTTGAGCGCAAATCTAGAGGGTTGAGTGGGCTACTAGGAAGTTCTGAAGGTTTCGATTTGATTACGTTTTTGCGAAATTCACCACTTTTTAGCGCTAGCACCTATTGGTGGGTTGGTTTTCAGCGTAGTCACAGGCACACTTGCCCCATGTCATTACCAACGCAAAGAGTTCTAGTTCCAGTACGTGGTGGAGATTTAGCGGTTTTCCAATATGGAAATGGAGCGGGAGAGCCAGTTCTCTTAATTCATGGTGTTACATCTTCCAACCGAGCTTTCCAACTATTTGCCGATGCGCTCATCGCCCGTGGTAAAGCTCCCTTCGCAGTTGATCTTCGAGGCCGCGGAGATTCGAACTCTTTGCCCGGACCATTTGGAATGAAGCAACATGCTGAAGATATGGCTGCTGTCATTGATTACTTTGGTTGGAGTAACCCCGATGTCATCGGACACTCCATGGGTGCATTTGTTGCCGCAGCGGTTGCGGGTTTGTATGCAAATAAGATTGGCGAAGTTGTATTCGCAGATGGTGGTGTTCCTCTTCCCTTGCCACCTGGAATGACCGTTGAACAGGTTATGCCATTTGTGCTTGGGCCTGCAATGACACGTCTTGCAATGGAGTTTGAAAATAAAGAGGCGTATCGAAACTATTGGAAGCCACAAGCAGCATTTGTAAAGGGTTGGTCAGCGGTACTTGATGAGTACGTCGACTATGACCTTCGAGGCGTTGAACCACACATGAAGGCTGCAACAAATCCTCAAGCGGTTGAAGAGGATTCTCGAGATCTCTTTGGTGATGATCTAATCATTAAATCCCTTCAGGGGTTAAAGAAGCAATCCATCTTCATCAAGGCAGAACGCGGATTACAAAATGAAGAGGCTGGTCTCTACCCGATGCCTGTCTTGGATGCGGTTCTTCCCGCCTACCCAATGCTGAGGCTAGAAGTTCTGGCCGACTGCAACCACTACGACATGTTTCTTGAAGCAACTGGAGCCGAAAAGGTTGCTCACATAATCTACGGAGCTAAGTAATGACACTTTCTGGAAAGCGCGCCCTAATCACAGGATCATTTCAAGGAATTGGACTAGGTATTGCAACCTCGCTCGCAGCCGAGGGTGCCGCCATCGTCCTGCATGGTTTGGCAGATGAGGCAACCATCGCAAAGGCTGAAAAAGCTGTCATGGCTGCAGGTGCTGCAAAGGTGGAGAGTTATGTATCCGACCTTCGAGATGTTGCTGCTACGGAGGCGTTGATTGCAAAGGTGTTAGCTAATGGTCCGGTTGATATTTTGTGTAACAACGCCGGGATTCAGCACACAGCTACCATAGAAAATATGCCACGTGAAAAGTGGAATGACATCATCGCAATTAATTTGACTTCATTTTTTGACACGATGCGTTTACTGCTCCCTCAAATGAAAGAACGTGGGTATGGCCGGGTAATTAACACCGCATCTGTTCATGGATTGGTGGCATCTGCCGCAAAGGCACCTTATGTATCGGCAAAACATGGAGTTATCGGTTTAACAAAAGTTGCCGCACTTGAATATGCAGCTGTCGGAGATGGAAAATCTGGTGGAGTAACGGTGAATGCAATCTGTCCTGGATGGGTTGAAACCGCTTTGATTGAGCCTCAGATTCAGGCAAAGGTTGATTTACACAATGGAGATCGCGCCGCTGGTATCGCAGATTTACTCTCAGAGAAACAACCATCTAGGCGCATGTCCACACCAGAAGAGATTGGTGCGGTTGCCGTGTTTCTTTGTTCTCGCGCAGCGCACAACATTACCGGGGCAGCTATTCCAGTCGATGGTGGCTGGACCGCTCAGTAAAACCAACACAAAAAATTTACAAAGAAAAGCGGGGCCAGATAAATCTGGCCCCGCTTTTTACTTACTGTTGATCTGTAACTAATTACTTAGTTATCTCCGTAGTACTTCAACTTCGGAGCACTATAACCACGATCGTAAGTCATGTTTCCAGCCTTACGAAGCTTAGTAAGCAATGGGCCACCTGAAAGGTGCTGACCATTAGCTGAGGCATGTGCAAGTAGATCTGCAATTGCCATGTACTGAGATGTGGTGAAGTTACAGTGGTTGGTACCAGTTGCAGCAGGAACCGATGTATCTGGTGCTCCAGCAGCTGTGTACTTGGTGTACTTCTCAAGTGGGAAGTTCCAAATTGCTAACACGTTGTTAACAGGACGCTTACGATCTCCTGCCTTTCGTGCAGCTACCCACTTCTCTGCCCAATAAGTTGCGTACTTATCAATTACTGACTGCTGGTTTCCAGCTGTGGTAATTGGATCAGCAACACCGGTAAAGAGAATGGTTGGAATTTCAACCTTTCCAGAGTGTGAAGTAAGTGTCTTCAGCTTCTCTACTGCAGCAGGGCTTGCCTTAGCACGTGGAGATGCCGCAAGAACGCTCAGAAGTCCAGCGGTTCCTGATGCACCTGAAAGTGCTGAGGCCCAGCTGAATTGCTCATCTGCAATTCGAGCTGCGTAATCAGTATTTGTGTTATCAAATACTGCGCCACCAGCTTGTAGCTCAAGATCATGTGTTGCAAGAACTGCAAGTGCTGCAGCGTTTGCTACATTCTGAAGAGCTGCAAAGGCAGGGTTGATTGCTAGCTGGAATGAAAGTGCGTTTGCAGCAGGCAAACCAGCAGGTGCTGAAGTTGAATCAAAGTTCGCTGATTGCATTGGAATTCCAGCCATCAACGCAACCATTACAAGTGCGCTTCGTGAAGGGATTGCCTTGATTGCATCAGGGACTTTAGAGGTAGCTGGCCAAGCTGGAGTGCTTGGGTTGGCTGCAAAAGCTGCCTGCAATGATCCGATAACTGTGAAGACCTTTACTAGATCACCCATCGCTTCGGCATAACCTGCAGCTCCAGCTGAATATCCACCGCCCTTGATTGTTGGATCAAAGAAAGTCTTGATTCCCCAGAGCGCATCCCCTGCCATTGTCATTAATGGAGTGATATCGCTAGCCATACACAATGGTGCTGCAGCACTGAAGAGATCTGAGTGCTTCTCCGCTAGAGCTTGAGTAATGAATCCACCAAGTGATTCG
Organism: uncultured Candidatus Planktophila sp.; assembly: GCA_964497665.1. GTDB lineage: Bacteria > Actinomycetota > Actinomycetes > Nanopelagicales > Nanopelagicaceae > Planktophila. The sequence continues at coordinate 8,590 of CAZCDF010000005.1, read as the reverse complement.
CCCCATGCAACAACCTTTGTTGTCTTCGTGAACTGCTTCTTGAAGAGGCCTACAAGTTCAACGTTAGTTTTGATAGCTGAATCTGCATTCCATCCTTGGCGTGCAAATCCTGAACCAACTACGCCATATCCCTTAGCCAAAAGCGCACCAATTACAGTTGCATTTGGACCAGGTTGAGGCGTATTCGTAACTGTGTATCCGCCGTATCCAGGAATTCCAGCAGGAACTGGAACATTTGGGCGATATCCATGTGAATAGAGGTAGACAGTTCCATTGAAGTTTGCAGGGACCATCATTGCGTAAGGAGCACCATCAGAGGTCGCGCCACCGCATGTTTGAACCGGGACCTTGCCATCGCAAACAGGGTTTGCGCTAGCAACCGTTGGTGCTGCAACAAGCAGTGAAGCAGCAAGTGCTGATCCTGCTAAGAGCGTTAAGGAACGCTTGAATTTAAAGTTTCTCATGAGTTACTTGGTAATCCTTTCGCTGGCATTGCCGGACGTTTGAAGGTGGAAACCACAACTGGACCGGAGCCGCTATCAGTGGTGTAAAGCTTTACCTTTCCACCAACTGGCTTTCTATCTCCGTTGGCATCCATTACTGCCATGTAGTAACCGGTGTGACCAACATTGCTGGTCCGTGAAAAACCAAGAGGAGAGTAGGCAACAGATGCAAAGGTTGAACCCTTGGTTTCCATAGCTCTAATCAATCCCTTACGTGTTGGTCTTGGTCCTGCAGCTCTCAAAGCCTGGACAGTCATCAAGCCAATGTTCATACCTTGAAGCACATAGTCATCAAAGGCGGTACCAGTGTTGTACTTAGCGTTGATCTCTTGGAACTGCTTTACATACTCATCGCTGGTGTCATTTGGTGATGGATTACCAGCTGGAGTCTGTGCGCCATTGAGAACTGCTAGTGGAACACCAAGTGCGCGAAGAGTTAGAGGGTCGGCACCAACTGATCCAAGGATCCATTGTGGTGCGTACTTTGCTCCTGCAGCTACAGCAAGTAGCGGAGCTGTTGCAGAAGTTACGCCAAAGAAGACAACAACTTGTGCTCCACCTGCTGCCAACTGAGAGACCCAGGTTTGTGCAGTTGCGGCGCTCTGAGTACCTGATGTGTAAGGAATGCTGACATCAAATTTGATGCCGGCTGCCTTAAATGCGCCCATTCCATCAATTCCGAACTCATCGTTCTGATAGACAATGCCGAGTTTCTTTCCAGCATGATTCTCTTTGAGGAACTGGGAGATGATCTTTGCTTCCATCGCGTAGGAAGGAAGAATCATGAAGGAGGATGGATAAGTTTTCTTATTTGCAAATCCACTAAATCCAGTGTTAAGGAAAAGACTTGGGACTCCACGTCGTGCAATACCTACAGACTTGTGGACCGATGTGAAGTTAGCAGTTCCAAGTGGGCCAACTAATGCAAAGACTTTATCCTTCAAAATTAATTCATTTGTCTTAGCAATCGACAACTGTGGTGAGTACTCATCATTTTTTTGGATGAGAGTGACTTTTCGGCCATAGACTCCGCCATTGTCGTTGACGTACTTAAAGTAGGCATTCATAGCATTGCCGATTTTGTTGTAGCCTGGCGATGCTGCTCCAGTAAGCGGAAGAGTGATACCGAGCTTAATCTCGCTGCCGGTAACTCCCGTCTCTGCGTATGCTGGTAGCGATGTTGCAAATAAGCTGCCAACTGCGAGCACCGTGGCGGCGAGCCAGGTCCTCTTTGCACGGGTCTTTCTGATCATTGTTTTCCTTCCATCGAGGGTGGTTTAACTTCTAGTAATCTACTAGTTACTTACTAGTAGTTTAAGGTTCTATATTTTTTTCTTATGGTGGTGTCTGCGCAACTTCTCTCCAGGGCCGTTTGGGGTAAAAATTACTGAGAGAATGAGTAAAACGCTCACAATAAGGCTCGGGAGATAGTTGTTGAGGTTCTCACCACCACCAAAGCGGGTGGCAACAACATCTGCTGCCTCAGGAATTGCAACCAGAATCAAGGCTCCGAAGACCACCCCTGGCAAGCTGGAAACTCCAGCGAGTACCGCTCCGGTAACTAGTGCAAATGAGAGGGTCAATGTGTAAGCCCCTGGGGCAACCAAGCTAATGGTCATCGCCATCACCGCTCCGGCTAGCCCGGCAAGGGCGGAGCTGATGGTGAAGGCCAAGATTTTCATCCGCGATGAATTGATCCCTGCTAACTCGGCAGCCAATGGGCTACTGCGAATCGCACGCCAGGTACGTCCGTAACGCGATTGCAAAATATTAGAGGTAATAAACAGGGAGATCAGAGCGATAAAGCTGGCAATCCAAAAGAACCACTTATATTGGGAGAACTCTTCTCCAAACCTTTCTGGAGGAAAACCAACATCAAAAAGAAGCCCGGGAACTCCACCAAGAAAATCAAATTGATTGGCAATCTCTGGGAGTCCAACAGCTAAAGCCAATGTTGTTCCCGCTAAATAAGGTCCGGATAATCGAGCAGCTGCCGTTCCTAGAAATGCACCGAAAAGTGCTGAGGCAACTATTGCCATTAAGAATGCAACCCAAACGGGGCTTCCCAAATTGTTAAGTGTCAATGCTGCTGCATAACCACCAACAGCCATCATCGCTCCATTACCAAGGGATACTTGGCCGGAGTAACCGGTAAGCAAAACAATTGACGCAAGCGCAATCGTGTACATCGCAATCTGCGCTCCCTGATAAACACGGAGCTCATCTACGCGATCGCCAACGAGAAGCAAAATCCAACCGAGAAAGATAAAGAAAGCAATTTTCTTACGCACGGCGTGCCCTGCCTTTCGCCATAATTCCATCAGGCTTAACAAGTAACACCACGATGAGAACTACGAATCCTCCAATAAACACCAATGATGTGCCAACGTAGTTCAAAATAAAGGTAAGAGTTATTCCTAGGAGTAAGGCCCCAACAACAGAACCAACCATGCTTTCAAGCCCACCGATTACCGCTGCGATAAATCCAAAGACAAGTAAAAGATCTAGCGAGTATGGTGAGAGGAAGTTATTGGATGTCACTAACATGCCCGCCACCCCACCAACGCCACCCGCGATTGCCCATCCGATAGTCCTGACTCGAGCTGTCTTGATACCCGCTAACTGTGCAATTTCAGGTGCATACGCTGAGGCACGTAGAGATAAACCTAGATTTGTTCGTTGAAATACGATGGCTAGAACAATAAGAATTGAGAAAACCGTCCCGATAACCAGCAGATTTAAAGCTGAAAATGGAATTGTTGTATCGCCAATGGTGAATCCATCAGTAGATGCTGGCGCCTTAATTGACTTGAACTCTCCGCCCCAAATTAATCCCACTATTCCTCGAATAATTCCGAGCAAGCCCAACGTAGCAATTACTGGAGCGACTACAGCTGCAGCTCCTGATACAGCATGCTTGAACAAAACTCGCATGAAGAAGAAATCCACGGCTGCTCCTAGTAATGCCCCAGCTGCGATTGCAAAGGCCAGACCAAGCCAGAAAATTTCAGTTCGGCTTGCGATCTCAAAACCGATGTAAGTAGAAAGCATTGCCTGACCAGCTTGTGCAAAGTTAACTACACGAGTTGATCGCCAGACCAAAACTAGCGCGATTGACATAAGAGCATAAATAGAACCGGTTGATATTCCGATAAGAATGGTCTCTAATAATTTATTCATTAGTACCCCAAATATGCCGCGCGTACGGCAGGATCATCGATGAGCGCTTGAGCATGATTTATTGCAACTACTTTTCCAAGATTGAGAACAATTCCAAGATCAGCAATCTTTAGTGCACCCATGGCATTTTGTTCTACCAATAAAACCGTTAAATTCATTGAGGTTGTTAAGTCTCGAATTGTTTGGAAAATTTGCTCAACGACCAGAGGTGCTAATCCGAGAGATGGTTCATCGAGGAGAAGTAGTTGTGGTTTAGACATAATGGCTCGTCCAATTGCCAACATCTGTCGCTCTCCACCAGACAAAGTATCGGCGCGCTGCTGAATGCGCTCACCTAGGCGAGGAAAAATTGAAACAACTTGATCAATTGATTCTTTAGACTCCTTGGCATTACGGCGCCAAATAGCTCCAAGTTCCAAGTTCTCGCGCACTGTTAACTCTGGAATAACTGACTTACCTTCAGAAACATGTGAAACACCTCGGCGAACCAATGCCTCGGGTTTCATTCCAACAATTCTTTCGCCCTTCCACATGATGGAGCCATTTGTTGGGTGGTTAAGACCAGAAAGAGCTCGCAATAAGGTGGTTTTACCCGCTCCATTTGCCCCAATAACAGCAGCAAGCTTCCCAGTTGGAACCGCTAATGAAACTTGGTTGACCGCACAAATAGCACCATGGTGCACAGTTAGATTGGAAACATTAAGCGACATTGTTGTTTCCTGTTCCAAGATAGGCAGCCATTACTGCTGGATCGCGGCGCACGGTCTCAGCATCTCCACTGGCGATTACTTCACCAAAATTAAGGACATACAACCTGCTGCAGACCGACATAACAACATCCATATGATGTTCAATTAAAAGCACAGACATGTCAACGCTGAGATTCTTAATAAGAGAATTCATCCACTCGATATCTTGAGCACCCAAGCCACCTGCTGGTTCATCTAACATCAAAATCTTTGGTTCGCTCACTAGCGCACGCGCAATTGCAACACGTTTTGTATCGGGATATGCCAATGTGTCTGCACGGCGATGAGCGATGCCACCTGCATAGACGCGCTCTAAAGCAACGCGTGCTTTGTTTCGAATTTGATCTTCATCTTTTCTGTTTCGTCCAAGTGCCGCTGAAATCAATCCGGTCTGAGCTAAATGCTGCGCGCCAATCATCACATTTTCTAAAACAGTTAGATCTCCAAAAAGTCCTACGCCTTGCAATGTTCGTGCGATACCCAAATCAACAAGTTCAAATGGTTTTGGAAAATCATGTTTCTTTCCATTGAGATGTAGCTCGCCAGAGTCTGGAGTTACTAACCCACAAAGGGCGTTAAACAAAGTTGTCTTGCCTGCACCATTAGGTCCAATTAAACCCACAACCTCATTCTTTGCAATCTCTAAATAGACATCATTGAGTGCCCGAAGGCCACCGAAGGAGACATTAACTCGTTCGACTTGCAGCGCTGCATTTTTATTAGTCATGATGTGCGTAGATTCTAGGCACACGAGGGCCAATTCGTGTAACTATCTCGTAATTAATTGTGCCGCTGGCAGCGCCCCAATCATCGGCTGTGTACTCGCCAGTAGAGCCATCTCCAAAAATAATCACCCAATCACCCGTAGCAGCCTTGGATTCAGCTCCCAGGTCCACCACGAATTGATCCATCGATACCCTTCCAATAATCGGTGCCCGCTTTCCATCAACAAATACGCCAGCACCATGTGCGATTCTGGGAATTCCATCTGCATATCCCATCGCAACAACTCCCAGTTTTGTCTCAGCAGTTGTATGGGCGGTTGCTCCATAACCGACTGGAGTATTTGCAGGTACGGTCTTTACCAAATGCAATCTAGCTCGAAGTTGCATCGCTGGCTGTAATCCGAGTGATGCACTGTCCCCCAAGGTTTTTAGATCAGGAGACAAGCCATACATAGCAATTCCAACTCGCACCATATCGAAACGTGAGTCTTTATCCTTAAGTGTTGCTGCAGAGTTAGAGAGATGGCGAATTATGTTTGTGTAACCAAATGATTCAACCGTTGCAACCATTTCCTTGAATCGATTGCGTTGTGAATCGTTTTGTGCTTCTCCTGGCTCATCAGCGCGTGCAAAGTGAGAAAAGATTCCGACGATCTCAAGATTTGCTACGTGGTGACCATCAATCTTGCCCCACTCGTTCAGAAATCCTCCGCGGCTCATTCCAGTATCTACTTCTAGATGCACCTTTGGACGGAACTCAGATTTCACCGCTCCAATCTCTTCAAGTGCTTTGATGGAAGATGCTGCTAACTCAATATTGTTATCGACAGCTAACTTGAAATCAGATCCGGGTGGAACTAACCAGGCAAGAATAGGCGCGGTTATTCCAGCTTCCCGCAAAGTTACTGCTTCTTCGAGAAGGGCTACTCCTAATGAAGATGCGCCTGCTTCCAGTGCAGCCTTTGCTACTTGAACTAAGCCATGCCCATATGCATCTGCCTTAACAACAGCCATCACAGGCGTTCCAGAGAGCTGCTTTAGGTGCTTGATGTTGGCTGCAATTCGCGCAAGATCTATGCGTGCCTCAGCTCGATTGAACATTGGTGGAGTCTAGTGCAACTGACTTTTCGAGGGAACATACCTATCGATAGCAATTACAGCGACCAACAAGGCGCTACCCACAAACAATCCACCTAGTAAATCGCTAAACCAATGAGTATGACGGATCAAAGAAACTACACAAACCGTAAGACTGATCAGGGCAACCCCTGCACTAGCTAAACGTCCTTGATAGCGATCCACCTTTGCGTATCGATAAATCAAATACGCCAATATTCCCCATGATAAGACCGCGTTGGAGGCATGTCCGCTTGGATATGACATTCCACCTGCATGTAATAAATCGAAACCATCTCGAGGCTTAGTGCGTCCCAAAAATATCTTGAATGTTCCTACAACAAGGTTAAGTGAGAGTAGTGAAATCAATGCCAAATTTAACGGGCGCCAAGTTTTAAATTTATAGGCGATAAAGGATGCGGCAATTAATAAGACGGTCGCTGTTAAACTTCGGAGACCTAAATCATCCAAACGCCTAAGGATAAATCCTGCTAAACCTTCAAACTGCGGTTTGGGTTGGCTATTAATTTCTTTGTCATAGGCAACTAATGGACCATTTGTATATACCTGTTGAGTCACAACCAAGAAACCAAAGAACAATAACAGCGACCAGCGAAGTGCTCGGTCCATCTGACGTCGACGGGTTTGTGCTAATTTTTCCATTACTCAACCGTTACAGATTTAGCCAAATTTCTAGGTTGATCAACATCATTGCCACGAACGACTGCCATTTCGTAAGCAAATACCTGCAGTGGAACTGTTGCTAACACTGGCTGGAACAAAGCTGGGACAACAGGAATTCGAATGATGTGTTCGGCACCTTCAACATGCGCGCCTTCTTCAGCAATAACTATGACACGTGCGCCACGGGCTTTTACCTCTTGAATATTGCTCAACATCTTTTCATCAAGTGCGTGCTCATGCCCAGCCGGAAGAATGGCGATTACCGGTGTTCCCTGATCAATAAGTGCGATCGGACCATGCTTGAGCTCTCCCCCGGCAAAACCTTCTGCATGGATATAGGCAAGCTCTTTGAGTTTTAGGGCACCTTCGAGAGCTACTGGATATCCGATATTTCTGCCCAAGAACAAAACTGTGTTGTTGTGTGCAAATTTACGAGTGAGTTCACGAAGTGGTTCAACGGTTTCCAGGATCTGTTCAATCTTTCCAGGAAGTTCTAGGAGCTCCTTATAAAGATCTCTTACCTGTGAATCTTTCAGCGATCCATTTACCTGTCCAAGGTGCAATCCAATTAAGTAAACCGCAATCATCTGAGTCAGAAGCGCCTTTGTCGAAGCTACTGCTATTTCAGGACCGGCATGGGTATAGAGAACCGCATCTGATTCACGCGGGATAGTTGAGCTATTTGTATTACAAATTGCTAAGACTCTTCCACCCGCTGCTTTTGCATGACGAACAGCCATCAAGGTGTCCATCGTTTCGCCTGATTGTGAGATCGCAATTACTAAAGTACTTGGATCAATAATTGGATCGCGATATCTAAACTCGCTGGCAATCTCAACATCGACCGGAATCTTGGCCCACTTTTCAATCGCGTACTTGGCAACCATTCCTGCGTGATAAGCGGTTCCACATGCAATAACTGTGATTTTCTTAAGTGAACGGATCTCATCGGTGCTCATGTGGAGCTCATCCAACAGGATTTGATTGTTATCGCTTAAACGGCCAATCAAAGTGTCAGCTACCGCCTTTGGTTGCTCAAAGATTTCCTTCAACATGAAATGTGCAAAGCCACCTTTTTGCGCTGCGCTGGCATCCCATGAAATTTCATACTGTTTTGGTGTAACGGGCTTGCCATCAAGATCTGTGATCTCAACAGATGTTGGTGTCATGGTGACGACCTCATCCTGACCAAGCTCAATGGCCTTCTTGGTGAACTCAATAAAGGCTGCAACATCAGATGCCATGAAGTTTTCGCCCTCACCTAAACCAACTACAAGAGGTGAGTTTCGACGAACTCCCACGATTACATCGGGAGCATCGGCATGGATAGCTAACAAGGTAAATGATCCACGAAGGGCTTTAACCGCATCACGCATCGCTGCGGTTAAGTCTCCCTTGTGCTCTTTTCGTAAATCGCTGAGTAAATGGGCAACTGATTCAGTATCTGTTTCAGATGAAAATTTATGACCCTTGGCTTCAAGTTGTGAACGAAGTTCGGTGTAGTTTTCAATAATTCCATTATGGATAACTGCAAGCTTTCCTTCATTATCTACATGAGGGTGTGCATTTCCATCTGTCGGTCCACCATGAGTAGCCCAACGAGTATGGCCAATTCCTGAATGAACATTTGGCA
>CAZCDF010000004.1:0-23575 GCA_964497665.1 uncultured Candidatus Planktophila sp. | reverse complement strand
TACTTCCAGATTCGCAACCTCTTGCATGGGTTCGAAGTGGTGAAGGTTTAGTTGGGTGGGGAACTTACGCAACAACAACTGTTAGCGGTCCACATAGATTTGCCGACGCTCGTCACTGGTGGGAAAAACAGTTAGAGAAATTCACTGTCAATAACACGGTACATGGAAGCGGCACCGGTCCAGTTTTATTTGCTTCATTCTCCTTTTCGCCTGAAGATGTTTCTGTTCTCGTTATTCCTCAAGTTGTTGTTGGAACAAAGAGTGGAAAATCTTGGATCACATGGATCGGTTCAGATTCACAACCAGAGTTAAAGACTGAGCCAGAACACTTTTCTAATGGGAGTATGAGTTGGAATGAAGAGCCACAAGCTGATCTTTTGTGGAAGGAACGAGTTGCAACTGCAGTAGCTCGAATTCAAAAAGGAGATTTAGATAAAGTTGTACTTGCTCGAGACATAACTGTTTCATCTAGCAAGGCCATTGATCCGCGAGCGATCTTAAACAAACTCGCTTTGGAGTATCCAACTACCTGGAAGTTTGCTGTCTCAGGATTAGTAGGTGCAACTCCTGAGCTTTTGCTTCGCTTGTCACGTGGAATGGTCACATCACGTGTATTAGCTGGAACTATTAGCAAAACTGGAGATGATGCCAAGGATTTGGCTTTAGCGGCCTCACTTGCGCGCTCCTCTAAAGACCTTGCAGAGCATGAGTATGCGGTGCGCTCTGTTGCTGATGCCATCGAACCATTTTGTTCATCAACAAATGTCCCGGATTCACCATTTGTTTTACACCTTGCAAATGTCATGCACCTTGCAACCGATGTAACTGGTGCATTAGTTGAAACCCTTTCACATGTTGATGCTTTTACAATCTTGGAACAACTTCATCCCTCGGCTGCTGTATGTGGAACACCTCGTCCGCAGGCAGCCAAGTTGATCTCTGAAATAGAAGGAATGTCTCGTGGGCGATATGCAGGCCCAGTTGGTTGGATCGATGCTGCAGGAGATGGCGAACTTGGAATTGCATTACGCTGCGGCCAAATCAATGGAGATTCAATTCGGATCTTTGCAGGATGTGGAATTGTCGATGGTTCCGATCCCGAGGTTGAACTTGCCGAGACTTACGCGAAGTTCACACCCATGCGTAGTGCACTTACATAGAGTTTAAAGAAGCGTAAATTGCTTTTAGATTATCTGCATTGCTTTCACGATCTGGAACATCGCAGACAACAACACTGATACCTAAAACTGGCGCCTTGATCTCTGCCTCTAAATCCTTGATTGAAGAAATCTGTTTTGCTGAAATACCCATCGACTTAGCAATCTCTGCTGGGTTAAGTCCATGTGGTGTTCCAAAGACTGTTTCAAAACCATGTGCACCTCTTTGAGGTAGCGTTGAAAATATTCCCCCACCATCATTATTAATCACAATAAAGCGGCAGTTGATTTCTTCTTTATTGATCAAACCAGTTAGGTCATATAAAAATGAAAGATCACCGAGAACGGCGATTGTTGATTTGTGAGCATAAGCAATTCCAAGTGCAGTAGAGATATTTCCATCAATGCCCGCTAAACCTCTGTTGGCATAGGTAACAACGCCACCACGTGGCAGGGCAAAACCCTCTAGATCGCGAATTGGCCGAGATGATGAGACAAAGAATGCTGTGTCATTAGGAATCGCTGCCGCAATTGTGCGGGCAATAACAGCTTCATTCCAACCATCTAATGTTGCGATGAGCTTCTTGGTTCTTTCAGCAACTTTGTTCCACGTGGCGATCCAATCATCGGATTGAATAACTCCTTGCAAATCAGGAAGTGATGTGAAAATACGATCAGCTTGACGATCAGTATCTACTGTGGCTGTACGTGGATCTACAACATATTGAATTGGGCTTGATTTGATAAAGGCATTAATAGATCGGGAAAGTGTTGTTCGGCCAATAACCAAAACAGATTGAGGAATCAAAGTACTTCTGATCTCTTGTGAAGTTAAGAAAATAGATGCATGCGCCACTGCATCAGGAAATGACAAAGGATCTTCTGCAATGACGGGCCAGCCAAGAACCTTTGTAAACTTAGTAATTTCCTCGACAGGTAATCCGCCTCGATCATGACCAATAACTACGACTCCGCGAGCACCTACTAGGCGCAAGGTTGCGGATTTACTTCGGTTAACAAAACTCTTTGGCGCAACAGAGATCTCAGAAACCCAGTCAGAGGAGTCATCGGGCAGTAAAGGTTCATCAAATTGAAGGTTGAGGTGAACTGGCCCCATTCTCAAACTATCGAGAGGTAGCTCCATGGGAAAAACCGGGCCATCAATATCTGCAAAGTAACGAACAGCCTTTCCAAAGATACGAGCTTGTTCAGTTGTTTGATTTGCACCTGTCTTTCGCAGCATCGCCGGGCGGTCTGCGGTGAGCACAAGTAATGGCGCATTTGTATGGTGTGCTTCAAGAACAGCTGGGTGATAGTTAGCGACAGCGGTTCCGCTTGTGCAGACAATCGCAACAGGTCTGCCTGTTGCTTTAATGACTCCTAGTGCAAAAAACGCTGCTGTTCTTTCATCTATCCGAACATGAATCTTTATTAAATTGCGTTCTGCTGCTGCAAAAAAGGCAAGTGACAGGGGTGCATTACGTGATCCCGGTGAGATAACTACATCGGTAACGCCAGATTCAATTAGCTGGCGAACCACAACGCGGGCTAGCGAGGTTGAGTTATTCACTTCAACAGCTCCGCGGTTCTCATAATCCGATTCTTCCACCATTCATACCGGTCCGGAGCCACATCCAAACCATCTAACTGTGGTTCGAACTCTGAAATCTGCATCATTCCATTAGTAATTGGTAAATGAGCAACATCTTGAGCTAACAAAGATCCTGTACCAAGGCCGCAATCAAAGCTCATCTCCTCAAAGGAGGCAGCAAGAGTTAAACCGTAATTAATGCCAACCGCACTTTCTAAAGCACTGGAAACCACAACTGGAAGTTTGTGATGTTCTGCAATCGCATGGGCTCTCTTGATTCCGCCCAGAGGTTGCACTTTGAGCATTAAGTAATCGACCACACCATCTAAATCTAGTTCAAATGGATTGTCAGCCTTACGCAGAATTTCATCTCCAACAATCTTTACTGAACTTCTCTTCTTTAGCTCTCGTAACTCTTCCAGGGTCGCACAAGGTTGCTCAACATACTCAATTTCACCTACTGAGGTTAAAAACTTTTCCGCCTGATCAACGCTCCAGAGTCCATTTACATCCACTCTGATCTTTGCTTCCGGACGCAGCTGGCGAATAACACCGATACGCGCTAAATCTTCAGCAAGGTTATTTCCCACCTTCACTTTAAAACTCATAACTCCAGGGTAAGAATCAACAATGGCTTCTAGTTCTTTCGCATCATTGAGCGCAGGAATCGTTCCATTGACCGCAATAGTTGTGCGATAAAGCTTTGGTTTTGGCGTTGTTGCTGCCTCTATCGCACTTGCCAACCAATTGGCAGCTTCTGCATCCTCGTACTCTAGAAATGGAGAGAACTCCCCCCAACCGTATTCACCTTTAAACAATGCAACTTCCCGCAGATTTATGCCACGAAAATTAGTTTTCATAGGCAGCGCGATTACGCGCAAAGTGTCGAGAAGTTGTTGATCCATGGATTATGGGCGCTTAGGGAATTTTCCAAAATCAGGCTTACGCTTTTGTTGGTATGCATCGCGACCTTCTTGACCTTCTTCAGTCATGTAGAAAAGAAGAGTTGCATCTCCTGCAAGTTGTTGAACTCCAGCTAATCCATCTGTTGCAGCGTTTAGGCTTGCCTTGAGTAAACGTAAAGCCATTGGTGAGTTACGAAGCATTTCGCGACACCATGAAACTGTTTCAGCTTCTAGCTCTGCAACTGGCACAACCGTGTTTACCAATCCCATATCTAATGCCTCTTGTGCGTTGTACTCGCGGGTCATAAACCAGATCTCGCGGGCCTTCTTTTGTCCGACATGTTCTGCCAATAAACCAGCACCGTAACCACCATCAAATGATCCAACCATCGGGCCTGTCTGGCCAAACTTTGCATTGTCAGCCGCAATTGTTAAATCGCAAACAACATGAAGAACATGTCCACCACCAATAGCCCAACCTGCAACCATTGCGACGATTGGTTTTGGTGTTCGACGAATCTGAACTTGGAGATCTAGAACATTTAAACGTCCGATTCCTTTTTTAGCCAACTTGTCATCACCCAAGTAGCCATCATCACCACGAACGCTGATGTCACCACCTGAACAAAAGGCTTCTGTGCCTTCGCCAGTAAAGATAATGACGCCGACCTCTTCATTGTCGCGAGCCAAATTAAAAGCTTCGATTAACTCAATAATTGTTTGTGGGCGGAAAGCGTTACGGAGTTGTGGGCGGTTGATCGTGATCTTGGCGATTCCATCGCCCATTTGATATTTGATATCTACGAAATCCTCGCCACCAGGTGCGGTCACCCATTGTGGAATCTCTCGGCTACCAAATTCGCGCTTGATCGGCTTGCTCACATTTCCTCCATCGTCGTTGCTAGCGATAGCCTACGACGGCAATGGATAACTCGTCACAACGAAAAATTCTGCGGGTCAGCCCTGCATGCGAACTTCCTCAATTAGCGAGGGACATCACAGCAGCTCTCGCAGGTAATGGCCCCACCCTTGGATTTGGCGAGGTTGGTTCGGAATCCGGTCCATCTCAAGCCGCCGTTGTAATTGGCACATCCGGAACCACGGGCGTACCTAAAGAAATCTTTTTATCCTCACATGCTTTGCTCTCATCGGCACGTGCATCAAATGCTTTTATTGGAGCAAAACCAGGTGACACATGGTCACTCCTCTTACCGTTGACCCATGTAGCAGCGGTCAATGTATTTATTCGGGCATTTGAACTTGGAACCATTCCTGTAGATCTTCGCAATCATTCAGGTGAATATCCACGAGTCAACTTCACTGCAATAGTTCCAACACAACTTTTTCGTGCACTTAATGGAGATGATTACTTACTACAGCACCTGCAAGGAGCCCAAAGAGTTCTCGTGGGTGGAGCAGCACTTTCAAGTAGCATTCGAAATCAAGCAACGGCTGCTGGAATAAATGTTGTAACTACATATGGAATGAGCGAAACCTCAGGAGGATGTGTTTACAACGGTGAAGTTCTTGAAGGAGTCGAAGTTGAAGTTCGAGGCGGATCCATCTTTATTCGCGGAAGTGTTTTAGCTCTAAATCTTGAACTTTCTGATGGTTGGTTTGCGACTAATGACCTAGGCGAATTTGTGGATGAAAAGCTAGTTGTTATTGGTAGATCAGATGATGTAATCATTTCGGGAGGCGAAAATCTTTCGCTCAATAATGTGGAAAGCATTTTAAATGAAAGTTTTCCCGCTATCCAGTGTGCAGCTTTTTCAGTAGAGGACCCACAATGGGGAGAGAGCTTGCACATCGCAGTTGTCGGCGATGTTGATGCAACAAAAATAACCTCTCTGTTGGAAAGTAAAATTGGCGTATTTGCAAAACCAAAAGGTATTCATTCCGTGAACTCGCTACCATTACTTGGTATAGGGAAAGTGGATCGCAAGAGATTGGCACAAGAAATAGCAAATGAATAAGTGGATACTTGGCGCACGTCCGCGCACTCTTCCTGCGGCAATTGCACCGGTCGTTGTTGCTACCTCCCTTGTGGGTGCTGATATCAATTGGTTTCGGGCTCTTTTAGCCTTGAAGGTAGCGGTCTGGCTGCAAATAGGTGTGAATTTTGCCAATGATTACAGCGATGGTGTGAAGGGAACGGATGCAGATCGCGTTGGCCCAATTCGATTAGTTGGTAGTGGTTTGGCATCTGCACAATCTGTTAAGAATGCTGCATTCATCTCCTTTGGAATCGCAAGTATTGCGGGTACTTGGCTTGCTCTTTTAACCACACCGTTGCTTATCCTTATTGGAATCAGCTCTATTGCAGCGGCTTGGGGATATACCGGAGGTAAGGATCCTTACGGTTACAAGGGGTTGGGAGATTTATCTGTATTTCTATTCTTCGGGGTTGTCGCAACGATGGGAACTTATTACGCTCAAACAGAAGAGCTAACACTTTTGAGTTTCATTGTCTCTGTGCCTATGGGTGCACTCTCATGTGCGATTCTTTCGATTAATAATCTTCGGGATAGGCCAAAGGATGAGTTAGTTGGTAAACGAACTGTTGCTGTTCGAATTGGCGATCGAAACGCTCGCCGTATGTATGTCGCTCTCTTGATTCTTGCCCACTTTGCAGCTATTGCAACCCTCATTCCGACAGTTCTTCTTACTCTGCTAGCTCTGCCGATGAGTTTGTCGATTTCAAGGCAAGTTCTAAGTGGTATTTCAGGTAAAGAGCTAATTCCCATTCTTGGCAAAACCGGAAAACTGCAGATGGTTTTTTCTATCTTGTTTGCTATCGGGTTAGCGATACAATAAGAATATGTCGAGAATCATCCCACTTATTTTGGTCTTTGGATTGACCATCTATGCGTTGATTGATTGCGCACGCACTGATGAGTCTCAGATTAAGAATCTTCCAAAATGGGGATGGCTGTTAATCATTATTATTTTGGGACCACAAGCTGTTGCAATTGGTCCGATTGCATACTTAGTCGCGGGTAGAAATAAGCCAAAGCGAGGCAAGGCGCCAAAGCGCCGCATACTTCCACCTGATGATGATCCAGATTTTCTAGGCAAGCTCTAGAGCCCTGAGTAAGTGTGCTTTCCAGTTCCCCAGATGTTGACGTAAACATAGTTAAACAAGAATGTGGAACCTGCAAATAAACATAACCATGCTGCCCGGCGACCGCGCCAACCAATAGTTACTCGAGCGTGAAGGTACGCCGCGTATGCAACCCAGGTGATGAAGGCCCACGTCTCCTTTGGATCCCAACCCCAATAACGACCCCAAGCACTCTCCGCCCAGATAGCACCTGCGATTACTGAGAATGTCCAAAGCGGAAATACAAATGCAACTAATCGATAAGACAACTGATCGAGGGTTTCTAAATCTGGAAGTCGCTTTGCCCACTCTGGACGACCACCCTTTTGCTCGACACGATCTAAATATAAGTATGCGCTAGCAATCACATTTGAAAGTAAGAAAACTCCACCCGAAATAATTGCTGCGGATACATGAATAACTAGCCATTCCGATTTCAAAGCTGGTACCAGTGGTGCGCTAGGTACATATAAAACAGTAACCGCAGTTCCAATAGTTAAAAGAACAGATACTGAAACTAATAATCCAAGCCAACGAAGATCATACTTTCGAAGGGCGAGAAGATAAGCGCCAGAAAAGGCTAATGCACCTGTAATCGAAAATTCATACATGTTTCCCCATGGCACTCTCCCAGCTGAGATTCCACGAGCAATTACTCCTGCAAACAAAAGTATGAAACCAAGAATCATCATCGCAGTTGCAATTCGTGCAACTTTCTCTGTGCGCTTGTAATCCAAGGTTGAATTCTTATCTGTTGGCACTTTTACCGCCCAAGCGGTTTCAATTAAGTGTGCAATGAAGGAGATTGCATAGACAGCCATTGCTGAATACACCAAGTAATTTGATGCAAAAGCCCATGAACGTGACATCTATTTCTCTCCCTTTAACATCTTCACAAAACCTTGCATTTCAACTTCAAGTCCAGGTGCAGCATTCTTGGCCAGCGCAGCGACTTCGATTTCATCTCCTACGCGAATCCAAATTCGTCGTCTACGCGTAAACAATGAAGCTAACAATCCAAGGATGGCAACAATACCTCCAAGTAATGCAAGATGCTTTCCGGGATCTGCGACAAAGTTCAAGTTCACCCATTGCACATAACCTTCAAAGGTGATTGAGCCACCTTCATACGCAAAGCTTTCACCAGGCTTTAATCCCTTCAAACCAATCTGGACCATCTCAGTCGTATCAATTCGATATACAGATTGAGGAATTCCTGAGTCCAAACCTAAATCTCCACTCCACACAGACAAGAGCAATCGAGGGTTAAGAGCTTTAGGAAATGCACTCGCGCCACCATTTGCTCCATCTCGAACATAGGTGGGAAGGAATGATCCCAAGAATCCAATCTGTGGATCGGCATCAGGAACTTTGATCGCACCGATTGAACGCAGGTTTGTATCTTGCGGTAAGAAAGTGACTGGGCCTTGAAAGGCGACATCCCCTTTTGAATCTCTAACTGTTACGACTGGTGCATAGCCATTTGCCTGCAGGTAAACACGAGTTGTTCCAATTGTCATTGGTTTATTCACCTTGATGGTTTTCTTCTCAATAGTTGAAGAGCCATCTCGAAGTAGAGAAACATCAAGTGTGTAATCTTCCGGAGCGCTTGTTTGAACGTTGTACTCAGCCACAAACTTATCGGCGGTTAACATGAATGCTGGAATATTTGAATCGCGATATAGCTTTCCATAAGTTAAAGTGTCATAACTCGTTGCTGTGTTAACAAATCTTTCTCCAACATTAATAATTGCTTCTCCGCGCATTCCAAACAGAGAGCTAAAACTAATTCCCAGCAAAATCAAAACAAGTGCTAAATGGAAAAATAGGTTTCCTGTTTCCCGGGTGAAACCTTTTTCCGCTGAAATAGAGCCATCTGATTCAAGGACTCTAAAGCGCTTGGCTTTAAACCAAGCACGCGCAAGATCTAGTTCATTACCTTGAGCGCTCCAACTTTGATGGTGCTCTAAGCGAGAGAGATTCTTTGGTGTTGCTGGGGGTAGAGCGCGAGCTGCCTTGAAGTGTTCAAAGGTGCGAGGTAATACGCAGCCAATCAACGAGATAAAGAGGAGGATATAAATAGCGCTAAACCACGGCGATCCATAAACATCAAAGAGATAGAAGCGATCCATCCAGCGGGCTTGCTCCGGAGAGTCCTTGAAATACTGCGTTACCTGTAGCGGATTTTGTGTTCTCTGCGGAACCAATGAGCCTGGAATAGCCGCTATACCTACCATTAAAAGAAGGATTAACGCTGTTCGCATACTTGTTAACTGTCGCCATGCGTACCGAAGCAAACCAACGCTGTCGAGTTCCGGGATTTGGGTTTGCTGACTCATTAAATCACCGGAATAAAATCAGAGATAAGTGAGCGCAATGAGTTCATGATCTGACTCCAAAAACCCAAAACTTGTAATACACCCAGAGTAATTAAGAAGATGCCACCAATCTTAGATATCAAATCACCGCGGCGATAGATAAGTGAACGCAGCTTTGTAGATTTATCTAAAGACAATCCCGAAAGGATGAAGGGCAAACCTAAGCCTAAGCAGTATCCAAATGAAAGTATCGCACCTCGTACCGCGCTTGACTCTTGGAAAGCCAAAGTTTGTACCGCTGCAAGTGCTGGACCAATGCATGGAGTCCAACCAATGCCAAAGAGAATCCCGAGCATAGGTGCACCAAGTAAGCCACCCGTAGTGCGCATCTTGGGACGAATCGTCGGTGAGAATGGAAAACGTCCGTAAAAAACAAAGCCGAGAAATATTGTAAGAATTCCAAGAATTCGAGAGATTAACTCTTCATTGGCTGATAGTTGATTTCCTAAACCACCAAACACAGCACCGTATGAGATGAATACTAAGCTAAATCCCAAAACAAATAGCAGTGAGCCTAGAAAAACCTTTCCACGACTAACTGAAAACCCTGCTGCAAAAGAGAGATATCCAGGAACTAAAGGCAATACGCATGGAGACAGAAAAGAAATTACACCAGCGATAAAGGCGAAGGGAAAAGCGGTGACAACAAAGCCTGAAAAAATCTGATCGACGAAGAAATCTCTCATTCTGAAGCGACCTTTTCAATCAACTTTGAAAGAGATCCCACAGTAACTACACCAGAAATGCGAGCAGCTACACGACCTGATTCATCCAAAATTACAGTGGTGGGTATGGCGTTTGCGGGTAAAGAGCCTTTGAAACCTAAAAGAATCGAGTCATCAATAAGGGTTGGGTAAGGAATCTTAAATCTGCGTTCAAAGGCCTCGGCGTTGGCAGGATTATCACGAGTCAAAATTCCGATAAATGCAACATCGGTGTACTTGTTTGCCAGTGCAACCAAGGTTGGGGCCTCGGCACGACAAGGTGAGCACCATGATGCCCACACATTAACTACTGCAACTCTATCCTTTTTATAAGTGTAGTTCTCGCCTTTTAAAGTCAGACCGGTGATTGCCGGTGCAATTTTTCGATCAGAAATTTTTATGTAAGTAGTTGAACCATCACCTGACACGAAACTTTCTTCAGAAGTAGAACTGCCCCCGCCGCCACATGCGGTTAACGCAAGAGCCAGCACAATAAAAGCGAGGAGTTTCTTCATTACTTCTTCTCTGGCAATAAGTGGCGAGCAGGTTCAGAGTAAGTGAGTCCTGAGATCATTCCTTCATCATCAAAGTGGACACTTGTTACTGATGCTAAAGAACACTCGCGTTTACGTGGATCGTGTAGCAAGCGACGGTTTTCAATCGCACTTCTTAAAATCCAAATCGGCAATTGGTGAGATACACAAATTGCATCTTTACCATTTGCAGCTTCACGTGCTGCGAAGATCGCTGCCAACATGCGATTTATCTGCTCATCGTATGGCTCTCCCCATGAAGGCTTCCATGGATTCCACAAATGCTTCCACGCCGCCGGATGACGCAAAACTCCATCACCGACACCAAAAGGTTTTCCTTCAAAGATGTTTGCGGCTTCAATCAATCTTTCATCGGTCGTGATTGCAATCTTATGTGCAGCCGCGATGGGCGCTGCCGTTTCTTGAGCCCTTTGTAGTGGTGAGACATGAAGTGCACCAAGATCTAAAGTTTTAGACCACTCCCCAATTGTTTTCGCCATCTCCTGCCCACGCTCGGACAATCTCCATCCAGGCTGACGTCCATACAAAATCTTCTCAGGATTATGGACTTCTCCATGGCGAACTACATGCACCGTTGAACTCATTGGCAAAGCATAAAGCGTCTCTAATGCTCTTCTCTCGCTAAGGTAGTGACATGGCACTCACGAGCAAACGGGCTGCCTTCTTTGATGTCGATAACACGCTTATTCGCGGCTCCGTAATTTACTTCTTAGGCCGAGGTATGTACCAGCGCGGTTACTTCACCAAGAAGGATATTTCTCGCTTTGTTTTAGCCAACCTGAGATTTCGCTTAACGGGCAAAGAGAACACTGAAGAGATTCAAAGATTTCAAGATGCAGCTACTAATTTCATTGGTGGCCACAATGTCAAAGAAATCGAAGCGATAGCACAAGAGATTTATGATGAATATGTATCACCTGCAATGTGGCAGGGAACAATTGATATTACACAAGCCTTAGTAGCTGAAGGTATTGAAGTTTATTTGGTTACCGCTGCACCTGAAGACATGGCGATTGTAATTGCAAATCGCTTAGGATTAACGGGTGCCCTCGGAAGCAAAGCTGAAATTAGCGAAGGAACTTATACAGGGCGAATGAATGGCCCATTACTTCATGGAAAGGAAAAGGCTGTAGCCGTCACCGAACTTGCACAACAAAAAGGTTTTGATTTAAAAGAATGCTTTGCTTTTTCTGATAGCAACAATGATTTACCACTATTGCTATGTGTTGGTCATCCATCTGCAATTAATCCTGATGCATTGCTGAGTTTGCGCGCCATGGCTGAAGGTTGGCCAATCCACGATTTCCGGAAGGCCCGTTTTATCGGTAAAGCAATCTCCCCTTTGGTTGTTCGTCTTGCAGCCCTTGGAACCTGGCTTACCCCGCGTAAACGAAGAGGCTGATTAACACGAACTTCCAATATGCCAGTAATGTAGGCAAGTTATGGAAATGCGCTCCTTCTCCGACTACCTACGTAGTGTTGATGATGCTGCCTTCCTAAATCTTTTTAATGCCCGCCCCGATCTCATCACTCCAGTTCCATCTGATATCGCATCCTTAGCAGTACGCGCTTGTTCTGCTCCGAGCCTTGCCCGAGCCATTGATTCACTCAACCAATGGCAGTACCAAGTACTCGAAGCAGCTGCTTCAGTAAATGAGCCATTCACCGAGAAACAAGTCATTGCTCTCACTGAAAAAGAGGCTAAAGCTGCCTTAGCGCACTTAGTAATGATTGGTTTGATTTATCCATCAGATGATGGAATGCGTCTTCCAACGCAGTTGCGTGATGTTCTTGGTGCCGAACCAGCAGGTTTAGGCCCAGCATCTTTAGCCAAATTAAAGCTTTCCGAACTCGATGATGCACCTGTTGATGCACAAAAAGTTTTAGAACGACTCATGTGGGGCCCACCGCGTGGAAGTGTTGGTGACATCAAGAATCCTGGCCCCGGAGTTGCCTGGTTGTTAGATAAGAAATTTTTAGTTCCACTTGATCAGCGAACAGTAATTTTGACTCGTGAAGTCGCTATTCATCTTCGTGGTGGAAAGATTCATAAGGAAAGATTTGTTACAGAACCAAAGCTATCTGGCGGTAAACGTGATGAGCGACAAGTCAATCTTGCAGCAATTGCCAATGTCTCAACTGTTCTTCGCTGGGTTGAAGAACTTCTTAATTTCTGGGCTGATGAGCCAGCTGATGCTTTACGCGCCGGCGGCTTAGGGGTTAGAGAACTTAAAGTTATTGCTACCCACTTAGGTGTAGATGAAACATGTGCAGCCTTTATTGCTGAACTTGCTTACCTTGCCTCGCTTGTGAGTATTGATGCTGACGAACGTATCTTGCCAAGCAATAAGTTTGATATTTGGTTGATGCAGTCCCCAGCGGATAGATGGCAGATGCTTGCATCGCAGTGGTTAATTACATCCAGAGTAAGCGGATTGGTTGGACGTGCTGAAGCAAAAAATGTAGCTGCCCTAGGTCCAGAGCTTGACCGAGTGAATGCAGCCCGCGTGCGTGCTTTGACCCTGGATCTACTGCGGGAAAATCCAGGCGTTGCACCCGAATGGAGTAGTTTCAAGGAACTTCTTTTATGGCGTGCGCCAGTCCGTCGAAACTCATCTCTGCAAGAAGAGTTAGCGGAGTGGACGCTGCGCGAAGCTGAATGGCTAGGTATTACTGGGCAAGGGGCGATCTCTAAGTTTGGGATTGAATTTCTCAATGGAGATGATCTGAGTTCGATCAATGAAGATCTACCAAAAACAGTGGATCACATTTTGATTCAGAGCGATAACACTGCAATCGCTCCAGGACCTCTAGAACATGAGATCTCTCAAGCACTTGCGATGATGGCGGAGATTGAAAGCCGTGGCGGTGCAACTGTGTATCGATTTACCGAAGCAACAATTCGCCGCGCTTTGGATCATGGCAAGACAGGTGAAGAGATTAAAAGCTTCTTAAGTAAAACCTCTAAGACGCCAATGCCGCAACCGTTGGAGTACTTAATTGCAGATGTTGCCAAGAAACATGGAAAGCTTCGAGTTGGTAATACCTCTTCATTTATTCGCTGCGAAGACACTGCTCTGATTTCACAAATTATGAATGATAAAAAGCTGGAGATACTTTCATTGCGAAGAATTGCACCTGAAGTTGTTATTTGCGATATGGATGCAACTGATGCGATGCGTGTATTGCGAGAAGCTGGATATCTACCTGCTGGTGAATCTGCCAACGGCTTGATTCTTACCGGTCCAAGATCTAACCGGTCTATTGCAAAGCCAAGACCTCCGCGAATCATTGGTGAGATAGAGACGCCAACAACTGAGGTGATTGCCGCTGCAATTAGAGTTTTACGAACTGGTGAAAAATCTACCCATCGTCAATCTAAATTGCGCCAAGTGGCAAGTGAAGCGCTTGGGCAATTACCTAGAACCACTGCCAATGAAACAATGGAGGTTCTCAATCAATTCATTACTGAGGAAAAAACCCTCTCGATTGGCTATGCAGATAACAATGGTGGAGTAACTCATCGAATTATTGATCCCATCAGAATTAGCGCTGGAGCCTTAATTGCCAAGGATCATGCAACGGGTGAGGTTCAATCCTTCAGAATTCCCCGCATCACAGGCGTAGCACCGCTATAGACTTATCCCATGTTGGCAGACCTTGAAGCTTTGGTGAAGTTGGAGTCTCCAACTGAAGATCTTCAGTCTTGCCGCGATGTAATCGCGCTTGCAAATGAAATCGCTACACGTGTTTTAGGTAAACCCGCAGATATCCGCGAAGTAAATGGTCGTCCTGTTTTTTGGTGGGGTTCAGCAACTCCAGATGTAGTTGTACTCGCACACTTAGACACTGTTTGGCCAAAGGGCTCCTTTGAACCTGTGTGGCAGGTTGAAGGTAATGCAGCACGTGGGCCCGGAGTCTTTGATATGAAAGCTGGATTTATCCAAGCTTTGTATGCGATGAAGGGAGTTACAGGAAAGGCTGCACTTATTGCAACGACAGATGAAGAAACTGGTAGCGCAACTACAAAGGAGTTCATCAAAGAGATCTCTGCTAAAGCAAAAGCGGTTTTAGTTTTAGAAGCAACTCTTGATGGAAAGGTTAAGACCGGACGAAAAGGTACTGCGATGTACCAAATTAAGATTCATGGAAAAGCATCGCACGCTGGACTCGAACCTGAGAAAGGTATTAATGCCACGATTGAAATTGCACATGCAGTTTTAGCGATTGCTGCAATGGAAAATCCAGAGCATGGAACCACAGTTGTACCAACCACACTTCACGCTGGTAATACAACCAACACAGTTCCTGATTTAGCTATTCTTGATATTGATATCCGTTCCTACTCCATGTCAGATCTACAACGAGTCGATGCTGCAATAAAGGGCCTAACGCCAGTTAATGCAAATACTCGTTATGAAGTTTCAGGTGGGTTCAATCGCCCACCTCTGGAAACCACATCAACAATGGCTTTGTACGAGCGTGCGGAGAAGGTTGCTAAAGAGCTGGGAATGCCTCCCCTAGGACATGCCTCTGTTGGAGGCGCTAGTGATGGGAACTTTGCTGCAGCTGCGGGGGCGCAAGTGCTGGATGGCCTAGGAGCTGTTGGAGGTGGCGCTCATGCTGCGCATGAATGGGTAGACATCAGTACCCTTGAAGATCGCAGTCGGTTATTAAACGCGCTAATAAAGGATTTACTTAATGAGTGATGGTCCACTAATTGTTCAGAGCGACAAGACGCTTCTGCTCGATATCGACCATCCAATGTCAGTTGAATGTCGAAGAGCAATCGCTCCCTTTGCTGAACTAGAGCGCTCCCCTGAGCACATCCATACATATCGCTTAACACCGCTTGGTTTATGGAATGCGCGTGCTGCAGGTCATGATGCCGAACAAGTCATCGATACCTTGATCAAGTATTCACGCTATGCAGTTCCTCATTCAATCCTTATCGATGTTGCGGAGACCATGTCACGGTATGGGCGCTTACGACTTGAGATGGATCCAGTTCATGGTTTGATCTTGGTAACGACCGATACCGCTGTTCTTGAAGAAGTTATCCGTGCAAAAAAGATTGCACCCTTGTTAGGTGCGCGCATTGATGCAGAGACAATCACAGTTCTGCCAAGCCAACGTGGTCAGATTAAACAATCTCTCTTGCGGTTAGGTTGGCCAGCTGAGGATTTTGCAGGTTATGTTGATGGGCAAGCTCATGAGATCAACCTTTTGCAAAAGGATTGGAAGATTCGTCCTTACCAAGAGTTAGCAGCGGAAGGTTTTTGGCATGGTGGTTCAGGTGTTGTAGTTCTTCCATGTGGTGCGGGTAAAACCATTGTTGGTGCTGCTGCCATGGCACATGCGAAAGCGACCACACTCATTTTGGTAACTAATACCGTTGCAGCACGACAATGGCGTGATGAGTTGTTAAAGCGCACCTCTTTAAATGAGGATGAGATTGGCGAGTATTCAGGCGCGAAAAAAGAGATTCGCCCTGTAACTATTGCTACCTACCAAGTAATGACCAAGAAGAAGAATGGCGTATACGCCCACCTTGATCTCTTTGATTCATATGACTGGGGTTTGATTATTTATGATGAAGTACATCTACTGCCTGCACCTATTTTTCGCTTCACCGCCGATATTCAATCCCGTCGTCGATTAGGCCTAACTGCAACTTTAGTTCGCGAAGATGGCATGGAGGGTGAGGTTTTCTCTCTTATTGGTCCTAAGCGATTTGATGTTCCTTGGAAAGAGATTGAAGCACAGGGCTACATTGCACCAGCCGAATGTATTGAGGTCAGAGTTAATCTGACTGAAACTGAACGTCTTGCTTATGCAACAGCAGAGCCAGAAAATCGTTATCGAAACTGTGCAACCACTCGTACTAAGCGCGATGTTGTAGAGGCGTTAGTCGAGAAACACATTGATGATCAGGTGTTAGTAATTGGTCAATATATTGACCAACTTGATGAGCTATCCGAAGTGCTTGGTGCCCCTCTAATCAAAGGTGAAACTCCAGTCAAAGAACGCGAGATATTGTTTAATAAGTTTAGAACCGGCGAGATCAAGTGTCTTGTAGTGTCAAAGGTTGCAAACTTTTCAATTGACCTACCTGATGCAACGATTGCGATTCAAGTATCTGGTGCCTTTGGAAGCCGTCAAGAAGAGGCACAGCGATTAGGTCGTATCCTCCGTCCAAAATCTGATGGGCGCGGAGCTAAGTTTTACTCTGTTATTTCACGAGACACTATCGACCAAGATTTTGCACAAAATCGCCAGCGCTTCTTAGCTGAGCAGGGTTACTCCTACAAAATTATTGATGCCGACGATGTTTTTCAAGGGAAGATCTAAATCTTTCTGGATCTACACGCCAATAATCGTGATGAACTCCATCAATATGCGTAACGGGGATTTGCTCTCCATACAATCTTTGTAACTCTTCATCACCATCGATCAACACTTCTTTAATTTCAAAATTTAATTCAGCCTTCATGGACTCTAAAACCAATAATGCATCCTCACAAAGATGGCAACCAGTTCGGCTATAAATTGTCACGATGGTCATTTATTCGCCCTTTCTGCCTGTTAATTTGCATAGAGAATTGGTATTTCCTACCCCTGACCTTAAACCACGCTGAGAGCCCTGATAGCGTTTGACCATGATGCGTATCAAGAGAATGGGGGCTTTTGCCCTTACTGGCGCATTGATTTTTGGAATGCTCACTGCGCCATCCGCACCTGCACTTAGCTTTAAGCAGATCCCCGCAACTAACTGGGGGCATATCTATGCAGGTACGGAACCATCGACAACGCAAACCGCTCCTACCAGAAGTAAAAATCTTGAGATCAAATCTAAGTTTTCTGTTAAGTACAACAACTTTCCGGAATGGGCTAAAAAAGAGGTTCAAGCATCAATCGATATCTGGGCCGCAAACTTTAAATCCTCTGTTGTTATCACTGTGGATGCATCATGGGGTCGTTCAAGTTCATGGGGAGTCTTAGGTAGCGCACGTCCCGGAAGTTTCTTCTCTGCCTTCTCAGGGGCACCTGACTCATCCCTTTGGTATCCCTCAGCTTTAGCAAATGCGCTTGCTGGAAAAGATTTAGATAAAGCAAACCCTGAAATCATTATTCAGGTGAACTCTGCTGCTGCTTGGAATACACGTGGAGATGGTCTACCAACTAGCAGTGAGTACGACCTGCAATCTGTATTCCTTCATGAACTTGGCCATGGACTTGGATTTTTATCTAACGATGCTTACGACCCATTTTTTGGTTTAGGAAGTTTGGACCAACCAACTCCATTTGATGCTTATCTCCAAACAATTGATGGCCGCAGACTTGCAGATCTCCCAACACCATCAAGAGAGTTAGGTGTTGCACTTACAACATCTTTAGTGTGGTCTGGCACCAATGGAATAAAGGCAAATGGTGGTGTGAAACCAAAGATGTACACCCCCGCTCGATATGAATCAGGTTCATCAACCTCGCACTTAGATGAAGCCACCTTTTCCAGTGCTGGTGTTGATTCAGTAATGACTCCAAGTCTTGATCCGGGTGAGATATTTAAAGAGCCTGGACCCTTGCTGCTTGCCATGATGGAGGATCTGCGTAGCAAGCCGCCAGTTGGTGTCGCGACAGATTTACCTCTATCTCCCCGAAATGCTCAGGCCTTTACTGGTGATTCATCCGCTCTCATCTCCTTTGATCCACCAGCAAATCTTCGCACCGCACAAATCACTGAGTACACCGTTAAGAATTTAAAGACCGGCTCTGAAAAGAAAACAATCACGAGCCCCTTGCTGATTACCGGATTGAAGAATGGCACCTCTTACACCTTTAGTGTTATAGCTAAAAATGCATTAGGTGCATCAGAGCCATCTATTACAAAAGCGGTTGTTCCACAAATAGGTTGGAAGAGTTCTGTATTAGATAGCGCCGCAGATGGAAAGACAGTTGCAAGTACAACTTTTAATGGAAGACCAGCTATTGCATACACCGACACTAAGAGCGGCGATTTAAAGCTTGCGACCTTTGATGGCAAGAGGTGGAAAAAGGTCACCGTTGATGGTGCTGGAGGCTCTGGTGGTCGAACAACAGACACTATTGCAGGTGCAATAAGCATGTGTGTTAACGGAAGTGGATCTAAACAAACTCTTCATATTTTTTACAGTGATGCGACAGAAAAAGACTTACGGTATGCAACATTTAACGGTACAAGTTTTGCATTTGAAACCGTTGATGGAAATGGCGCTGCAGTCAATAACTATGAAGACCCAATCCGTGTAAGAACATCTAGTGATGTGAGTGTCGCCAACGCGTGTGTTGCATCAGCCAGCGCAGTACAGGTCTTTTATCGGGATGAAAGCCAGGGAGTGCTTCTTGGAGCTGTGAAAACACGTGGAGCGGCTTGGAAGTATGAGTTGATTGATGGCGATCGTAAGACCGATGGTCGAACAACAGGTGATGTTGGTTTCCATATTCAAGCGATATTTGATGGTTCCACCACCTATGTTGCTTATGACTCAATTGTTTCTATGAATCAAAAGAAAGAGATCACTTCGGGTGCGGTACGAATTGCAACTCGTACATCCATAGATCCAAGCGCCTGGCAGTATCAAACCCTAGATATTTCAACGGATGATGCTTTGATCTTTGGTTTTGATGTTGCTCTGGCACGAACTACCTCTGGCGTTTTTGCGACCTGGCTTGCTGCATCATCAGTAACGGCTCCAAAACCAAATCAAATTCGCTGGGTAAATTTGAGTAACCCAACAAAGATCTCTCGAATCACTACTGAAAACTTCGGAACCCCTGGCAAGTATTTAGCCACCGATGGAAGAACAATCATTTTTAATTGCCAAGATAGGTTGTGTGCTCTGGATACGAGCAAGAAGGATCTTGGCCAATCTGCAATCCGCTTAGTTAGCAGCACCCAAGGCCCTGAACCTACTCAGAGCACTTGGGTGACTGTAAACAAAGTTAAATATGTGCTTGCCACTATTAATGGAAAGCTTGCACTTCTTAAACCGTAATTTTTTACTTAGCGTTACGGCGCTGAATGCGAGTCTTCTTTAGAAGCTTCTTGTGCTTCTTCTTCGCCATGCGCTTGCGTCGCTTCTTAATTACGGAACCCATATGTCACGCTCTCATTTCTAATGTACGCACTGTGTGTGCGGGGGTTTAGGTTACCGCGGAATGAGGGTAAAAATCGAAACAGATTCTGGGCTTGATGTGACCACTAAAACCCCTAACTCCTTGGAAAGGAGCGCTCCGATCACTTCTCTCTGGCCCACTGGCCCACTATCGGCCGCAATGATGCTCCCTTTTCTATCAAAGCTCAGGATCAATGGTGTGGGAGCCTTTGGACTCCAATTAAGTTGAGGTGTCGCTCCAGTCGAGATAAACACAGCATAGGTTGATCCCACTGTTAATGCTGGACCAGTTGAAGGAAAACGATATGTCCAGGTAGGTGCAAAACTGGATGAAAACTTTGTCACAGCAGTTTCCGTCTTACCCGAAGCCACAACCTCTCCACCTAATAACAGAGTTGAAGATGCACTATTCCATATGCGCTTTCCCTTTACCGCAGAGCTGCGCACCACATTAGTAATCTTTAATGTTTTTGAAATCTTGATCAGCACACCATCTGTAATGCCTGCGAGTTTCTTCCCCGCCAACACTTCACTACTAGAACCAGCAACTGTAAAGCTTCCATCGGTATGGCGAACAACTGCATCTGCTGTTGTAGACACTAATCCTATTTGCAGCATCTTTCCAAAAAGGCCAGCTTTATCAGTGTTAACTAGAAATCCTGCGCTGCCTTTTTCACTGCCAATGATTCCGACTACCGAAGCACCATTTCTATCGACAGAAATCGAAGTCGGAAATAGAACTGAACTTGTAGGCATTGTGTTTGCAGAGAGCAAGGCACCTGCTGCAGAGATTTTCCATACCGCTAACACCTGTAGATTTGAAAGAGTTGAAGTTGGTGGAACAGATGCGTTGTCAGGATTGATTGGTGTTGGAAGAGGAGTTGGCGGAGTTAAACCAAGTGGTAAAGATGTTGCACCAGCTATCCATACATCCCCCACTGAATCAACAGCGGCTGCAGTCGCGATGGATGCTGCTGATGGATCTAAAGGCAGGTTCCAGATCTCTTTGCCTGTCGTATCAACAGCACGTGCATAAGCCTTGGAGGCCTTACTTCCAAACACAATCAGAGATTTACCTGAAGCAACTACCCCGCTTACCTCATCAGGGGTTCCAACCGTTGTTAACAACTGCATCGGCTTTACAGAAATCTTTTTAGGAGCAGCATTAGCTGTAGGAGTAAATAGAAGAGAAGCAATTACAGCAAAGGAAAGTAAGCGTTTCACGCTAATTCCTGCGAACGATCGCGGGCCGCCTTCATCGCCTTGGCTACTATAGATTTCATCTTCTCATTTTCGAATGAGGCAAGTGCGGCTGCGGTAGTTCCGTTAGGGCTTGTTACATTTTCACGCAAAGTTGTTGCACTCTTACCTGACTCATCAAGCAACTTAGCGGCTCCCACAATTGTTTGGATTGTTAGGGTGGTTGCATCCTGTTCAGAAAGACCAAGCTCTTTAGCTCCAGCAACCATCGCTTCAACAAAGGCAAAGAAGTATGCAGGACCCGATCCACTTGTTGCGGTGACCGCATCTTGTAACTCTTCTTTAACCTCGATTACCTTGCCGGTTGCGCCAAGGAAACCGAGGACAAACTCACGTTGCTCAGCTGTTACACCAGCACCCATTGATGCAGCAGCCATACCTTCTCCTACCAAGGTTGGAGTATTTGGCATCACGCGAACAACTGGATTACTGGTTCCAAGACCATTACTGATGAAATTTATTGTCTTTCCCGCTGCAAAGGTGATTACAACCGCACTTTGATTGATTGAACCTTTGATCTCCTCCAGCACTGAGGCCATATCTTGAGGCTTAACCACCAACAAAAGCGCCTCTGCATTTGCAACATTGGCTGCTAATGGCGCTGCTTTAATCAAATACTTTGAGATCAGCTCTTGTGCTCGCTCTTCACGCTTTTCAGAGATTGTGATGCGATCTGGATTAACACCAGATGAAATCAAAGCGGCGATAAGGGCCTCACCCATTACACCGGCACCGATAACGGCAACCTTTGATTGCTGATTCATGTATGAAGTCTATCCTTTATGCCTGTAGGCTCTGCGACTATGTCAGAAGTTAAAGCAGGATTTGCGCGTGATTGGGTTGAATTCTTTGATCCCAATGATGCAGAGACAATCTTTAAGTGCGATCTCACTTGGTTAACTTCCTATTGGACTTGTATCTATGGCGATGGTTGCCAAGGTGTCTTTAAGAATCAGCCAAATTCAGGGTGTTGCACCGAAGGTGCGATGTACACCGATGAGGATGATGAAGAGCGCACCATGAAGGCAGCTGCTTATCTGACCCCCGATATGTGGCAGTTCTACAACGAGGCTCGTCCAAAGAAGCCTGGTGGTGCTCTGAGAATCTCTGAGAAAGATGAGGATGGCGAACGCAAAACTCGTCGTGTCGAAGATGGTTGCATCTTTTTAAACCGTAAGGGTTATGAAGCAGAAGGTTTCACAGGATCATTTGGTTGCGTGTTACACCATGTTGCACAACGCGATGGAAAGCACTTTGCAGATACAAAGCCTGATGTTTGCTGGCAATTGCCACTGCGTCGTAGCTTTGAAACTCGCGAATACGGAGAGCGTGAATACTCAGTAACTGTAATTGGTGAATACGAACGCCTTGCATGGGGCGATGGTGGCGAAGATTTTGATTGGTACTGCACCAGCAATAGCGATGCGCATGTTGGCACTCAGCCCGTGTACATCTCAAACAAGTATGAACTTGAATTGTTGATGGGTAAGGATGCCTACGCCGAATTAGCACGCTTGTGTGATGTCCGAATGGAACACATTCGCGATGCTGCCGCACGCTCACTTCCACTATTTATAATTCAGCATCCAGCAACTTTGGCCGCCCAGAAGAAATAGTCAGCCCCTTGTCATAGGGTTACCTCATGGCCAAGGTTGAAAAAGATCCATTCCGCTGCACCGAGTGCGGTTGGACATCCCAAAAATGGGTTGGTCGCTGCGGAGAGTGCCAAGCATGGGGCTCTGTTGAAGAGATCGCTGCTCCTAAAAAACTTTCACTTGTAGCGGGAAATGTCACCGCTAAAGCAACTCCAATCGGAGATGTTGATCTCTCAGCTGCACATGCCCGTGCAACCGGAGTCTCTGAATTAGATCGTGTTTTAGGTGGTGGATTAGTACCAGGGGCTGCGATTTTGCTTGCTGGTGAACCTGGTGTTGGTAAATCAACATTATTACTTTCGGTTGCTGCACAAAGCGCAGCAAAGGGAATCCCTGCGCTTTACATCAGCGGTGAAGAATCTGCATCACAGGTCCGACTCCGCGCAGAACGAATCAAAGCTATTGATCCTCAATTATTTCTTGCCTCTGAAACAGATCTTGGCGCTGTCATTGCACATATCGATGCGGTTAAACCACAACTTGTAATCATCGACTCTGTACAAACTATTGGTAGCTCAGCAGCAGATGGTGCACCAGGTGGTGTAACTCAGGTACGTGAAGTTGCAGGTGCATTAATTCGAATCTGTAAAGATCGTGACATCACATTGCTTCTTGTAGGGCATGTAACTAAGGATGGATCAATTGCAGGACCACGGTTACTTGAACACATCGTTGATGTTGTCTTGCAGTTTGAAGGAGAGCGCCATTCACGCCTTCGCTTAATCCGTGCAATCAAAAATCGATTTGGTGCATCAGATGAGGTTGGCTGCTTTGATTTAAGTGATACCGGAATTGAGTCTGTGCTAGATCCAACTGGTTTGTTTACATCACGTCACGCCGAACCTGTTCCTGGAACATGTGTGACCGTTACTCTCGAAGGCCGTCGCCCATTACTTGCAGAGATTCAAGCACTCGTTTCTGCAGGACGAGAAAATGATTACGGAAATGCACGTCGAGTTGTCTCTGGATTGGACTCTGCTCGCACATCTATGACCCTTGCCGTTCTTGAACTTCGCGCCAATATTCGTGTTGGTGGAAGAGATGTCTATGCAGCAACAGTTGGTGGCATGAAAATGACAGAGCCCGCCGCTGATTTAGCTCTGGCTTTAGCGG
>CAZCDF010000003.1:0-27855 GCA_964497665.1 uncultured Candidatus Planktophila sp. | reverse complement strand
TGCTTCTTGGTTCACCACATCACCCAGTTAGCTAAGGGTGAAGGCGCTAAAGCTGTTTGTAAAGAGTGCAACTAGTTTTTAAGCGCTTCAACTAATTTCTTTGGATTTTTGCTGGAGACAAGCCAGTACGGAGTTGAATCTCTGGAATCTGATACCTCAACCTTTACCGCTTTGCTAGACCAAAATCTCATCGCCAGAAAAGCTGAAGGATCGGCATCACGGGTGCGCAGCAGTTTCAATTCTGCTGTAGTCAATGGGGTTACTGCTCCTATATATTGATGCTCAAGCTTTGCACCACCAACATGTAAGTATTGTTCATCAACACGGATAGTTAGCGCAGTTCGAAAATACAAAACAATCAACCATGCGGTGAGCAGTACGAAGGTGATGATTCCCGGTGTGTTTCCTAAGCCGGCCCAGACCGATAAAACCATGGAGAGAAAGAGAAAGTACACAAAGGCGATCAGCCATAGTGGCGCACGTATCACCTCGGTGTATCGCATGGGGATTACCGTATCGGATATTCAGGGAGTAAAGTTCAGACATGGCAGTAATTCCCAGCACCACCGCACCTGAAGGAACACCATTGCCGGAGCGACATCAATTAGCTCCCGCTATTGGAAGCAAGATTCCTTCTCACTTTGGTCATTGTTTTGGTTGTGGAGAGTTACATCCAACTGGTTTACATCTAGTGGCATACGCTGGCGAGGGCTTAGATGTCTCTGCTCAGTTCACAGTTACAGAAAATCATCAAGGGGCACCAGGTCTTGCCCACGGCGGACTTTTATCCCTGGCATTTGATGAGGCACTTGGAAAGTTAATGTGGTTGCTTCGCGCTCCAGCTGTGACAGGACGGTTAGAAACAGATTTCTTAAAGCCTGTTCCTGTTGGCTCAACTCTTCACATCACAGCGGAGATAACAGGTCAATCAAATCGCAAGGTGTACACATCAGCAATTGGGCGATTGAATGCGCCAGATGGCGAAATTGCGGTGAAGGCAGCAGCGCTCTTTATTGTCGTCACTATGGATCATTTTATGAATAACGCTCCCAAAGAGTATTTAGAGCAGTTCGCTAAGACTCCCGAGTTGATGGCCTACGTTGATCCCAACTTTGGAGTGAACCCTTAATTATGAAGAATCTTCAGGTGTTGATCACTCGACTAGATGAATCCATCCCACTGCCTCAGTATGCAAAGGGTGGGGATGCAGGAGCTGACATTGTCTCTCGCATAGACATCACAATAAAGCCCGGAGAACGGGCCCTTGTCCCTACAGGCATTTCAATTGCCCTTCCCGATGGATATGCAGCATTTGTACATCCACGATCTGGTTTAGCAATCAAGCATGGCGTAACGATGGTGAACGCACCAGGAACGGTTGATGCTGGATTCAGAGGAGAGCTCCAATGCATCATGATCAACCATGATCCTCGAGAGTCAATAACCTTTAAAAAGGGTGATCGAATTGCGCAACTTGTTATTCAAAAGGTTGAACGGGCAGAGTTTGTTGAAGTGCAAGCCCTACCCGGATCTGGCCGTGGAACCGGCGGCTTTGGATCGACGGGAGTCTCATGAGCCAACATGAGCAGGATCGAGACAAAGTTGTTAATGCATTAGGTGGCAAGAAGGGGCTCATCGATTCTGGTGTTCCATCAGTTGTTTTCTTGGTTGTCTTTAATGTAACAAAAGAGGTTAATACCGCAATCTGGGCTGCGCTTTCTCTCTCGCTGATCTTGGCAATTATTAGATTAATTCAAAAAGAAACAATTCAACACTCAGTTTCTGGAGTGATTGGAGTTCTGATCTGTGCTTACTTTGCCAATCGCAGTGGAAATGCTGAAGATTTTTACATTCCGAAGTTACTTACAAATCTCGGTTACGGCGTTGTTTATCTGATCGCAAATCTTGTTGGCTGGCCAATTTTAGGTTTGGTGCTGGGGCCGCTCTTGGGTGAAAACTTTACCTGGCGCAACAACCCCGCCCGAAAGAAGATGTATATCAAGGCAAGCTGGCTGTGGGTTGGAATGTTTTTCCTAAGAATTGCTGTGCAGTACCCAATCTACAAGAGCGGAAATGTAAATCTCTTGGGAACTGTTAACTTGGCGATGGGATACCCACTGTTTTTCGCGACAGCATATGGAACCTGGTTAATTATTAAAGCAGGACCACCTGCGCAGAAGGTTACAGATTAAGAGATAAAGCAGGATTTGATCTGGGCTTCAGCATCGGCGGATGCAACAAAAAGCAACTCATCACCAGCCACAAAGACATCGTGTGCCTTAGCTGTGATCACTCTTCCATCACGAACAATCGCAGCAAGTGCAGCGTTTTCTGGGAGTTCAATCTCTTCGACGGTTTTTCCAATACATGCGGAGCCATCTGGAAGGGTTAACTCAACTAAATTTGCT
Organism: uncultured Candidatus Planktophila sp.; assembly: GCA_964497665.1. GTDB lineage: Bacteria > Actinomycetota > Actinomycetes > Nanopelagicales > Nanopelagicaceae > Planktophila. The sequence continues at coordinate 25,447 of CAZCDF010000003.1, read as the reverse complement.
TGGCCTTTTCTAAATGAGAAGAGGCGAACCACATCTCCAACACTTACAGCTTCTTCAACCAATGCGGAAATAATGCGTGGAGTTGATACCGCAACATCCACACCCCACGAAGAGTCAAAGAGCCACTCATTCTTAGGATGATTGATTCGAGCAACCACACGGGGAACTCCGTACTCGGTCTTACCTAATAGTGAGGTAACCAAATTTGCTTTGTCGTCACCGGTAGCGGCGACCAACACCTGACAATTATTGAGATGAGCGTTGTCTAGCGAGGTGATTTCGCAGGCATCAGCCATCAACCACTCAGCATCCGGGACACTCTCTAATTTGAGCGCTTTAGGATCCTTATCGATTAATAGGACCTGGTGGCCGTTGTCTAAGAGTTCGCGTGCGATAGCTCTTCCAACATTTCCAGCTCCTGCAATAGCAATTCTCATCCGCGTTCACCTTCCGGAGAGTTGGCAAGGATCTCTTCAGTTCGAGCAACATCATTGTCTGACACCATCACATGAATGAGGTCACCTTGCTGCAAAACTGTGTGCTCATCAGGAATAAGTCCTTCTCCAAGCCGCGTAATAAAGGCGACTCTGCCTGGAGTGAGTTGATCGATCAAGAGAATTGGACGTCCGTACCAATCTTCTTGTGGGTGTACTTCGCACAACTGCACCATTCCAGTCGCATCTCTCCACTCTGAACGAGAGCCTTCAGGTACTAAGCGACGCAAAATTTGATCCGTTGCCCATAAAACAGTTGCAACAGTTGGAATACCTAAGCGCTGATAAATCTCAGCGCGACCTGGATCGTAAATACGGGCCACAACATTTTGAACGCCATAGGTTTCACGAGCTACGCGGGCCGCCAAAATATTTGAGTTATCGCCATTACTTACCGCGGCAAAGGCATCGGCATCTTGAATGCCCGCTTCTAGAAGTGTGTCTCTATCAAAGCCAACACCTGTAACGGTGCGGCCTTTAAAGTTTGGACCAAGACGGCGAAACGCTTCTCTCGCCTGATCAATAACTGAAACAGTGTGTCCAGCGGCTTCGAGCTCTGTGGCCAGTGATGAACCAACTCGACCGCAACCCATGATGACTACGTGCACAGGAAGTAACTTACACCCATAAACTTCCTTCCATGGCATCAAACAAGAGTTCAGCGCTAAAAATCGGTGATTTGATCGATGTGAGTATTGAAAAGGTCGCGCATGGGGGCCATTTCATCGCCCGTTACAACGGGGCTGTAATTTTCGTTCGCCACGCAATTCCGGGGGAGCAGTGCACAGTTGAGATAACTAGCACCGGTTCATCATTTAATCGTGGCGATGTAGTTGCGATCTCTTCGCCATCTGAGTTCAGAGTTGAAGCTCCTTGCCAGTTTTCACACCGTTCAGGATGTGGAGGATGCGATTTCCAGCACATTGATCCGGCGTATCAGCGAACCCTTAAATCTCATGTCATCACTGAACAGTTCTCCAGAATCGCTAAGAAGGATATTCAGGTAGTGGTAGAAGAGGTTGGTCCAGCTGTTGGTTGGCGAACGCGCGCAATAGCCACAACCAATAGAAATGGAAAGCTGGGATTTTACAAGTCTCGCTCACACTCAATTGCACCAGTAGATAACTGCATCATTTGCGTCGATGGCATGAATTTTTCTGAAATAGCGGGGCGAAATCTAAAGGGAGATGTTCGTGTTGAGATCAGCGCTTCAAGTACTGGCGAACGCACCATAGCTCTTGCTCCAACAAGAGGTGAAGAAAAAGCGAGAATCACCGAAGGACCAGCGGTCCTGCATGAAGTTGTAGAAGGCAGAGGGTTAGAGGTGAGCCAAGAATCTTTTTGGCAAAGCCACTCAAAGGCCCCAGAAATTCTTACTCAAACTGTTTTAGATTTTGCAGATATCTCAACTGGCGATCATGTTCTTGATCTTTATGGCGGTGTGGGGTTATTTACCGCAGCAATAATCGATGTGGTTGGTCCCGAAGGTCATATTGATTTGATTGAAGGAAGCAAAGTTGCAACAGAGGATGCGCGAAGAAATTTTGCTTCAAATAAGAATGTAACTGTCGCTACAGGCGATGTTGCCAAACTTTTGCCTCGTGTGACATCGGCAGATGTTGTAGTTCTAGATCCTCCACGTGAAGGTGCCGGCAAGGATGTAATTTCTCAGATTGCGGCGTTAAATCCCAGGTCGATTGTTTATGTCGCTTGTGACCCAGCTGCCCTGGCTAGAGATACCGCCTATCTTGAAGATCACAGTTATTCACTGGCGGGGTTACGTGCCTTTGATCTCTTTCCGATGACACATCACATCGAATGTGTTGCCCTGTATGAGCGTGCTGAGGTATCTTGAGCGCCTGTTAAGCGCATCGACGAAAGGCTGATAATGAGTAAGAACTCTTTCAACGCAAAAAAGAATCTAGAAGTTGCGGGTAAGAGTTTTGAGATCTTCGATATCTCACAGATCGATGGCGCAGCTAACCTTCCTTACAGTTTGAAGGTTTTGCTTGAAAACCTGTTGCGCACTGAAGATGGGGCAAACATCACCGCCGATCACATCAGCGCCCTGGCCAAGTGGGATCCATCAATTGAGCCAGATACTGAGATTCAATTTACGCCAGCACGTGTAATCATGCAGGACTTCACAGGTGTTCCATGTGTTGTTGACCTTGCCACTATGCGTGAGGCGATTGTTGATCTTGGGGGAGATCCTTCAAAGGTGAACCCGCTTGCGCCAGCTGAACTCGTAATCGACCACTCGGTGATCGCAGATAAGTTTGGAACTAAGGATTCTTTTGAGCAAAATACCGATATCGAGTATGAGCGTAACCAGGAGCGTTACCGCTTCCTGCGTTGGGGCCAAACAGCATTTGATGAGTTCAAGGTAGTTCCACCTGGAACGGGAATTGTTCACCAAGTAAATATTGAGTACCTCGCACGTGTGGTTATGACCCGCACAGTTGAAGGAAGCTTGCGCGCATACCCAGACACAGTTGTTGGTACAGATTCACACACAACCATGGTGAATGGACTCGGAGTCCTTGGCTGGGGTGTTGGAGGAATTGAAGCCGAGGCGGCACTACTTGGTCAGCCGGTATCGATGCTGATTCCTCGTGTTGTTGGATTCAAGCTCACAGGCGAACTCCCATTGGGAACAACCGCAACAGATATGGCGCTCACCATTACCGAGATCTTGCGTAAGGTCGGCGTTGTTGGCAAGTTTGTTGAGTTCTTCGGCCCAGGAGTGACAGCGGTTCCAATGGCGAACCGAACAACAATTGGAAATATGAGTCCTGAGTACGGTTCAACATGTGCAATTTTCCCAATTGATGAAGAGACGCTTCGTTACCTGCGCCTTACTGGTCGCACCGAAGATCAAGTTTCTCTCGTCGAAAAGTACGCTAAGGCGCAGGGAATGTGGCATGACCCATCAGTTGAACCACGTTTCTCTCAAGTAGTAGAGCTAGATCTTTCAACTGTGGTTCCATCAATTTCAGGTCCAAAGCGCCCACAAGATCGCATCTCGTTGAGCGATTCAAAGAGCGCCTTCGAGAAGATTCTTCCTAGCTACTTTGGTGAAAAAACCAATAAGGGCGAGGTTCCTGCAGGCTCTACTCGTGTGAAGAATGGCGATGTTGTTATCGCATCAATTACTTCATGTACAAATACTTCTAACCCTTCAGTAATGATCGGTGCTGCTCTACTTGCTAAGAAAGCGGTAGAAAAGGGGTTGAAATCAAAGCCTTGGGTTAAGACAACATTGGCTCCAGGCTCAAAGGTAGTAACTGATTATTACGATCGTGCAGATTTAACTAAGTACATGGAAGCGCTCGGCTTCAACCTTGTTGGCTATGGTTGCGTTACTTGTATCGGTAACTCAGGCCCTCTTCCGATTGAAATTAGCAAAGCGGTCAATGAGTCAGATCTTGCTGTAACGGCGGTTCTTTCTGGTAACCGTAACTTCGAAGGCCGAATCAGCCCAGATGTAAAGATGAACTACCTTGCATCTCCACCACTTGTCGTTGCCTATGCAATCGCAGGAACTATGGATCATGATTTTGAGAAGGATTCACTGGGTAAGGACACCGCAGGAAATGATGTATTCCTGAAAGATATTTGGCCTACCCCGCAAGAGATTCAATCTGTTATCGATTCTTCAATCTCATCTGAGATGTTTACCAAGGATTACGCAACAGTGTTTGAGGGCGATCATCGCTGGAAGTCACTTGCAACACCTACTGGCAAGGTTTTTGAGTGGGATGCAAAATCTACCTATGTTCGCAAACCTCCTTACTTTGAAGGTATGCCAAAGAACCCAACACCTGTAACTGATATCTCAGGTGCACGAGTTCTAGCTGTCCTTGGTGATTCAGTGACTACAGACCATATTTCTCCAGCTGGAAATATCAAGGCTGATTCACCTGCTGGAAAGTACTTGGCTGAACATGGAATTGAACGTGCAGATTTCAACTCCTACGGTTCTCGCCGCGGTAATCACGAGGTAATGATTCGTGGAACATTTGCCAATATCCGCCTTAAAAACCTCTTGCTCAATGGTGTTGAAGGTGGATTCACCCGCAACTTCCTAGCAAATGGTGAGCAGACAACTATTTACGATGCATCTGTGGCATATCAAGAGGCGGGCGTTCCACTGGTAATTCTTGCGGGCAAGGAGTACGGATCTGGATCATCACGTGACTGGGCCGCAAAGGGAACGGCTCTACTTGGAGTACGAGCGGTTATTGCAGAAAGTTTTGAGCGTATTCACCGTTCAAATCTGATCGGAATGGGTGTTTTACCATTGCAGTTTAAGGATGGGGAAACCGCTGCATCGCTCGGTCTAGATGGAACTGAGGTATTTTCAATTACTGGAATTACTGCACTGAATAGTGGGGGAGTTCCAAAGGAGCTAACCGTTACAGCTGGGGATAAGAAATTTACTGCAAAGGTTCGTATCGATACTCCAGGTGAGGCCGATTACTACCGACATGGTGGAATTATGCAGTATGTGCTCCGCTCATTGTTGGTTGAGTAAATACTTACTCATTGACAATGAAAATCAATATTCAATCGCCAGATGAACTACGGGGCATGAGCCCTGCCGAGTTAAATCAGCTGGCCTCGGATATTCGTGAATTTCTGATTGAAAAGGTATCTCGTACCGGTGGGCACTTGGGACCAAATCTTGGTGTTGTTGAGTTAACAATCGCGGTACATAGAGTATTTCAATCGCCACGCGATGTCGTTCTCTTTGATACAGGTCATCAATCATATGTTCATAAGATTCTTACCGGCCGTGCCGATCAATTTGATCTTCTCAGGCAACGCGATGGAATTTCAGGTTACCCAAATCGCCGCGAAAGTGAACATGATGTCATTGAAAATTCTCATGCATCTACCGCTTTGTCGTGGGCAGATGGAGTATCACGAGGATTTTCTCTCACCGGTCAGTCTCAACGTCATGTAGTTGCCGTAGTAGGTGATGGCGCACTTACTGGTGGAATGTCATGGGAGGCGCTCAACAACCTTTCACCTGAGTCTGATCGAAACCTTGTCATTGTTGTCAATGACAATGAGCGTTCTTACTCGCCAACTATTGGTGGCCTTGCTACATATCTGACGACATTACGAGCGAGCAAAGAGTATGAGCGTATTTTGGGTCGAGGCAAGAGAATGCTTCACAACACCCCAGTGGTCGGAAAGTACATCTACGGAACACTGCACGGGATGAAAAAGGGAATCAAAGACATGGTTGCCCCTCAGGGCATGTTTGAAGATTTAGGTTTTAAGTATCTAGGACCAATTGATGGCCATGACATCGCTGCCATGGAAAAAACCTTGCATATGGCAAAGGAGTTTGGTTCACCAGTCATCGTTCATGCAATTACTGAAAAGGGTCGTGGCTATACACCAGCCCTTGAGGATATTGCAGAGAAGTTCCATGCCGTAGGAATCGTTGATCCCGTAACAGGAAAGCCTGTTAAGGCATCAGCACCATCGTGGACCAACGCCTTTTCTGAAGAAATCACTGAGATAGGTCGCGAGAATCCAAAGGTTGTAGCAATAACCGCTGCGATGCTGGGACCAACCGGACTAGACAAGTTTTCGCAGAATTTCCCCGAGCGAACAATCGATGTTGGTATTGCAGAACAGCATGCGGTTACAAGCGCAGCTGGTTTGGCCTATGCAGGAATGCACCCAGTAATTGCGATCTACTCAACCTTTCTCAATCGTGCCTTTGATCAATTACTTCTTGATGTTGCCTTGCACAACGCAGGTGTCACATTTGTCTTAGACCGTGCTGGGATAACTGGTGATGATGGTCCATCGCACCACGGAATCTGGGATTTAGCGTTAACTGGGATCGTTCCACATATGCGCGTTGGTGCTCCACGTGATGGTGCACGATTGAAGGAGATCTTGCGTGGGTGTGTAGAGATAACTAATGCACCATCCATGGTTCGATTCCCCAAGGGTGCCGTTCCCGCTGACATTCCAGCTCTGGAACGGGTATCAGGTGTTGATGTATTGCATCGTGGTGCTTCAAAGAAAGCTTTGCTAATTAGCGTTGGAGCGATGGCGGGAATGGCTCTAGAGGTCGCCCAGCTTGCTAAAGCGCAAGGAATTGAAATCACCGTAGTAGATCCTGTATGGGTTAAGCCAATCTCTCCAGCGGTAATCGCACTGTGTGCCGATTATGAAACAGTAGTTGTTTTAGAGGATGGTATTAAGCATGCAGGTATCGCAAGTGCAATCTCTGAAACTTTGAGAGAGACAGGAAGAAATTGTTCCCTGCACTCAATCGGAGTTCCTCTTGAGTTTATAGAACACTCAAAGCGCAATGAGATTCTTGATGATCTAGAAATCACCCCCGCTGCAATAGTGCAGCAGATTGCAGGATGGGTTTCCTAGGGAAGAGATGCAACTCCCTTGTCATGGAAGCGCTTTCCAGTAACTGACTCGCTGATTCCTTCGCGATCCAAGTACGGCAAGATTCCACCCAAATGCATTGGCCATCCAGCGCCCATCAACATGCACAGATCAATCTCAGCAGGTGTTGTTACAACCCCTTCATCGAGCATCATGCGAGCCTCCTCGGCCAACGCCTTGAGTGCGCGGGCACGTACCTGTTCAGCGGTAGATGGAGTTGTTCCCTTCTCTACCAGGGCAAGGGCTGCTGGATTTGCAGACACTGATCCATCCTCGCCCTTGATGTAGAAGTTTCGAACCCCTTCCTTCACCATACGTTGCATCGTAGGTGAGATTCTGTAACGAGGGCCTAGGTTATTGTGCAAAGTTTCTGACACATGCAGAGCAACTCCAGGACCCACAAGATCCAATAGCTGGAATGGTGACATTGGGAAACCAATCTCCATCATCGCAGAGTCTGCAACGGCTGGAGAAGTTCCTTCATCAACCGCATCGGTTACCTCGCCCATAAAACGTGTGAGCAAACGGTTCACCACAAAGCCAGGTGCATCCTTACAGATAATCATTGTCTTCTTGAGTTCTTTTCCAACAGCAATTGCTGTTGCAGTGGTTGCATCATCAGTTGTTGATGTTCGAGCAACCTCGAGCAATGGCATTACCGCAACTGGATTAAAGAAGTGGAAACCAACTACGCGCTCTGGATTCTTAAGTCCTTCAGTCATTCGCTCTACCGAAAGGGAAGAGGTGTTAGTTGCCAGAACGCACTCCGGAGAGACGATGCTCTCTAGCTTCTTGAATAGCTCCTGCTTGAGTGAAAGCTCCTCAAAGATCGCTTCAATAATGAAGTCACAGCCTGCAAAGACTGTTTGATCAGCAGAGCCTGAAACAAGAGCGGAAAGGCGTGCCGCAGATTCTGGGCTCATTCTTTTCTTCTCTACCTGCTTGGCTAGCTCATTTCTTACCCAGGCAACGCCCTTGTCGGCACGAGCCTGATCAATATCTGTCATTACGACGGGACATTTGAGGTTGCGAACTAAGAGCAGTGCTAACTGTGATGCCATCAAACCTGCACCGACAACGCCAACCTTGGCTACCTTTCTAGCAAGAGCTGGCTTTGGTGCACCCTCAACCTTCTTGCGCTTTTTCTGAATCAAATTAAATGCATACAGCGATGCACGAAGTGGATCGGACATTGTTAAATCAGCAAGCACTTGATCCTCAGCATCAAAACCTTCTCCTAATGTGTTGGTGCGTGCTGCTGCAATGAGCTCCAACGCCTTCATAGGGGAGGCGATCTCGGCACCACCATACTTCTTGAGGGCGGCTGCCTTACCTGTAGCTAGGGCGCTTTCCCATGCGGGATCCTTGCTGTAATCAGCCCGTTCAATCTTTGTGGTGCCGTTGAGAACGCCAACTGCAAAGCCAATCGAACGCTCCAGAAAATCAGCTGGCTCAAACATTGCATCAACAACACCAAGCTTGAGTGCATCCTTAGCCTTCATCATGGTGTTGTTGTTAAGGGCGTTGAGCATTATTACTTGCACTGCACGCTCTGGGCCAATTAACTTCGGAAGAATCGTTGCGCCACCCCATCCTGGAACAAGTCCAAGGAAAACTTCAGGCAAAGCGGTAAATGCTGTAGTTGCGACGGTGCGGTAGTGGCAGTGAAGACCTACCTCCAGACCTCCACCAAGTGCTAAACCATTAATAAATGCAAAAGTTGGAATTGAACTTTCACCTAGTCGACGAAAGACATCGTGGCCTAACTTTCCAATTGCCAAGGATTGATTACGATCATTCAAAAATGACAAGGCAGAAAGATCAGCACCTGCGGCAAATATAAAAGGCTTACCAGTGATTGCGATCGCTGCAGGTTTACGTCCGATTGCATCTGTAATTGCGGCATCTAGCGCCATCACAGACTTTGGACCAAAGGTGTTTGGACGGTTGTGATCATGTCCATTATCTAAAGTAATTAAAGCCATAGCCCCTTTGCCGCCAAAGGCAGCTAAATCAATCTCACGTACTAATGCGTTGGTAACAACTTCTTCAGGTGCTCCCGCTGGAAGAGTGATATCTGTGCTCATAATTATTTAGCTCCCTTGTAGTTAGGGTTTTCCCAGATAACTGTTCCGCCCATGCCTAGACCGATACACATAGTTGTAACTCCATAACGAACCTCTGGCTGTGCTTCAAAGGTACGAGCAAGATTGAGCATTAAGCGCACACCGGAAGATGCGAGTGGGTGACCAACGGCGATAGCTCCACCATATGGATTGACTCGAGGATCATCATCTGCAATTCCGAAGTGGTCCAAAAAGGCGATAACTTGAACGGCAAAGGCCTCATTAATTTCAAATGCGCCGATATCTTCAATCTTCAACCCTGCTTGCTTGAGCGCCTTAATTGTTGATGGAACCGGTCCATATCCCATGATCTCTGGTTCAACACCGGCAAAGGCAAAGGTGACCATCTTTGCCTTAATAGTTAAGCCAAGTTCGAGAGCCTTTTCTTCACTCGCTAGCAGAGCAGCTGTTGCACCATCATTGAGTCCAGATGAGTTACCTGGTGTTACCCGACCTGACGGGCGAAACGGTGTCTTAAGACCTGCAAGACCCTCCATCGTTGTTTGTGGGCGAGGTGCTTCATCAACAGTTGCTACCGTCCAACCAAGTTCGGCGTTGCGAGCGGCGGTGGGAATCAAATCTCTTTGAATTTTTCCTTCTGCGTAAGCCTTTGCTGTCTTTAATTGAGAATTCATCGCGTAACGATCGGCACGCTCTTTTGTTAATTGTGGGAAGCGATCATGCAAACGCTCTGCTGTTGCACCCATCGCCAAAGCATCTTGCTCAACAATTCGTTCTGCAAGGTAGCGAGGGTTTGGATCCATTCCTTCACCCATTGGGTGATTACCCATGTGCTCGACACCGCCGGCAATCGCAATCTCATTTGTTCCCATTGCAATCGCACCTGCAATAGTTGTGACCGCTGTCAATGCACCCGCGCACCAGCGATCAATTGAATATCCCGGTACTGTGTTAGGTAAACCTGATAACAATGCAGCGCTACGACCGATATTCATTCCTTGATCACCAGTTTGAGTTGCTGCAGCGATAGCAACATCTTCGATGGATGCGGGATCAACCTTTGGATTGCGCTCTAGAAGTCCGCGGATCGCACGAACCATCAGATCATCAGCTCGAGTGCCGGCGTACATGCTGCCAGCCTTTCCAAATGGGGTGCGAACGGCATCTACGAGAACAACTGTGCGAGACATGGAGCATCCTTAATCTAGGTTTGGCCCAAATGTTACTCGTCAGTAAGGGTTTAGGACAGAACCTATCTACCCTTGTTCCTCGGCTTCAGCCCCTTCAATAACGGGAAGTAGTGCCGGCTCACGCTCAAGTAAGGCGGCAGCTATAGCGGGAGCGACGAGATCGATCTGCCACTTACGTGCCCCCAGTTCACCTAAGGCTTTTTCAACCTCCGAGACTGACAAAGTTGTCGTTGCTCCAACTGGTGGCTTCCAGCAAATGCGACGCACATGTTCAGGGGTGATGAGATTTTCGACCGGAATCTCATTTTCTTCTGCAATGTGTTCAATAGCAGCTCGTGCATGGGACAGAGGCGCAAACTTTTCCGGAAACTTATCCCGCCACAATTTGATGGGCGGCAATGTATCGGCATTTGTTCTCATCGCAGGCCACTGATCTTCGGGCAAGGCAATAGCGGCCGCGATTGAATCTAGCCACAATTGAAGATTTTCCATCCATCTGGCACGCAGACCAAGAGGGCGTAAACACTTTTCAAACTCTCTCTTCGTCGTTGGAGCAGCAATTGCGAGTTCTACTATCGCTGAATCATTCAATAACTTTCCTGGCGCAATATCTTGTGTGGCTGCAACAGCATCTCTAGCAATCCACAAGGACTTAATGATTGCCAATTGATCACGTCGCTTTATTTTATGCATGCCGGAAGTTCTGCGCCAAGGATCTACTCGTGGGGGAGCGGGTGGAGCCTTTAGTATCGATGCAAACTCCTCCAAAGCCCACGGAAGTTTCTTTGCACTCTCTAAAGTTAAGTACATACGATCACGTAGTTCAATTAGAAGTTCTACATCAAGTGCAGCGTAAGTGAGCCAATCCTTTGGCAAAGGTCGAGCAGACCAATCTGCAGCGCTGTGCTCCTTGGCAAGTGAGACACCCATCAATGATTCAAGAAGTGGACCCAAGCCAACACGAGGTAAACCAGCGATTCTTCCTGCTAATTCAGTGTCAAATAGCTTTACTGGATTAATTCCAAGTTCACGCAAACATGGCAGGTCTTGAGTGCTTGCATGAAGAATTACCTCATCTGTGTTCAGCAGATTATTGAGCTCGATAAATAGGGTATGCCCCGGCCCAAATGGAATCGGATCGATTAAATGAAGACCACCATTGCTTCTCTTAATTTGTATTAAGTAGGCGCGTGCACTGTATCTAAAGCCTGAAGCTCGCTCAGCATCGACTGCAAAGGGTCCTGAACCTTGTGATAAAAGAGCTAAGGCATCTCGGAAGGCATCTTCAGTATCGATTACATCAGGAGTTCCCTCAGCGGGTTCGAGTAAGGGAACAGCAACAACCTCTTCACTCATTATTAACGCCTGCGGGAGGATGAAATTGGTGACACACCTTCGGGAACGGGTGGTAAACCAGCTACCTCAGAAATTAAATTGCACCAGCTAAGAATGTGATTGATGATCTCCTTTGGATCCTCAACAACAGGTGTCCATGATGCTCGAATTTCAATTTCAGCCTCGTTGTTTCGAGGTGACAATTTTCCAAATGATGCGCTAGTTACCCGTGTAACTGTTCCACTGGGAGAGTTATATCGACACTGATTAAGATCTAATGATTCCAAAAACCAACTCCAGCCAACTTCAGGTAGTAATGGATCCTCCTGCATGATGGGATCTACATCTGCACTCACAAAGGTAACGCAGCGAAACTCGCCATCCCAGGTGGCCTGTCCTCCTGGCTCATGTAAAAGTACAAAGCGACCATTGGCAATCTCATCCTCTTGCTCTCCAACCAATCCGTTGGATGCATCTGCCGAAAATGCAAAGGAGTAAGTTGCCAATTTTTGCGGGGCAGGGACCTCTGTGAGAGTTAATTCAGCTCTGGTAGTTACGGTGCGAAGGTAATCAATTAATCGTTCAAAACCATTCGCATCCACCTGCTAAGAATAAAGATGAGAGTGTACTTTTCTTGGGAGGCGGGGCGGTAACCTTGGCTCTATGGCATCACTATTGGCACTTCTATCAAGTGCGCTGTGGGGAACAGCTGACTTCTTTGCAGGTCGCCTCAGCAAAAAGCACCACCCATTTGCTGTGTTGGGTTTTTCCCAAGTAATAGGTCTAGCCGTTGGATTGTTAATTGTTCTCGTTTCAAGGGATTGGTACGGACAAGCATTTGGAGTAGATGGCTATCTCCTATCGGGAGCGCTGGCGGGCTTATTTGGTTACATCGGCTTAGCCTGCTTGTACGAAGGTCTATCTACTGGACGCATGGGAGTTGTCGCACCGATTAGCTCAATGAGCGCGGTAATTCCTTTGGTCTATGCAATCGTAACTGGTGACCAACTTTCTATGATCGCTTCGATAGGAATTGTCATTGCATTAGTTGGAGTCTTTTGTGCCAGTGGACCAGAACTTTCAAATGGTCTACCGATCAAGCCATTACTTTTGGCACTTGGCGCTGCGGCAGGATTTGGAATGTCCCTTACCTTTATGTCGATTGGATCGCAAGAAAGTGCACTACTGACCATGGTCTCGATGCGTGGTGCCACATTTTTTGTGACTATTTCCCTTGCACTCAAATTTAGAACCACTGGTAAGTTCTCAAAGAAAGATCTACCGATATTGATCTTTATTGGTGCGGCCGATTTTCTCGCCAATCTTTTACTAGGTGTTGCAACAACTAAGGGATTAGTCTCCGTGGCGATGGTCTTTGGATCCTTATACCCAATTGCGACCGCACTCTTAGCCTTCAAATTCTTAAATGAGAGATTACATAAAGTGCAATACGTTGGAATCGCTTTAGCGGTTACTGGGGTTTCCTTAATCTCAGCCTTCTAGTTGTGTGCTGAGTAAAAGAGGGTTCCTGCCTCTTCACGTTGGCTCACCTGAGTAAAATGAGATAACAACTCTTTGATATCTACTTTGTCATCTCCTCCTGAAGTTGGAGTAACGCTGAGTTCAAGTTGGTCTAGCATCTTGAGAGAAATCAACTCTTTGATCATGGAGATTCCACCTTCAATCAAGATTTTCTCACCAAAAAGTAGTCGCGCTTTTTCAACCGCTTTAGCGGGGGAGCAGTTCCAGAACAGCGCCAAATGATTTCCTTGCACGGGATTTACTAGTGAGCGGGAGATGACAATAAGTGGAACTGGCGTTCGGTTATAAGGCTCTTGGCGGGCTGTATTGCCTCCCACAATAATGACATCCACCTCGCGACGACGCTGCAGGAAGGCTTTGCGATCTTCAGGAGAGCTGATTCCCGCTGATCGGCTCTCCTTTGATGTCGAACCATCGCTTCCAACTACAAGTGTTGCTACGACGCTCACATGTGCAAGTATCACCTACCGCTGTAAAAAGATGTCAGTGGCTCTCTGTACATTTCTTTACATGATCATTGATTGCTCTACCTGCACCATGGCCGCTATCGCCTGCGATACCTGCGTAGTCTCTTTCTTCCTTGACAACACCTCACAGATCAGCGATGAAACGGTGGGCGCACTCTCTGTGTTGGCTGAGAGTGGATTGACGCCTCCACTTCAATTTAACGCTCGAGGAGCGTGAGCGGGGAAAATTCACAGCCAAATGAGCCTTCTTGAGGTTGAGAGGTGGGTATAGGCGCGGTTAGCCTTGCCACTATGTCTTACTGGCTGCGCACACTTACCGCACTTGCCGTTGCTGCTGGGGTTTTAGCACCCGTGACAGCCTCGGCTGCGCCGACCCTAGCCCAGGTTCAGGCAAAGGTTCGACAATTGGAAGAGGATGCAACCGCAGCTGCAGAGGGTGCACAAGAGGCAAAGGTGAAGTTGGCGGCGCTTACTAAGACCCTCAATGGAATTAAAGCTAAGGCGCAGATCCAAGGACAAACCGTGGCAACCCTACAAAAATCTTTGAGAAGTATCGCGGTGGAGCAGTACAAATCTGGTGGTTTCGGCCAGAGCTTTGAACTTCTCTTCTCCAGTGATCCCTCTCTGTATCTATCCTCCGCTGGGGCTTTAGATGCAATTACCCGACGCAAATCTGCACAGTTACGTAAATTTGAAACCGCACAACAACGTTTAAATGCGACCACATTAACGGTAAATGACAAGTTGGCTTTGGTCGCTGCTGCCCAGAAAAAGTTAGCTGCGCAATCTGCTTTGGCCCAGAAAAAATTAGAGGAAGCAGAAAAGCTTCTCTCAAAACTAAGCAAGGCCGAGCGCGAGCGTTTAGCACGTTTGGCTGAGGATGAAGAAAACGCTGATCAAGCCTCCTCCCTCAAAGCAGCACAGAGTGCAAGTGGTGTTTCGGGTCGTGCAGGAACCGCATTGAAGTATGCGTTGAAGCAGATAGGTGATCGCTATGTCTTTGGTGCAGCAGGCATGGTCACATGGGATTGTTCAGGATTAACGATGCGTGCATACCAAGCAGCAGGCGTTTCATTGCCTCACTCATCTGCTGCACAATCACGTCTTGGTAAAAAAGTCTCTTTGAACTCATTAAAGCCTGGAGATCTCTTATTTTACGGCCGCCCAGTTTCACATGTGGGCATATACCTTGGCGGGGGGAAGATGGTGCATGCCCCTCGCTCTGGCTCACGTGTAAAGGTTGCACCGAGTGGTTCATTGGGAAGAAAACCGTTGGTAGGAGCTCGTCGTTTCTAATCCTATTCTCTTTGTCACTAATGATTTCGGTCCGCGTGCAGGTGGGATTGAAACCTTTATCATTGGTTTGATAGAACGCAGAGCCTTTGGTTCAACAATTGTGTATACCTCTGCTCAATCTGGTTCAGAGGATTATGACCAGCAATGGCTAGCAAAGTATGGCGTAAAGGTCATCCGTGATCGAGCCAAGATTCTTCTTCCAACTCCACGGGTGGCATTTAATTTAACTCGTGTTATTAAGGAGCATTCAATATCTGTTGCAGCATTTGGAGCTGCTGCGCCCTTGGGATTGCTATCAGCTTCACTGAAAAGAGCTGGCGTAAAGAAAACTGTTGCCCTAACACATGGGCATGAAGTGTGGTGGGCAAAGGTTTTTCCCTTCAACCTTGCGCTGCGGCGTATTGGTTCAACAGTGGATTCACTGACTTACTTGGGAGATTTCACCCAGAGTGCGATTTCGCGGGCGCTGTCAAAGAAAGCCACTAAGCAAATGGTAAAGATCGCACCAGGAATAGATGTAGAGCATTTTTCTCCACAAGACTCATCTTCGCTGCGAAGAGAGTTGGGGATAGATAGCAAGAAGGTCATTGTCTCCGTCGGACGTCTTGTTCATCGAAAAGGTCAAGATCATTTAATTGAGGCGATGCCAGAAATTTTAAAGAACGTCCCTGATGCCCACCTCTTGATGGTTGGTCAAGGACCCTACCTAGAACACTTAGCAAAATTGGTCGCAATCCATAAAGTTGAAAACCATGTTTCCTTTATCGGAAGAATTCAATATGCAGAGCTTCCACGGTTTATTTGTGCCGGAGATCTATTTGCAATGCCTTCACGTTCTCGGTTAGCAGGACTTGAGGTTGAGGGGCTAGGAATTGTGTATCTAGAGGCCAGTGCTTGCGGTCTGCCTGTAGTAGCAGGCAACTCTGGGGGAGCACCTGATGCTGTTGTTGAAGGTGTCACAGGTTTAGTAGTAGATGGAACAAATAATGGGCAGATCGCAGCAGCGATTATTTCTCTACTTAATGATCCTCAGAGAGCTCAAACCATGGGCGCTGCAGGTCGCCAGTGGATTATTGAGAATTGGCGCTGGGAGCTTTGGTCTACTCGTTTCAATCACTTGTTAGAGCAGTAAACCTTTTTCTCGAGCTACTTTAATTGCGGAGGTTCTGTTAGTAGCTCCCAATTTTCGTAGCAATGATGAGATATGTGTCTTGACAGTTGAAATGCTCAAAAACATGGTTCGGGAGATTTCCTGATTACTAGAGCCACGTGCTATCAAAAAAAGAACATCAAACTCTCGTGGGGTTAGATCTACTACGTGATCTGCTGCATCATGCAGTTTGCTTGTAAAAGTGTGTGGACTTTTGAGAGCGAAATTAACTGCAGAAACAATCTCATCGATTGATTGGGTTTTAGAAAGATATGAGTTCGCACCACTAGTCCGGGCCATCTGGGCAAAGCTAGAAGAACCATTGAGAGACAAAACAACTATCGCAGTCCTTGATGATAATGAGCGCACCCACTTAACAATCTCAAACCCGGATCCATCGGGAAGGTTTAGGTCCACGATGATCGCGTCAGGGTTAAATACCGCAATCTTGGATCTAGCCTCCTCCACTGAACCTGCAGAATCTGTAGCTTCAAATCCAAAGGTGCTTAAGGCAGAGATTAGGCCTTGCCGTACAACATCATGATCATCTACAACTAAAAGTCTTGTCATCACCGATCCAAGGGAATTGTTACTCCAATTCTCGTTCCCTGTGATGATGAATCAATACGGATCTCCCCATTGATTTTTGCAACTCTTTCTTGTAAACCCGCAACTCCAAAAGAGCCTTCCTTATGGCTAACGCCACCAATGCCATTGTCTGCAATCTCGATACTGACCGAGGAAGCACCTGAGTGTTTTTCGACATTTCGCAACGCCTCCTGGACAATTCGAAGCAGCTCATACATAGGCTCTACCTCTGCACCGGAATCAATCAGAGGCTCTTGGCTTCGTAACTGGTGCATTTGAGTTCGAACCTTCTCAATAAGTTCTGTTGTAGTAAATCGAATCGCACGAAGAGCATCCTTAACTTCGGGTTCTTGACTCAGCGAAATTGCCTGGTCAATGGAAAAGCCCAGGACCACAAGGTCCTGGGCAATCCCGTCATGTAACTCTTGTGCGAGGGTTACTCGCTCATTGTTCATTTTGTAAACAATGCTTCAATTTCTTTAGCGAACTCCTTCGCAACAACATGTCGCTTAACTGAAAGTTTTGCAGTCAAGTGCCCACCAGCGATTGTGAAATCAGTTGGCAGTATTGTGAATTTACGAATTGATTCAGCCTTACTTACTGCCTTGTTTGCATCATCAACAGCGGTCTGGATCACGGCGATCAGATCTGGATCATTTACCAAATCTGCAATTGATGCTCCATCCTTCTTGTTATTTGCAACCCACAGCTTGAGAGCATCTTGGTCAACGGTAACAAGTGCGGCGATAAATGGTTGATTATCACCAACAACCATGCACTGGCTAACCAAAGGATGAGCACGCAAGCGGTCTTCTAGCACTGCAGGTGCAACATTCTTACCTCCTGCAGTAACGATGAGCTCCTTTTTACGTCCAACGATGTACAAGAAGCCATCATCATCAAGTTTTCCAAGATCGCCAGATTTGAACCAACGCTCTGAATCAAATACCTCATCATTGGCGGCTTGGTTTTGCCAGTAGCCATCCATAACGATAGGTCCGCGGATCAAAACCTCACCATCCTCTGCAATCTTGATCGATGTACCAGGAATAGGGCGCCCTACAGATCCAACACGATGAGCACCATGCAAGTTAAGGGTTGCACCGGCGGTGGTTTCTGTTAAGCCGTAACCTTCAAGAACTGAGATTCCGATTCCGCGGTAGAAGTGGCCCAAACGAACTCCAAGAGGTGCTCCACCTGAGATTGCCGCTTCAACTCGTCCACCCATACCGGCGCGAATCTTGCTGTATACCAATTTATCGAATAGGCCATGCTTTAACTTGAGAATTGGTGAGATGTGCTTCTTGTCGAGTGCTTCTGAGTAAGCGATAGCGGTATCTGCCGCCTTGCGGAAGATCTTCCCCTTACCTGCAGCCTCAGCCTTTGCCTCTGCGCCGTTGTAAATCTTTTCAAAGATACGTGGAACGGCGAGAACGAAGGTTGGCTTAAATGTTCCAAGGTCAATCGGTAGTCGACCAACGGGATCGCTGCAATGAGCTAGGTGAAGGCCTGCTGTAATCGCACCGATCTGAACCATACGTCCAAATACGTGTGCAACTGGAAGAAATAGAAGAGTTGATCCACCTGGCTTAAGGAATAACTCACTTGCACCTTGGACAACATTTCCACACTCAGCCAAGAAGTTGCTGTGAGAAAGCTGCACTCCCTTTGGCTTTCCAGTTGTTCCAGATGTGTAGATTAAAGTAGCAAGAGATGCAGGAGTGAGTGCTTCGCGACGACGATCAATCTCATCATCACCAATGTGTTTTCCTGCTTCACGCAAAACTGTTAGTACATCATCGGTCATAGTCCACAGATTGCGTGTGTGAGATGGCTGCACTGTCTTTACTAGATCAGCTAAGGCAGGAGTTTCAACGATGATTGCTACAGAGTGTGAATCGTTAAGTATCCAATCGATCTGCTCTGCAGATGATGTGTCATAGATTGGGACAACAACCGCGCCAGCAAACCAGGTTGCAAAATCTAAAATCGTCCATTCATATCGGGTACGAGCCATGATGGCTACGCGATCTCCAATTTGAACTCCCGATGCGATGAGCCCCTTAGCGGTCGCACGGATCTCTTCATCAACTTCACGTGCGGTGACAGGTTGCCATCCATCGCCAAGAGGGCGGGACATGATGACGCGCTCTGGTTCAAACCAAGCACGTTCAGCGATTAGATTTGTGAGATTCCCGGCGGTTGCGGCGGGAACGAGGGGCGGGATTGAGATTTCATTCATGGGCGAACGCTAGCGCGGAGGCGAACAAAAGGGGAAGAGGGTAGCCTTGCGCCATGACAGATCTCAGCAAATCGTTAATATCCATCGACGCTCCTATTGAAGCGGTGCAAAAGGCACTTTTCGAGTTAGACAAGTATCCAGAGTGGTCCTCGCAGATCAAGAGCGCTGAAGCCTTGGCTCATGATGATCAGGGACGGATTACAAAGGTAAAGATGAGCATCGATGCCGGAATGATGAAGGATCGTCCCGTTCTTGATTACGACTGGAGTCAAGCTCCCGGCAAGTTGTCCTTCTCTCTTGATGAAGCAGATCTACTGACGGGTATGGATGGGATTTACACAATCACCAGCATTGATGCTGACACAACTGAGGTCACCTATGAACTCGGCGTCACATTAGCAATGGCGGTTCCTGCGATGATGCGTCAAAAGGCGGAGAAGGCAACTATCGATGCCGCTCTTGCTCAACTTAAGTCACATCTAGAAGCATAAATTTTTTCATGGGCAACACGATCGGTATCGATGTTGGAGGTACCAAGGTTCTTGGTGGTGTGGTTGATGAGAATGGAAAGATTCTTGCAACTGCACGTAAGGAAACTCCACGTCAAGGTGGTTCTGAACTCACTCGCACTATCGCCGATACAGCTAAAGAGTTAATGGCTCAGTTTAAGGTCAGCTCTGTTGGTGTCTCTGCCGCTGGATTTGTTTCCTCGGATCGAAAGACAATGCTTGCAACTCCTAACATCGCCGATTGGAATGGTGTTGATTTAGATGCTGAGTTAACAGCTCAGATCGGATTGCCTGTAGTTATTGAAAATGATGCAAACGCTGCTGCTTGGGGCGAAGCTAAGTTTGGTGCCGGGCGCAATCAAAACCACATGATGATGCTCACCGTCGGAACTGGAATTGGCGGCGGAATCGTTGTTAATGGCTCTCTGTACCGTGGTGCATTTGGTATCGCTGCAGAGTTTGGTCATCTGCGTGTGGTTCCCGATGGACACTTATGCGGTTGTGGAGCGCGTGGTTGCTTTGAACAGTATGCATCTGGAAATGCGCTCTTGCGACATGCACGTGAGGCGATTAACGCTAGCCCTGAAATTGCACGCAACTTATTGTCACGTGGAGATGGAACGGTTGCAGGCCTTACCGGGCAAGCAATCACCGATGCAGCTCGCGAGGGAGACCCAGTCGCCCTCGCCGCTTTTAACACAACTGGTCAGTGGCTTGGAGCTGGAATCGCATCGCTCTCAGTTCTCTTAGATCCGGCATGTGTAGTGATTGGTGGGGGAGTAATCGATGCTGGTGAAATCTTATTGAAGCCAACCCGTGAAGCACTTGAAAGAACAATGCCCTTTGCGGGAAAGCATCCGTATCCTGAATTAATCGCAGCCGAGTTAGGAAATGAAGCAGGTTTAGTTGGTGTTGCTGATTTAGCTCGAGCCTAAATCTCAAAAGGGTATTTCAACCCAATCTGCTCTCGCACAGTATCCATTGTTTTCATAATATCCACTGTGTCCTTCCAGGTAAGGATCTCTGACTCGAGTTTTCCTGTGGCCACTAGCTGTTTGAAGTGGTCTGCCTGTTCACGTAATCCATGACCTACATATGTACTTGGATATTCAGTTACTGAACCATCATTGAGGATCACACGCATACTTGCTGGGTTGTAAAAGGTGCGATCAATTTCCAACCAACCATCTAACCCTGCGACTATTGCTCGGCACGGTGTTTGTTCAATCATGGTTGTGGTTAACACCGCTTGGGAGCCCTTGTTGTAAGTAAAGATCATCGATGTCTGCGCATCAACTCCTTTATCAGTCATTACCGCTGAAGCTGTTATTGAAATGGGGTTACCCAAAATCATGTGCGCAAAGGAGATCGGATAGATCCCTAAATCTAAAAGCGCACCGCCCGCTAACTCTGGCTCAACTAAGCGCGCAATATTTTGATCGGCAAGTCTTTGTCCATGATCTGCATGAATCGAAAGAATCGGACCTAACACACCACTTGCCACGATTTCCCGCACCTTTGCATAGTGTGGCAAAAAACGCGCCCACATTGCTTCCATAAGAGCAACTTTGTTTCTTGAGGCCACATCGATCATGGCTTGGGCCTCAAAAGCGTTGACTGAAAAAGGTTTTTCACATAACACTGGTTTGCCAGCGTTGAGGGCCAGAACCACATTGTCATGGTGAGCTGGATGCGGTGTTGCAACATAAATGGCATCTATTGATGCATCAGTTACTAACTCTTCATAACTTCCATAGGCAACTCCACCAAATGTTGATGCAAATTTCTGAGCGTTGCTTAAAGAACGTGAGCCAACAGCCCCAATACTGTGACCTTCAAGATGTGTTAAATCTTTTGCAAATGCTTGAGCGATTCCACCCGGTCCTAAAATTCCCCATGAGAAATTACTCATAACGCTGCTCCATCATCATCGCGATGATCACGGTTGAACCAACCTTTTATGGCATTGCGTGCAGATTCAATGAAACCCTTCGGCGATTGTGGCGCGGGATTTGGTTGCACAAAACCTTCACGATCGATGCGATCTAGATCATCGAGATAGGTAGTGGGAGTTGATTGGTCCAAATTCAAGCCAGATACGATCGACTCAAACTCTGAGCGGATGAGCTCCTCCTCATCGAAGCCATCTGACTCTTTTCGCTCTTTACCCACCCTCAGATAGTGTCATAGTCGTCAATAGCCACTAAATTAACCCTGTGTTCAACAACCTGCCCTACGGAACCCTTCGGGCATTTCTGACCCCAATCTTAATGTTGACCTTCCGTCCCAAGGTACGTGGATTGCGCCATGTTCCATCAAAGGGTCCGGTGATTATCGCCTCAAACCATCTTTCATTTAGCGATTCAATCTTTATGCCCTTAGTTGTTCCCCGCAAAGTAACCTTCTTGGCAAAGAGTGAGTACTTCACATCTCCAGGTCCAAAGGGTCTACTGAAAAAGTTAACCTTCATCGCACTTGGTCAGGTACCGGTCGATCGATCAGGTGGTCGTCGCAGTGAAGCAGCCTTGATTACCGGTTTAAAGGTTTTAGCTGATGGAAATTGCATTGGAATTTACCCAGAAGGCACTCGCTCACCTGATGGCCGTTTATATAAAGGGCGCACAGGAATTGCACGGCTAGCAATTGAGTCCGGGGCCCCTGTAGTTCCAGTTGCCATGTTTAACACCGACAAGATTCAACCAACTGGAAAAGTTATCCCAAATGTAAAGCGAGTGGGAATGCACTTTGGTGAACCGATGTACTTTGATGGCGACTCAACTGATCTTGAACATCTTCGTAATGTGACAGATCAAATTATGAACAAGATTCAAGGGATGTCAGGCCAGGAGTACATCGATATTTACGCACCGAAAAAAGCCAAGCTTGGGGAGGTTCAGGAGGAGGATTAATCCAAAGCGTTACGTGCAACTAGATAGTTACAGGTCTGGCACTCAACGCCTGGATCTGGAAGATCACCTTCAAGAACATCAATGAACTCTCCAATTACTTTAAGAAAGTTTCCCTGATCCCTGTCGACAGGAATATATTTCTGCATCACACCAAAGCCATACTCATCAGCGTTACTTCCGATCGCTGTAGTTGGTCGCCACACCAAAAGACCCATCGATGCCACCGTTTGTGATTTTCCTGCTGCGGGGTTTTCCAATGCATAGGCGTACGCCTCAAGTTGAGGGGAGTAGAACTGACCGCTATCTCGCTGACTATCTGAAACCTTGCAATCAATTAAGCCAATTGTCCCATCATCATTTGTAGAAACGAGATCGTACTTTCCGAGAATTCTCCAACGACTTTCAACGCCATTAACTACTAAGGGCTTGCTCTTTACCCACTCGCCCCATTTGCTCACCTTCCCTGGGCGTAGCGATGGATCGATTGTTGGCATGTCGGCCCCTTGAAAATGCTCCTCTTGTAAGGCGGCCATTGTTCCAACCAGTGGAAAGGCGCCCGGCATCGTCACCTTGAACCAGTACTTAATCCAGAGACATCTCTTACAGGTTGATAAACCAAAGGTAAGGTCAGAGGGAGAGATGTTTTCTCGGGCGGGCTTTGCAGGTTTGATCATGTGCTTATTGTGTACTTAGCCACTGACAATTGCTGAATACAAAACTCCAAGCCCCAGGATAATCATGATGAATCCACCTGTTGCCCGCAGCCGCTCTAAACGTTTGCTATCAGTTGCCAACCAGTTTCTAGCTGTTCCTGCCAGTAGCCCCCAGGTGCCATCTGAAATAAATGCCAAAATCGCAAAGACAGCTCCGAGAAGAATGAGTTGTGAGGTAACACTGCCACGTTCGCGATCAATAAACTGCGGCAAAACCGCCGCAAAGAAGACAACACCTTTGGGGTTAAGAGCGCCAACCCAGTAGCCATCCCACATCGAACGTCGTGGACTCGGAGCGACATCACCTTGGTTTGTCATGTCAGCTGCATGCACGCTACGTTTTCTAATCGCATCAATTCCAAGATAGATCAGATAGAGACCACCGCCCCATTGCACAGCGATGTAGGCAAGCTCTGACCGTTGCAGAATTGGGCCAAGACCGAGTGCTACAAATACTGAAAGCGAAAAGGCACCACTGACATTTCCAGCGACTGAAAAGACCGCCGTCTTTCTACCCCACGCGATGGCCCGAGCGATTACAAATAAAACGCTCGGGCCAGGCGCCAAGATAATCACCATCGCGGCTACGAAATACTCAGGAAGCCGCGATGGAATGATCATGAAGGGATGCTACTTATTACCTCGTGCTTCTGCAATTGAGTGAAGAAGGCGGTATCCAAGGATTGCAACCAATGTTGCATTAATTATTCCGTTGAATGTGTAATCTCCACGAGTCCATGACATATCGGCGATACCGATGATCAATGCAGAACCTGCGATTAAGAGGTTTGTTGAGTTAGCAAAATCAACTTTGCCTTCGATCCAGATACGAGCACCAACGACACCAATCATGCCGAATAGTGCAACGCCAACACCGCCAAGTGCTCCCACTGGAGTTGCACTGAGAACAGCACCGAACTTAGGTGACAACGAAAGTCCGATTGCGCCAACACCTGCAATCCAATACGCAGCTGTTGAATACACCTTTGTTGCTGCCATCACGCCAATATTCTCGGCATAAGTGGTAGTACCGGAACCTCCACCAAAGCCTGCAAGTGTTGTTGCAACACCATCAGCCATCAAAGCGGTACCCATTTGATCATCTAGATCTTTGCCAGTCATTGAGGCAACAGCCTTTACGTGACCAACATTCTCTGCGATCAAGACGAGAACTACGGGAAGGAAGAGAATGATCGCCTTGCCATCAAAAGTTGGATTGGTAAAGGTAGGAAGGGCTAACCACTTGGCAGCCTTGATTCCATCTGTATTGACATCGCCCTGTACAAAGGCAACGCCGTAACCGATAAGAAGACCAAGGAAGACACTGATGCGACCCATGAAGCCACGTGAAAATGCGGAGATAATTCCGATTGATGCCAAGGTAACAACACCGATCATTGGAGCTGCTACAAAGTTGTTCTTGGCCGCACCTGCAAGGTTGAGACCGATAACCATCACAATTGTTCCTGTAACTACAGGTGGCAACATCCAGTTGATCCAGCCAATTCCAGCTTGCTTAACAATCAGACCAACAACGGCCAAGATCACACCGGTGACAACAACGCCGCCAAGTGCTGCGCCCATTCCACCATTTGTCTTAGCCGCTGCGATCGGAGCTAGAAATGCAAAAGAGGAGCCGAGGTAACTTGGAACCTTGTTTTGAGTCAGGGCCAGAAAGATAAGTGTTCCGATACCTGAGAAGAAGAGGGTTGTTGTTGGGGGAAATCCAGTAATGATGGGAACTAAGAATGTTGCACCAAACATAGCTGCGATGTGTTGAAGACCGACGCCGATAGTGCGGGGCCAGGTAAGTCGCTCATCGGTAGATACAACCTCACCTGAGTTAACCGTCTTACCGTTTCCATGCAGTTTCCACGAGAGTAGAGACACTTGAAACTTCCTTCCTGAGGGGCTCAAATCGAGCCTGAGAGTTCAGGGTAGAACTGGGCTGGGTATTACCTGTGTGTACGCCACACCCCTAGATGGGTGAAGAATCGCCCCGCCGCGTGTTCAGGTTGCGCTCCATGGGTATATCCCCATAGATTACGGCTCGATATATCGAATAGATACATTCAACGGAGCAGTACAGCTCGATAGAGAGGAGGCCGCCGATGCGCTCGCGTTCAGAGTCATTGGAATTCGCCCTCCTTGGCCTGCTCTCACAGGCACCGCTGCATGGCTATGAGCTGCGCAAGCGAATCCAAACCATCTTTGGACCTTTCCGGGCGCTCTCATTTTCAGTGCTGTACCCACAACTTCGTCGCATGATGGAGGCGGGTCTGATTGAAGAGTCGGTGGTGGATACAACATCGCGCCGCTCTCGAATTGTTTATGCGATCACAGATAAAGGCGCTCGCAAATTTGAAGATTTAACTGAATCAGTTACACCAGAAACATGGGAGGACGAGGGTTTTGAGATTCGTTTCGCCTTCTTCTCACCAACATCTGCAAAGAACAGAGTACGAATTCTTGAGGGGCGCCATCGTCGCCTTA
>CAZCDF010000002.1:0-32852 GCA_964497665.1 uncultured Candidatus Planktophila sp. | reverse complement strand
CATTGAGAACCTCATGAGGAACTCCAGCTTTGCGAAGGAATGATGAAAGCTCTTCTGATTTTTCAACGCTGACAGTTCCAACTAATACTGGTTGTCCTTTGCGGTAACGCTCAACAATATCTGCGGTAACTGCGGCGAACTTTCCAACCTCTGTCTTGTACACCAAATCGGGTGAATCAATACGTTGAGAAGGACGGTTAGTTGGAATTGGGACAACGCCTAGTTTGTAGATCTGATGGAACTCCGAGGCTTCAGTTGTTGCAGTTCCGGTCATACCTGACAATTTGTCGTACAGACGGAAGTAGTTCTGCAGCGTAATAGTTGCAAGTGTCTGATTTTCATCCTTAATTTCAATACGTTCTTTAGCTTCTAGCGCTTGGTGCAAACCTTCGCTGTAGCGTCGACCAGCAAGCATGCGGCCGGTGTGCTCATCAACGATAAGTAGCTCACCGTTCATAACAACATAATCCTTATCGCGCTTGAACAACTCCTTCGCACGGATAGCGTTGTTGAGATAGCCAATCATTGGAGTATTTGCCGCCTCGTAGAGGTTTCCAATCTGCAAAAGTTCTTCAACTTTGGTCACGCCCTCTTCAAGGATTCCTGAAGTCTTTTTCTTTTCATCAACTTCGTAGTGCACATCGCGCTGAAGTTTTTGAACTAGGTTTGCAAACTCTACGTACCACTTAGTGGCTTTATCGGCTGGACCACTAATGATCAAAGGGGTACGGGCTTCATCGATAAGAATCGAGTCCACCTCATCTACTACTGCAAAGAAATGATCGCGCTGAACGCACTCATCAAGCGACCAAGCCATGTTGTCGCGAAGGTAGTCAAAACCAAACTCATTGTTTGTGCCATAAGTGATATCCGCTGAATAGGCTTCGCGGCGTTCTGCAGGTGTCATGTTGGCAAGAATTACGCCAACCTTTAATCCTAAGAATCTATGAACGCGGCCCATCCACTCACTATCGCGCTCTGCTAAGTAATCATTGGTTGTAACCACGTGCACACCGCGACCTGCAAGTGCATTCAAATATGAAGGAAGGGTTGCAACTAAAGTCTTTCCTTCACCTGTGCGCATTTCAGCGATATTGCCTTTGTGCATCGCTGCGCCACCCATGATCTGAACGTCGTAGTGACGTTGACCGAGTGTGCGACGACCAGCTTCACGAACTACTGCGAAGGCTTCTGGCAGAAGATCATCAAGGGATTCACCTTGGGCATAACGTGCCTGAAACAGCGCGGTCTGCTCTCGAAGTTCTGCATCGCTCATCGCTGAAAAGCGAGCTTCCTGGGCGTTGACCAGTACGACGATCTTGCTGAGTTCCCGAAGGATGCGTCCTTCGCCTGCACGCAAAATCTTGTCTACAAACGCTGGCATCGACCTGGCCTCTCAGTAAGGGTGTGACCTTGTTTCACGCCCTTATCGTAGAGGTTGGGCAACACAGGCGGTAATCGCGCTTACTGAGCCAACAGCGTGAAAACCCTGCGAGTTAACCGCTCTGTAGGCCTCTCTGAGGGTCGCCCCCGTCGTGACCACATCATCAACCAAGATCAGCTCTCCCCTGACCTGTGTTGTAAGCCTGAAGGCTCCTGCCAGATTTGTAGCTCTTTCATCTCGATGTAAACCACTTTGATCTAAAACTCGTCGAGAAAGTTCTAGGCAATCCACCATCTGAATTCCTGTTTGATCTGAAATGTGGCGTACTAAATCCACCATAAAACTTCTACCTCGACGACGTTGTGAAGATCTGCTCGAAGGAATTGGAACCAACCGGCGCAAGGTGGGATCAATTTTTGAACGCTCTAAAGCATGAATAATTGCATTAATGATTAATTGATCAGCTCCTTTCAATCCAGCTTCTTTAGCAGCAACCACAATTTTTGAAGCAGTTGGTGTGTACAAAAGCGCAGAGTGAACAGTTAGTGATTCAAACTTTGTTCGATAGTAATGAGGATGCCAACTACTTCGGCAGGCGGAGCAAATGGTGGGGCCGAGTTTTTGGCATCCGAAACATCTGCTTGGAAATAAGAGTTGAGATAGCTCAGATATGGTGCTCACTTAAAGATTCTTGCTTATTTTTCTGGCACCGATACATGCTGAGAAATACTGTGGAAATTAGGGCCGGTAATCCTCAGGTTGCAAAGGTATTAAGCGTTGATCAATTCTCTCGTATGTATTTCGTGGAAGAGTTACAACAAAGTGAGCACCACGTCCAGGACGGCCCCATGCTTCAAGTTCACCATTGTGAAGTCGAGCATCTTCAAGAGCGATAGAAAGTCCGAGACCAGTTCCACCTCGAGTTCGTGCCCGTGAAGGATCAGCACGCCAGAAACGATCAAAGACTCGTGTTAATCCGTTTTCATCCAAGCCAATTCCATAATCGCGCACACCGACAGCTACATCGTGTTCGCTTGCTACGACACGGACATCGATCTGCAACTCTTCTGAATGATCAATGGCATTTGCCAATAAGTTGCGCAAAATGCGCTCCACACGGCGAATATCAGCCTTAATCATGATTACTGGCGCTGAGGAGTTCACATAAATCTCTGTTTTACGTTCCTTAGCCACTAACCCCAAATCATCTGCACACCGTTGCACAAGCTGAACCATGTCGAAATCAACCGCTTCTAGTACTGCGACCTCTGCATCAAAGCGCGAGACCTCAAGCAAGTCTTCAAGTAGACGTTCAAATCTGTCTAGCTGGGCTACTAATAGCTCAGCACTTCTCTCGACAATTGGGTCAAAAGAGTCTTTCGATGAATGGATAACTTCCGATGCCATTCGCAATGTGGTTAAAGGTGTTCGCAGCTCATGGGATACATCAGAAACAAAGCGTTGCTGAACACGAGAAAGATTTTCTAAGCGTGCAATCTGTTTCTCGATTGACTCCGCCATTTCATTAAAAGCTAGGCCCAGTGTTGAGATCTCATCTTGGGATTCAACCTTAAGACGTTTACCAAAATCACCGGCTGTAAATTCTGTCGCGATAGCTGCAGCTTCTCGAACTGGTTTAACCACTTGTCGAACCACCAGCCAAGTAATAAGTGCTACGAGAAATAGAAGGAGAAATCCAGTTAAGAAAAAGGATCGACTAATCAGAGCTAGGGTTTTTTCTTGATTTGCCAAGGAAAAAATAATGTACATCTCGTATTGACCAGCATTTGGAATCTGAACCTTCTGTCCAATCGCAAGGCCTTTGACTCGAGTCCCAGTTAAGTAATTCATATTGGTGTACTGATATACAAGATCTGGAGTCTTTCGGACTCGCTCACTTAGAGTTGCTGGGATAGAAGTGGGGTCAAGAAGGTTCGATGCGATCTCATAATTATTTTCTCTAGTGTTTCCAGGACTGCGCTTGAACACAACTTCGCGGGCATTTTCGTTTGCGGTCAATGTGGTTGCTGAACTAATTACATCATCTACAACTTTTTGAACAACCGAGTCTTTTTCACCTTGAGCTAGAAGGAATCGATATTCAGCGGTGAAGATTGTTGAGCGGGCCTCAATCAGGGCTGTATTTAGATTTACCTCTCTAATACCTGCAGATAACTGAGAGTTTAGGGCTGAACCTGCAGCACCCATGACTACAAAAGAGAGCAAAACCGTGGAGAAAATTACCTTGATAGCAAGGGAGTTACGGATACGGCTTGTAATTCGGTTCATTACTAGGAACCGCCCATTACTCCAGCTTTGTATCCAACGCCGCGCACTGTAACAACAATTTCTGGATGTTCTGCGTCATGTTCAATTTTGGAACGCAAACGCTGAACGTGAACATTTACTAATCGCGTATCTGTTGAGTGACGATAGCCCCAAACCTCACTAAGTAAAGCATCGCGGGTAAAAACTCGACCGGGCTCTTTAGCTAAAGCAACAAGGAGATCAAACTCAAGTCGAGTTAGCGCAATCTGTTTTCCACCTCGTGCTACCTGGTGGGCTTGTACATCAATTGCCAAGTCTCCGATAGTTAGCAACCCTGAAACATCGGCATTAGTTCGGCGCAAGCGGGTCCTGATTCGAGCAATTAACTCAGATGGATGACGAAATGGTTTAACCA
Source organism: uncultured Candidatus Planktophila sp. (assembly GCA_964497665.1). Lineage (GTDB taxonomy): Bacteria > Actinomycetota > Actinomycetes > Nanopelagicales > Nanopelagicaceae > Planktophila. The sequence goes on along the minus strand of CAZCDF010000002.1, from coordinate 28,785 downwards.
TGTAGTCATCAGCACCAGCTTCTAATCCTTTTACAACATCTTGAGTATCACCTTTTGCTGAAAGCATGACGATTGGAACCATGGATTCTGCACGAATCAATTTGCAGACTTCAATTCCATCGAGGCCAGGCAACATAACATCCAATAAAACTAAATCTGGAGGATTGTTATGGAAAACATCCATGACCTCGTCACCACGGCTTACTAGATCCACATCGATGCCGGCACCGGTTAAAACGATGCCGAGCATCTCTGCGAGATCCTGGTCGTCATCGACGACCATAACTAAAGTCATTAGCTACCGTGCTCCCAAGAGTTAAGGTACATATCCTGTGCTGGAGTTAGTACGTCAATGCGTCCACCCATGCTAATTAACTTGAGTGAGGCAACTTCCTTATCGATATATGAAGGAACATCGTGAACGCCTGGCTTCAAGTTCTTTGCTTCCTTAACAAGGTATTCAGCTGTTAGCGCCTGATCTGAGAATGACATATCCATTACCGATGCTGGGTGACCTTCTGCTGCTCCAAGGTTGACTAGGCGACCTTCAGCTAGAAGAAGCAAACGACGCCCATCTGAGAGTACATACTCATCAGTCTGGTGACGCATCTTTGTATTCTTGGTCTTTGCATTCTGCTCAAGCCATGCAACATCGATTTCGATATCAAAGTGACCTGAGTTAGCCATGATTGCGCCATCCTTCATCACTGCAAAGTGCTCATCGCGAAGTACATCACGGTTACCTGTAACGGTGATGAATACATCGCCAAGCTTTGCTGCATCTAGCATTGGCATCACACGGAAGCCCTGCATCATTGCATCTAGCGCCTTAGTTGGATCAATCTCAGTAACGATTACATCAGCACCCATGCCCTTTGCACGCTCGGCAACACCCTTACCGCAGTAACCAAAACCAGCTACTACAACAACGCGACCAGCAAGTAGGAAGTTGGTTGCACGGAATACCGCGTCAAGAGTTGATTGGCCAGTTCCATAACGGTTATCAAACATGTGCTTTGTGTCTGTATCGTTCACAGCAATCATTGGGAACTGAAGAGCTCCATCCTTTGCCATTTGGTTAAGGCGGATAACTCCTGTTGTTGTCTCTTCGCAACCACCAGAAATGTTTGGAATTAACTCCTTACGAGTTGTGTGCAATGTATTAACAAGGTCGCAACCATCGTCAAATACTTGGTGTGGTTCGATATCAAGAGCTGCATTGATGTGCTTGTAGTAACCATCACGGTCAACAGCGTTACGAGCAAAAACAGAAATTCCATACTCATGAACTAGCGCTGCCGCTGTGTCATCCTGAGTTGAAAGTGGGTTAGATGCACAAAGAGCGATCTCTGCTCCGCCTGCCTTCAAGACGCGCATCAAGTTCGCTGTCTCGGTTGTGACGTGCATACACGCTGAGATGCGCACACCTGCGAAAGGTTGTGACTTCTCAAAACGCTCACGAATTTGAGCAAGTACAGGCATATTGCGCTCTGCCCACTCAATTTTGAGGCGACCTTGCGCCGCTAGTGATGCATCTGCAATGTCATGCTTTGGAAGAGTTGAAGTAACTGGAACGTTCACGTAAATCTCCTTAAATGGTAATCAAAGTATTAATTGGATACCTAAGGCGTAGGGCTCTACTGTGCTAGGCGGCTATAGGCATAGGTTACTGCCCTCATGCGAAAAGCTCGTACTGGAAAACGGGAATTAGCCGCGTATTAGCGAGAGAACCGCATCACGTATCGACTCCATTTGAGCCTGAGTTGAAGCCTCGACGTTAAGTCTGAGCAAAGGCTCGGTATTTGATGGGCGGAGGTTAAACCACCAGCTGTCTGCATTGACGGTGAGACCGTCAAGTTCATCAATCTGAACATCTGAACTTTCGTAAGCGGTACGAACGAGCTCAGTGGCTTGCACCGTATCCGAGACCTTTGAATTGATCTCGCCACTTGAAATGTATCGATTAAATGGAGTCAGCAACTCCGACATTGTCGCGTTGCTTTCACCTAGGGCGGCGATTGCATGGAGTGCGGCGAGAGCGCCACTATCTGCCATCCAAAACTCTTTAAAGTAGAAGTGACCAGAATGCTCGCCGCCAAAGATTGCTCCGCTTTCAGCCATCATCTTCTTTATGTATGAGTGTCCTACCCGACTGCGTAACCCTGTTCCGCCATTTTCATCAATTACCTCTTTAACCGCTCGCGATGAGATCAAGTTATAAATAATCTTTGAGCCAGGACGCTTTTTTAATTCGCGCTGTGCGATCAATGCAGTGAGGGCTGAAGGGTTAACTGCAACTCCCCGTTCATCAACTAAGAAACAACGATCGGCATCGCCATCGAATGCCAATCCAAGATCTGCTTTTTGCTCAATCATCGCTTGCTTTAAATCCTTCAAAGTTGATTCATCCAGAGGATTGGCTTCATGATTTGGAAAAGAGCCATCTAGCTCGAAGTACATTGGAATAACTTCACAATTGAGCCTTGCAAAAATTGCAGGAGCTGTGTGACCAGCCATACCATTTCCAGCATCCACAATAATCTTTAGTGGTCTAATCTTTTTAACATCGACCAGAGTTAATAAGTGATCTACATACTCTTCCAACATATTGCGCTGCTTTTCAACTCCCACATTGCGCAAGGCGATTGGCGAACCTTCTCGAACAAAATTTTCGATAGTCAGCAACCCGGATTCCTTACCGATTGGTCGTGCTTTGCTTAAACACAGTTTAATTCCGTTGTATTGGGCGGGATTATGGCTGGCTGTAAACATCGCCCCCGGTAGGCCTAACTTGCCCGAAGCAAAATACAACATATCTGTCGATGCTAAACCGATTCGAATAACATCCATACCTTGTGAAGTTGCACCAGAGGAAAATGCATCTGCTAACTCGGGTGAAGATGGACGCATATCTTCACCGATAACAATTGTTCCCGGCTCACGTTCTATCTGTAAAAATCGAGCAAATGCCATGCCTGTCGCAAAAGCAAAGTCTGCATCGATCTCTGTATCTACTAAACCCCTAATGTCATAGGCTTTAAAAATATTTGGAAATTGATCCATAGTTATGATGGAACTGCGCGTAAATGTCCGCGACGACCGATTTGTTGCTGCGCTGATGTTGATTGAGTCGGAGTAATTGGCTCAACATCTTTAGCTGCAACTTCTCGAACTGCATCGGCAATTGCCATTAGATCATCATCACTTGGTCCCTGAGGTGTTCCATCAAGCTCCTGCTTAATAACACTCCAACCATGAGGCACCTTTAATCGCGTTCCATGAACAACGCACAAATCGTATGCATGTGGCTCTGAGTATGTTGCTAATGGTCCCACCACCGCTGTTGATTCAGCATAGATGTATGTCAAGGTCATTGTTGCTTGTGACTTACACCCCGCACGGGAGCAGCCACGACCACCTTGAGTTCTCATAAGTGAAACATTAGTGGGAGTAGGCGGGAAAACTTGGGATTCTCAAGGATTCAAAATTCGAATATTTGAGTCCGGTATCTCTACTCGGGTGAGAACGCTTCCGGGTGCAATTGGGAAGTATCCGTATCCGTTTACAGATGAAACCAATGCACCGGCATATGTCTGCTCGCCCACCTTGGTAATGGTGAAAGAGCGAGCCGATTCTGGAACGCGCCAAGTAGCCACATCACTTCCCTTAATTGCATTGCGGCTCATCTTGCCATTGACCAAGGTCACTTCGACCGCCACGTTTATCTCAGTTCCAGCAAAAACGATAAGAGGAGAAAGTCCGGTAACCGCCATTGTGAACTCTGACAGCTCTGGAGCAGGTGTACTCCATACGAAATCTCTCTTACCTCCGCTGACGACAGATGATTCAACCGCAGCGACCAAAGGCTCGGTTGAAGTGATCTTGAGGGCAAATGCTGATGAAGAGATCTTTGGCGAGAATGTAAATTCTGTGACCACTCCGGCGGTGACGGCTCGAGAGTTAAGACCTACCGGAATAAAAACACCATCTGCAGAAAGTAGTTCTACTGTAACGCTGGCATCGACTTCACCTGGAGACAAGAGTCGCAATACATGTGCGGGTGCTGCACTTTGGCCCGGTCTCTTTCCTTGATTTGGAATAGCAGGTATGACAAGTGATTTGCTTGGAGTATTGATTGGATTTACAAAGTCTCCGCCAAGTGCGCGTAACCCCTTACCTTGTTCATCGATAACAAATGAATTAATTCTGCCCGAACGCGGCAATACATTTACAGTTAAAGTCTTATCACCTGGTGCGAGTGAATCTACAGCGATTACTAAGTAGTTCTTAGAGGGAACACTTAGGGTGCGAAGGGGTTGCTTGCCATTTTCGGTATAAATATTTAAATCAACTACCGCATCACTGAGGCCACTATTAACAATTATTAAACGTCCCTTTGTTGTGATGTCAGCGCTTGCTCCAACAAACCATTGTGAAGATGCAGGACCTGAACAAAGCGCACCACCAGCCCAACTGCCAGTACGGCTTTGCCACACTACAGGGGTTGTTCCCTCAGAGTTGAACAGCAATGAATCCTTCATGACAGGAAGCCTCAGCAGTTTCACCGCTTCAGTCTTGGTGCTTCTATTTTGCAATCTTTGAAACTGTGTCTTTTTTGAAGATAAAGAGATCTGTGAGGCTAAGCCTGGAAGCGTTGGAGGACAAACAACGGCTGGATAATTTTCAGAAAAACCCTTCTTGGTAACAGCAACATTTAGGGCTGAAGCGATGACAATCGAGGTAGCAATAAAAGCGATAAACCTAAGGGGACGAGAGAAGTTCATGCTAGCTCCTTCTCGGAAATTTCACTCTTGCGTCTTCCGGCAGGCAAAGCCATTACGAGCACTATTACAAAGAGGATTAACTGCAATGAAAGCCAACCACGGCGCACAGTTCCATCATGAATCAAGGAGATTTCACCAGCTTCAGTCACCGTAAAAGTTGGCAAGCCTTGCTCATTTTTACTGCGTTCTAATCGATATCCGTTCTCCAGAACCTGCCATGAGCGGCTATATGTTTCAGTCAAAATTAAAGTTCCTGCTGAAGGTACATAGGTTCGAGCACCAACATCGCCGGCTTCTAACTCTTTTCGAACTCCATCAGATCCAACAAACATCAATCTCGAAGCAGGGCCAGTTACCTTCCACACAACACCCAGTGATGTTGCCGAAGTTCTTGAAAAACCACCTAAGCCATCAATTGAACGGATGATCTCCCGTTTAAAAGGAGTCTTAACAAACAGATACTTGACCCCATAATCACTAAGAATGGAGCTACTTGAGACACCTGAGCCATCAATTAAGCCTCGGGCCGCATCTGCAATAGCAGCTGTTTGTGATGGTGCAACATCTGGTTCACCTAAAGAAATGTCTCTTCCACGCGATAAGTAGTACTGAATCTTTTTTTCACTTGCTGTTCCAACTTCGCGCAACACCAGAATCTTTGTATCACGCTCAACGCTCAAGAAAGCTGGCATAACTGTTTCTCTATTAGCCTGAACAAGTGAATCAGCGCCTTTGCTCACAGACCAACCGATTGCCAAAACTGAATATGCAAAGGTAGTAAACAAGAGTAAGGCTGAAAGAATATGCCGGTAATGAACATGGCTGAGAACTAAAGTTTCGCGCAGACGATCAAGCAATATGGTTCCAGAGCAAATTGCTGCAAGGGTTACCAGAGCAAGTACAGGACCTGGCCAAACTTTTGAGGATGCTTCATTTCCATGTGTTGAAATGGATATTGCTGAAAGAATCACCGCAAGTACAAGGGCTCCGATTCCATACTCTGCGATACGACGTGCATTAGTTGATGAGAATAATGAGACAAGTAGAACAAGCAAGATTGGGCTGACTAACCAGAGAGGTAGAGAATTTGCTCCACCTGGATTACCGAGCAGGGTAAGTAATGGCCCACCACCTGAAATAAGCAACCCTGGTTCAACTAAAAGTCTGCTGGGATGTCTAATCGCTTCGAGCGAATATGGAAGGTTTAATGCAAATGGCACAAAGATCAACGCCAATCGCTTTTGTAATCTTAATGAGTACAGTGATGGGTTTGCTTCCTTTGCATGTTTTTCATAATCACTTAAGGTAGAGACAAAGCCTGCTACTAGACCGATCACAAAAATCATTAGCGAAAAACCGTAAAGCAGCGCCAACAATAATGAGATGCCTGCAATCTTTCTCCAAGTAAAATCTTCAATCTTTTCAACATCGCGCAGAAGTAGGGCCAAGTAAGGAGCAAGGATCATAAAAAGAACCGTTGCCATGTGGCCGGTAGAAATAGCTGCAATTGCAACTGGAGAAATTGCATAAAGGAAAGCTGCAGGGATCGATATCCAAGAGTTTGAGGTCAGGCGCTTAAGTAATTTGGATGCGGTAAACATCATGACAATGGGTGCGACCAAGAAGAATGTAGTTATCAGTAATTGGACTTTGCCCAAGAAAAACACTGAGGCGGCAGCGGTAATAGCAACCCAGGTAGGCGTTGCAATCGATGAACCCATACCAACTTGATGCCACGACTCAAAGTATGTTCGCCATAAATCAGTTGCACCTGGCGGAGAGATAGGAAGTGCTCCACCAACTAGCGCGCCCAGTCGGTTTCGTGAATAAAGCAGAGTAATCAAAATCATAAGAGAAAAACCGATTACCTCAGGGCGCTTGATAATGCTCAGCCAATTGTTGGTACTTACTGGAGTTAACAGATCCTCATCTTCATTTGTTTCCAAAACAGAAGGAGCAGATGTTTGATTGTCGTCAGGAAACAACCTCGCTCGAACTTCATCGACAATTCCCTCTGTTGCAAGACGAATCTGCGACCATCGGGGAGGGATAAACTCTGCAATAACTCGAGCTGAAACAAATCTCTGTTTCTTTCGTACCTTACGTGCAGCGATAATTGATCCCGGTCTTACGATGACAGCACCAACAGCCAAAATTTCATCCGCGGCATATCCTGGAAGTTTTGCCAATAAGTAGCCAATAGCCCTAGCTACAGCTGTTCCTAAAAGTTGTACAACAATCCAGGGCAAAATCCACCATGAAGAGTTTGCAAGCAAAACATATGCAGCGTTTCGTCTATCTAAAAGTAAGGGTCTGTGTAGAAATGCTCCATCAACTTCAACTACGCGACGTTCTGTAGCAGATGCTTGGGCATGAAAAGCAACCGCACCAGTTGCAACTAAGACTGAATGACCCGCAGCGCGAGCACGCCAACCAAAATCCACATCATCTCTAAATAAGGTGAGGTTTCGATCAAGCCCACCTAACTCTTCAAATACATCGCGACGAATTAGCGCCCCGGCGGTACTTACAGCCAGAACATCATGGTTTCCATCATGTTGACCTTGGTCGTACTCAAGAGGTTCAAGGCCGGTCCAACGTGCACCATTTCCGGCAATACTGATTCCAGCTTCAAGGAGATGTGTTCGGTCATGCCAACCCAATAACTTTGGCCCGACCATTACTACTTGCGGGCGATCATCAATAGCGCTTAATAACTCTGCGAGCGCAGTTGGAGCTGGTGCACAATCATCATGGATCAACCAGATCCACTCATGCTCAACAGGTTTTGGTAATTTGTTAACAGCTAATGAAATTGCTTCGCCAAAACCAGTTTCAACATCTGCTGCAATAAATGGAATTCGCGCAGATTTTAAAAGTTTTGTAGATGCATCTTGCGACCCTGTATCGACGGCGGTGATTAAATCAATCGGTCGAGTTTGCGAGGTGAGTGCTGCGACAACTTCGGGTAACCAGATTGCTCCATTGTGCGAAACAAGAACAGCGGTTACACGATGCTTATCGACTGCGGCTTGGGAAGCCATAGGTATAACTCACTTTCTCGTTAGAGAAATGTGAACCTTACGCAGTACGACGCTTTAGGCGACGACGCTCTCGCTCTGAAAGACCGCCCCAAATTCCGAAGCGCTCATCATGAGCTAGTGCGTACTCAAGACATTCGGAGCGAACATCGCATGAAAGACATACGCGCTTTGCTTCGCGAGTTGAGCCACCCTTTTCTGGGAAGAAAGCTTCTGGATCAGTTTGCGCACACAGAGCACGCTCCTGCCATGAAAGCTCCATGTTTTCGCCAGATGCGAGAGTGATTGTTGGACCTGAAGTGGGGATTGGGGAGTTCTGGGCTGCGGGTTGAATCGGCATAACGTCGATGCTCCATTAGCTAGATCTTGTCTCATCCCTCTTGGAAAAGACTTTCTTAGGAGTGAATTACACGCTTGTAACTCGCTGATGTCAAGCCCGAGAAAAGGGATTTACGCCTGAACTATTGAGGAATGGGAAGAATTTCGCCCTTTGTGACAAAAGATGACCCTATTTTCGCCTCATTTGCGACGGTGGCACCTGCCGCCACAAAAGAGTTGGTGATCACCGAATTGCTGCCAATCACAACTCCCGCTTCAATGATCGAGCCATCGATGACCGCTCCCGCTCCCACAGAGCTGCCCCGCCCAATGCAGCTGCCACCAGTGATCATGGCGGTTGGGTCAACATGGGCCTGCGGCATCACTAAACCAGCACCACTCCGAAGAACGATATCTCTCGATGCTTTGAGCAACGCTGTTGGAGTTCCAATATCTAACCAATAGGCATTTTCTATATATCCAAAAACCTTTGCACCGCTGCTTACTAACTGCGGAAATGTTTCGCGCTCGACAGAAACAACTGTGTCTAACGGAATTGATGAAATCACTCGAGGATTAAAAACATAACAACCTGCATTGATTTGATTGGTAACTGGGTTTTCCATTTTCTCTAAAAATGCAGTGACTCTGCCATCAGAATCTGTTGGTACACAACCAAAGGCGCGAGCATCTTCTACTTGTGTTAAGTGCAATGTGACATCTGCATCATGTGCTTCATGTTGGCGGATTTGTTCCATCAAATTATGGGAACTCAGAACATCTCCGTTGAGAATCACTACCGAATCTTTGGTATTTAGCAACTGGGCTGCGTTTCGAATCGCACCTCCAGTGCCGAGCGGTTCTTTTTCAACCGCATACTTAATGCTCATCCCCCATTGCGATCCATCGCCAAAGTACGGAGTAAAGACATCTGAAAGATAGGAGGTGGCTAAAACAATCTCAGTTATGCCAGCCTCTTTTGCCATCACAAGTTGATGCTCGGTAACTGGTAATCCCGCAACGGTAAGCATTGGTTTTGGCGTATTTCGGGTTAAAGGCATCAATCGAGTACCAAAGCCGCCCACCAACAGAATTGCTACAGCCATTATTAAGCCTTCAAACGTTGTACTGCATCTGCGATCTGAGCGTCAGAGGCTGTCATCGCAATACGAATATGATTTGCGCCAAGTGAGCCATAAAAACTTCCTGGTGTTGCCAAAATTCCGCGCTCGGCAAGCCAGGCAACACTTGTCCAGGCATCCTCATTACGAGTGCACCACAAATACAAACCCGAATCACTGAACTCAACTGTGAAACCTGCTGCTGCAAGTGCTGGTCGCATCGCATCCTTACGGGCGTTATAGCGAGCGCGCTGTTGTGCAACATGAGCATCATCTGCAAGTGCTGCGGTCATGGCTTTTTGAACTGGAAGAGGAACCATCATTCCTCCATGCTTTCGAATCTCACGGATTCGAGCGATTAAAGCGGAGTCTCCCACCATAAAAGCGGCGCGATATCCAGCCATTGATGAACGCTTTGACAGTGAGTGCACCGCAAGAATATTTGTGTTGTCGCCTCCGGTTTGAGACAAAATTGAAACAGAGTGGGCTGTTTGATCAAACTCCAGATAACACTCATCGGAAATCAAAACAGATTTGTTTTTTCGTGACCAATCAATACATGCTTTGACTTCATCAACGCTATGTACTCTCCCAGTTGGATTAGATGGAGAGTTCAACCACGCTAAATCAGCTGCCGGCCATTGAGTTGCATCTATTGCTACAGGTACTGACTCTGCCCCAGCAAGTACCGCTCCTACGTGATAGGTGGGATAAGCAATTTCAGGAATCAATACCTTTGTGGACTCTAAATATGTTGGCAACCATGCCACTAACTCTTTTGAACCAATTAATGGCAGAACATCAAAATCTCCAGTTGCGCCTAAACGATCAGTTGCCCATTTTTTTATCGCTGCTCGAAGTTCTGGTGTTCCAGCGGTGACGGGATAACTGGGAGAGTTTGATGCATCGCGAAAGGCTTGTTGAATAAATTCAGGTGTGGGGTCTACTGGAGTTCCCTGCGAGAGATCGATAATCCCTAGCGGGTGGGAACGAGCCTTCTCACCATATGGCGCTAACGCATCCCAAGGAAAATCTGGGAGCTGGGCACGCAATGGTTACTCGCTCTTTGGTGGTCGCGCTGCGATTGAAGCGTGATCTGTGCCAGTTGGGCCAACCTTGCTCGCTCCACCTGGTGAACCGATTTCAATAAAGAACTCTGTGTTGACCTTGCCAAACTCTTTCCACTGACCAGGAACATCATCCTCGTAGTAGATAGCTTCTACTGGGCAGACCGGCTCACATGCACCGCAATCGACGCACTCATCTGGCTGGATGTACAGCATTCGATCGCCTTCATAAATGCAATCCACGGGACATTCTTCGATGCAGGACTTATCTTTTACATCGACGCATGGGTCTGCGATCACATAGGTCACGAGCGGCCTCCAAGGTTTGGGCAGGTTTCTAGATGGGAATTCTAATGGCAAGTATCGCCACAGCGCGATATTTACGGCTAGTCGATATTTAACGGTGGGCTTATCGTTGTCACATGCCAACAGAGCTCGAATCTCAATTCACCGAACTCATCGGCTCGCGGGTTTCAATCAGGCTGCATGAAGCCGAAGGGGGCTTCCGCGACATCTTGGGGCACCTACTTACCCCGAATTCATTACGGAACAAGCGTGGTGAGGTAATTGAATTCTCTCATAGTGAGATTTTTGTATGGAGGAAGGTGATTGAGAAGGAATGAAGTTATATGACACTCAATCACGTGGCCTGAAGCAAGTTGATGTAGAACAAAAAGAAATTCGAATGTATTGCTGTGGTCCAACGGTGTATCGAGATGCCCATGTTGGGAATCTCAGAACTTTCTTACTGTCAGATCTCATTGCACGTGTCATCAAGTTAAATGGTTCGCAGCCTCGTCTGATTCAAAACATCACTGATGTTGGACATATGTCTGAGGATTTTGTTGATGATGACAAGATGTTAAGCCAAGCAAAGTTAGAAAAAGTTGATCCATTTGAAATCGCTCGAAAGTATGAAGAAAGATTTCACACAGATTTAGCTGCGCTCAATATCCAACCCGCAACCGCTTATCCAAGAGCCAGTGAAAGTATCGACATGATGCTCAACCTCATCGGGAAATTGGTAGCTGCAGGCTTTGCTTATGTAGGCAGTGATTCATCTGTGTATTTCAGCGCTCAAAACTTTGAAAGTTACGGCGCTATCAGTGGTAATAGATTAGATTCACTCAAGCCTGGTCATCGCTACGAATACACCGAGGATGGTGCAAAGAGATTTCACGCTGATTGGGCGCTGTGGAAAGCTGCCGGTGACCGCACTGAGATGGTGTGGGAATCACCGTGGGGTAAAGGTTTTCCTGGTTGGCACATTGAATGTTCAGCGATGTCCCTGGAACTTCTTGATGGCCATGTTGATATTCATGTCGGTGGAATCGATCTTCGTTTCCCACACCATGAGAATGAACGAGCCCAATCAAACGCCTTAATCAACAAGGAAGCGGTTGATCTGTGGGTCCATGGGGAACACCTACTTTTTGAGGGTAAAAAGATGTCAAAGAGCTCCGGAAATGTTGTGCTCCTCAGCGATGTCATCAAGCGAGGAATCGATCCGCTAGCACTTCGCCTTTGCTTCCTTGAGAACAAGTATCGATCACAAATGGATCTGACTTGGAACTCAATCGAAGCAGCAAATGAAACACTCAAGCGCTGGCGAATGAAGATGGCGCAATGGTCTTCAGATAATTCAATCTCAGTTGATGCTGAAATTGAGCAAGCTTTCAACTCTGATTTAGATACTCCGCGGGTAATTATGCGATTGCGAGAGATCGAAAAAGATAATTCCGAGAATAAGGCATCTGTGTTCCGTTACGCCGATCAGGTATTAGCTTTAGATCTAGATCGACCCGTTGAGGCGCGGGTGCTGACGCCACAAATGAAAACTCTCCTAGAACAGAGAGCTACTGCCAGAAAAAATAAGGCGTGGGCAGAAAGTGATCGTATGCGTATCGAATTAGAAAACTTAGGACTAACAATTAAAGATACTCCAGAAGGACAACTCTGGAGCTAAAGTGGTGTCACAATTGCAATCACAATTGCAATAAAGCCAAAGTTAATTAAGGACATTCCAATCGCATCACCTTGGATTAAGTACTCTTCATTGAGACCCGGAAAACCGGCACGCAGCACTACTAATGCCCACGCAATAGATGCGATGAACTTGTAGGAACGTTTACCCCACAACCGACCTGTTGCCCAGATTCCTAAAGCTGTCGCAATCAAAGTTAGAATCAAACCGATAGGTGGGTAATAACTGTGGATAAAGATTGAGCTTGCACCTAGTGCTGCACCAAACAATAGTGAGTAAAAAACCTTCATTACAGCAAGATCCCAGACGTTAGATCTGTTTCACGGCCATGAGCATCAAATGGTTCGCTCTTTGTACCCTTAACCAAGGTGTAGTACTCATCTCCCCAAATCTGTAGTCCTAAATTATTGGAGAGAGCGAAAAAAGGGCCATCAAGTGAAATTTGTGTCTCATGCGCTTTCATAGCTGCCATCTTTGCATCAACATAAGCGCCGCCATCAATCAGGGTTGTTACAAACTCATCATCTTTTGCAAAAGGTAAGTCATCCACACTTTCTGCTCCAAAGAAGTCAGATCCAATCTCCTTCATCTTGGCGATACCTTCAGCCAAAACAGATTTGGGCATGGTGTTCCAATAAATCTTTTGTATCTCCCATGTAGATAACTCTGATGCTCTCATTGCAACACGGTGCGCCTGAATGTGATCCGGGTGTCCGTATCCACCGATTTCATCATAAGTAATAAGAATATGCGGCTTAATCTCATCAATAATCTCTGCCAAGATAGTTGAAGCGGCATCTACATCTGCCTGCCAGAAAACATCTGGACGATTATTTGGTTCTGTTCCCATCATTCCGCTATCTCGAAACTTGGTTGATGGAGCACCTAAGAATCGATAATCTGTAACTCCGAGGGCCTTCATTGCATTCGCGAGTTCTATCTCACGATGAGAGCCAAGTTGATCTTTCTGACTACTTGCTAAATGCGAAAGAGCTGGGACTAATACTTCGCCTTCTTCTCCACGAGTACAGGTCACGAGCGTGACTTGAGCCCCTAAATCTGCATACAAAGCCATTGTTGCCCCGTTATTGATGGTTTCATCATCAGGATGTGCATGCACGAGCAGGATGCGGAATCCTTCATAGGAGCGGTTCATGTTTGGTAATTCTGCCGTACGATTAGACCAATGAGTAACGTAGACACAACCAACAAGGCTCGCTTGCCTCGCGATGAGCGCCGGGCGTTGTTGCTATCTGCCGCCCTTGAAGTTTTTACCGCTGCTGGATACCACTCAGCAGCTATGGATGAGATCGCAGATCGTGCAAATGTCTCAAAGCCTGTTTTGTATCAGCACTTTCCATCAAAGTTAGAGCTGTACTTGGCTGTCTTAGATTTACATATTGATTCATTAGTTTTTGAGATTCAGAAAGCAATTGCTTCTACCCCAGACAATAAGGATCGTGTGCATGCAACAGTTGATGCATACTTCGCATTTATTGAAAGGGAAGGCGAAGCTTTCCGTTTGCTCTTCGAGAGTGATATGAGCGTTGAGCCACAGGTTCATGAGCGCTTAAACAGAATGACTTACGACTGTGCAGCTGCTGCAAGTGCGGTAATTGCAATAGATACAGGCCTATCAAAAGAGGCATCGATGCTTTTGGGTGTTGGAATGATTGGTTATGCGCAAGTAACTGCTCGTCACTGGCTCGAACGAGATAGCAAGTTGAGCCGACAGGAAGCTGTGACATTAGTTTACAACCTCATGTGGCGAGGCATTTCAGGTTTTCCACGCAATTAAAATCGTTAGGATTAGTTAATTATGTCAGCAACATTTGCAGAGTTACCCCTGCGCAGCGAAACCATTGAGGCGCTTCATGCTCATGGTTTTCTGGCACCATTTGCAATTCAGGAAATGGTTTTGCCAATTGCTCTGGCAGATGGTGATGTGATCGGGCAAGCAAAAACCGGTACTGGAAAAACACTTGCTTTTGGTATTCCAGTTATCGAACGCGTGATTGCACCAAATGATGTTGAGTGGGCAGATTTTGCCAATAAAGGTATGCCTCAGGTATTAATCGTTGTTCCTACTCGTGAGCTATGCACACAAGTAACCCGAGATATCGAAGAGCTTGCAGCAAACCGTGGAATTCGTACCCTTGCTGTTTATGGTGGTCGTGCATTTGAACCTCAAATTGAAGCCTTGCACGCAGGTGTTGAAATTGTTGTTGGAACTCCTGGTCGTTTATTGGATCTCTCACGCCAAGGTCAACTTAAGCTAAAAGAGGTGTCCCGCTTAGTCCTTGATGAAGCTGATGAAATGTTGGATCTTGGGTTCTTGCCAGATGTAGAAAAGATTTTGTCCAGCACTCCTAACCGTGCTCAAACTATGTTGTTTTCAGCAACTATGCCTGGTGACATTATCGCTCTTGCCCGTCGCTTCATGAACCAACCTATTCACATCCGCACTCAAGATAGTGAAGATGAAGGCGCTGTAGTAACCCGAATCAAGCAGCATGTTTTGCGTGCTCATGCACTCGACAAAATCGAAATGTTGGCTCGTATCTTGCAGGCTGATGGTCGTGGCCCAACTATGGTTTTCTGTCGTACCAAGCGAACTGCGCAAAAGACCGCTGAAGATTTGATGGAGCGTGGCTTCAAGGCAGCACCAATTCATGGTGACCTTGGGCAAAGCGCTCGTGAAAAAGCGTTGAGCGATTTCAAGGCTGGTAAATCAGATGTATTGGTGGCAACCGATGTTGCTGCTCGTGGCATTGATATTGATGGCATCACTCACGTCATTAACTATCAGTGTCCAGAGGATGAAAAGACTTACGTTCACAGAATTGGTCGCACCGCTCGTGCAGGAGCACATGGAATCGCAGTCACATTTGTTGATTGGGATGAACTTGCCCGCTGGAAGATGATTGACCAAACACTTGAACTTGGGTTGGCAGAACCTGAAGAGACCTACTCGTCTTCAGAACATCTCTATGAAATGCTCAACATTCCTGCCGGATCAACTGGTCGAATGGTTAAAGCAAAACCCACTGCCAAGGTGGAGAGTAAAGATGCGCGTCCTCCGCGTGTAAAGCAGGAGGCAACAAAGCCACGTACCGAGCGAACACGTACTCGCACCAAGAAGTTTAAAGAAAGCTAAACAGCAACAAAAACACGAATTGCATCTACAAGCATTTGTACTGCGATTGCTGCTAGCAATAGACCTGCAATGCGGGCTACGAGGGTTACACCCGTCTCCTTGATTACCTTAAGAATTGTCGTCGATGCCATGAGAACTAGTGCAATGGCAATGTGAACCGCAATAACAGCGGCCACCAAGGCAAATCCCATTTCACGCGAATCAACTTGCTGCACGAAAATCATCGTCGCAACAATTGCACCTGGTCCAGCCAAAAGTGGAGTACCTAGTGGAACCAATGCCACATTGGTATTGCTGTCATCATTCATAGATTTTGCGTTACCGGTTAAGAGTTCAAGTGCTACAAGAAGAAGAAGTAATGCTCCTGCAGCCTGAAGAGCCTCAAGTGAAATATTGAGGTATTCAAGAATTACTCGACCAAAGAGAGCAAAAAGGGAAATTACAAGGAATGAGACCGCTGCCGCTTGCATGGCTAAGATTCTGCGAACTCGTTGAGTCTTATCTGCAACTAAACCTAAGAAAATTGGGGCCGCTCCTGGCGGATCCATAATTACAAACAAGGTCACAAATGACTGAATTGCAAAGGTAACTGCACCAACATCCTTCACGCTGAAACCACCCTTCGAGCATTGGCTTGTGACTCTAACTTCTCCCATTGTTCCCTATGGGTATGGTTTTCTGCTAATGAATTAAGTTTTCCGGTGCCGTGATAATCACTACTTCCCGTGATTACAAGATCTAAATCCCGTGCAATTGTTCTCAACATCCCTCTTTCATCAGGGTTTTGGTCACGATGATCAACTTCTATCCCATTTAAACCTGCTGCAACTAACTCGGAGAAATCATCTGCTTTCAGGATTTGCCCACGATGGGAGGCAAATGGATGGGCGATTACAGCAACTCCCCCAGCTCTGCGAATCAAAGCGATGGCATCAACTGGCGTTGGTGCAGCATGTGAAACATAAAATCGTGATTCGTTGTGTAGTAAATCTACAAACGCCTCATCACGTGATTTCACAATCTTCTTGGCAACAAGGGCATCGGCTAGGTGTGGTCTGCCCATAGTGGCACCGGCTGGCATGGCTTGCTCTACATCCTCCATCGAGATGTCCATGCCTTCAGCCCTCATCTTCTCAATCATCTTGCGCATACGAGGAAGTCGACCATCGCGGGTTTCTTCCAATACCTGTTGCATCTCCTGATGTTCGGAATCAAATAACAACCCCAACATGTGCACACTCACTCCATCTGATGTCAGACATGAAATTTCAGCACCTAGCGCCAATTTCAAAGTTCCGCGTAAAGATTCAATCGCTTCTTTCCAACCAGATGTCGTATCGTGATCTGAAATTCCTAGAACTTCTAACCCTTGAACAATCGCCTTGTTAACTAATTCGCGGGGAGAATCTGTTCCATCGCTGCAATTAGTGTGGGTATGCAGATCAATCATTGCTTGCTCCACGAGTTCTGGTAACCACTAAGACACAGCCAACGAGAATTAAAACTATGCCAGGAATGATTCCAAGTGGTGGAGTTTGATTAATCCACCATGCTGCCAGCACCGCACTTACTGGTACTTCGAAAAACACAATCAAGGAAACGATCGCGGGTGAAACACGCTTGAGCGCTGAGTTAAACATGGTGTGGCCCAAAAGTTGAGCACCGAGGATGAGCCCCAAAAGTATGAGCCACTCTTTTTGCTCAAAGGCAAAGATTTCATTTCCTGCAATTAATGCCATAGGTAATGCGGTGATTGAGCAAACAAAGTAACAGACGGTCGTGTAGGTACTCGTTTCTAAGGTGCGCTGCGCCTTTGAACCAGCCATCATGTAAGCGGCAGCTAATGCAGCGGAAATTAGTGCGGCAATATCTCCCATGAAGGCGCGGAAGGAGATAGTTAAATCCACACCAGAAACTAAAACAACCCCTGAAAAACTAACAATCATTCCTAGCCAAGCTTTTGATGGAATGTGTCCGCCACTAAACTTTACAAATAGAGCTGCAAAAATTGGCTGTAGCGCAACAAGGGCTGTTCCAGCTGCAACAGTTGTCATTCTCATCGCCAAGAAGAAACCAATAAAGTGAAGTGCAAGCAATACGCCCGCAATCATCGCCCACTTCATTCCTTCGCGATCACGTGAATGGCGCAGCGCAAATGGCAATGTAATAAGTGATCCACCTAAGTTGCGCCAAAAAATCAAAGTCAACACAGGCATCGCACTCATTGCAATTAATGGGCCTGAGGTACCAATTCCAATAATTCCAAGACCTAGGCGAATGAGATCTGGTTTTGCAGGGATCGCCGTGTGGTCATTAATGCGTTCGCCTGAGGTCATGAGAGAAAGGTACCCTTATCCCATGAGCGGCAATCTCCTAAACCGAGTATTTCTCGCCCGTCTTGCAGGTACCGCGGTCTTTGACCCAAATGGTGATCCTGTCGGAAAGGTACGAGATGCTGTCGCGACCCTGCGTTCAAACAATCAACAACCGCGAATCCTTGGATTGGTTGTCGAAGTACCTTTGCGCCGCCGAGTCTTTGTTCCTATTACCCGTGTTACATCAATTGAAAGCGGAGCGGTTGTCATTACTGGCCTGCTTAATATGCGCCGTTTTGATACCCGCCCTGGTGAGGTCTTAGTTTTAGGAGAAATGCTGGATCGATCCATCACATTGCTAGAAACCTCAGAAGAGGTTGTTGTTGAAGATATGGGCATGGAACAAAATCGAAATGGCGATTGGTTGATTGCAAAAGTTCACATAATGCGAAAAGGTCGAGGCTTACGTCGCAAGGGTGCAACATCAACCGTTACCTGGGAAGAAGTTGTTGGCTTTGCAAACACAGAACAAAATCAGGGTGTTGCTAACCTCCTTTCAACCCTTGCTAATTTACGTGCGGCAGACCTTGCCGCCGTGCTTCAGGATCTTGCACCAAAGCGTCGTATTGAAGTTGCTAGCGCACTCGAAGATGAGCGCCTTGCAGATGTGCTTGAAGAGATGGATGAGGAAAACCGTGTTGCCCTACTTGCAGAGCTTGAGGGTGAACGTGCTGCAGATGTTCTTGGCGAGATGGATCCCGATGATGCCGCTGACCTACTTCGCGAAGTTGGCGAAGAGCGTGCAACCGCTCTCCTTGAGCTCATGGAGCCAGAGGATGCAGAAGATGTTTTACGGTTAATGACATATGAAGATTACTCAGCTGGTGGAATGATGACGACTGAGCCAATTGTGTTGACCGCTGATTCAACTGTTGCTGATGCCCTTGCCGCTGTTCGACAAAAAGAGATTTCTCCTGCACTTGCTTCACAGATTTACATCTGTCGCCAACCAGTAGAGACTCCAACCGGTCGCTTTATTGGTGTGGTTCACTACCAACGTTTGCTTCGCGAACCCCCATCAACACTGCTGGGATCAATCGTTGACACTGATTCAAAGGCTACAAATCCCGATGCAACCTTGCATGAGGTCTCCTCACATTTAGCCAGCTACAACATGCTTTCTCTGCCTGTTGTGGATGCCAATGAGCGCTTGTTAGGCGCGGTAACGGTTGATGATGTGCTCGACCACTTGCTGCCAGAAAACTGGCGCCACGATCATCGTGAAAATTCACCTGTTTCATTTAAGTCGGAAAGTATTTAAGGGGGTTAAAGATGGCACGTAACTATGGCTTAGACACTCCTCGCGAGACCCGCCGCTCTCTTCGACCAAATTACGACCCAGAAGCTTTTGGTCGTATGTCTGAACGTTTTGCACGTTTCTTAGGAACGGCTCGTTTCCTTGTGTACATGACAATCTTTATTGCCTTTTGGGTTATCTGGAACTTTGTCGCTCCTGCGAATTTACGTTTTGATGATTATCCATTTATCTTTTTAACTTTGATTCTTTCTATGCAGGCATCATATGCAGCCCCGTTGATTCTTCTTGCACAAAATCGTCAAGCAGACCGCGACCGTATTCAACTCAATGAAGATCGCGCACAAAATGAGCGATCAATTGCAGATACTGAATACCTCACACGCGAACTAGCAGCGCTTCGCAACTCACTTGGTGAAGTTGCTACTCGTGACTTTGTACGCAGTGAACTAGCTGATTTAGTTGATGAACTTGCAAAAGAGTTACGTCGAGACACCCAATCGGACCCCGAGTAAAGACTTACTTCGCTTCATCAGCTTTTCTGCAATCTCAACAATCGCTCCCGC
Organism: uncultured Candidatus Planktophila sp.; assembly: GCA_964497665.1. Lineage (GTDB taxonomy): Bacteria > Actinomycetota > Actinomycetes > Nanopelagicales > Nanopelagicaceae > Planktophila. The sequence goes on along the minus strand of CAZCDF010000002.1, from coordinate 9,117 downwards.
CGCGGGAGCATTGGGATCTGCATCTACAATTGGTGAACCATCATCGCCGCCAGTTCGCAGCGCTGGGCTAAATGGAATCTTTCCAAGTAATGGAACATCACTTCCCACAAGTTGTGAAAGACGGCGAGATGTCTCTTCTCCTCCGCCCTCACCAAAGAGCGAAATGGTTTCGCTGCATGTTGGGCATGGAAATGCTGACATATTTTCTATAACCCCAATGACATGTTGGTGAATTTGATGTGCGATACGGCCAGCACGTTCGGCAACCTCAGCTGCAGCAACTTGTGGAGTTGTGACAACGACTATCTCTGAAGTTGGAATCAATTGACCCAATGAAATTGCTAAATCTCCGGTTCCAGGAGGTAAATCGATCAGTAAAACATCGAGATCCCCCCAGTAAGCATCAGATAAGAGTTGTTCTAATACTCTGTGAAGAAGTGGTCCTCTGTAGGCAACGGGATCAGAGCGCTCAGGCTTGAACATCTCCATCGACACCGTCTTAACCCCATATGACTCGAGTGGGATAAACATCTGATCAATCGCTGTAGGTCGTTGCCCCATTAAACCCATTAGTCGTGGAATCGAATGGCCATATACATCCGCATCCAGGATTCCTACGCTCAAACCATTCTTTGCAATAGCAACCGCAAGGTTGGCAGTTACTGAGGACTTTCCGACTCCACCTTTTCCAGATGCGATACCAATAACACGTGTAAGTGAATCAGGCTGGGCAAAGGGAATGAACTTTTCCCGTCCACCTCGAACAACCTTCTTTACAAAGTTACGTTGTTCTTCATTCATCACACCGAATACAAGATCAACACTCTTTACACCCTCTACACCTGTGACAGCGTTAGAGATATCGGTTCTTAATCGATCCTGCATAGGACATGCTGCAATGGTCAGAAGTACTTTGAGAGAAACTGCGCCATTATTTTCGCTTAAGTCTTCAATCATCCCAAGTTCGGTAATGGGATGACGCAACTCAGGATCATTTACCTTTGAAAGCGCATCTTTAACTAATTCAAGAAGTGTCATAACAAATCTGGATCAATCATGGCAGCTGGCTTCTTAACCTTGGGCTTTGGAGTTTCCTCTTCCAAAAGATCTGCTAGCTGCTTCTTTACAAAAGTTTTCGGGTTGAGATCTTTAGGTTGAAGATCTTCAAAACCAGGTCCTAGATTTTCACGAAGTTCAGAGGTTGCCTTTGTTGCTAAACCCCGCGCCTTCTTTACCCATTGGGCTGCATCAACTGCAATCTTTGGCAAACGTTCTGGACCAACTAGAAGCATCGCAAGAATTGCCAGGCCCAAAAGCTCGCCCGCACCTAGATCAAAGAACATTGCTTTAGCCTACGCCAATTACTTCTTGGCCGCGATAAGAGTTAGCGAGACTGTATTTTCCTTACCATCTCGCTTGTATGTGAGTCTGACTACATCTCCCACATTCATTGATCGAACCGCCACGATTAACTCTTCGGGACTATTAATAGCGCGACCATTGAGCGCAGTAACAATGTCGCCGCCCTTTAATCCCGCTTTTTCAGCAGGACTTCCAGGCAATATTCCTCGTCCGGATGTAGCAACCTGAGCTCCGTCGCCCGGATAATTCATATCCAAAGAGATTCCTATTACTGGATATGTTGCAACCCCATTTTTAATAAGTTGATCTGCGGTCTTACGTGCCTGATTGATTGGAATCGCAAAACCCAATCCGATAGATCCAGTTTGTAAATCTGAACCTAATGATGCAATTGCTGAATTAACTCCGATTACAGCTCCAGTTGAGTCAACTAACGGGCCTCCAGAGTTACCTGGATTAATCGCTGCATCGGTTTGCAGCGCGTTAATAAATGAACTCTCATTTGAAGAATCTCCCGCCGTTACTGGACGATTCTTAGCACTGATAATTCCGGTTGTAACTGTTCCTGATAAACCTAGCGGAGAGCCGATTGCAATTACGGAGTCTCCAACTGCAACTTGATCACTATCTCCAAATTGCAGCGCCTTTAAACCAGATGCAGCAATCTTTAAAACAGCTAAATCGTATGATGCATCTCTACCCACAACCTCTGCATTGAAGATACGCCCATCATTGAGCTTTACTTGTATCCGGCCGCCAGATTGTGCTGCTGAACTAATCACATGGTTATTGGTCAGGATAAAACCATCACTGTCAATAAAGAATCCAGAACCTGTTCCGCCACCCGTAAAAGATCGAGTTTGAATTGAAACCACAGAAGGCAAAACCCTTTGTGCTGTGCCTGCGATTGAATCTGGTGCTCTTTCAATTGTGCTAGTTGATGAGACTAGATTTACACGATTAAAGATAGAGGCACCTGAAGCATTAACTCCCAGAATTCCACCAACAGCTCCAGCGAGAACTGCAATTAACGCCAAGCTCCCCTTGGAGCTTTTGGAGGCTCTATTGGCCTCCCACCAAGGGGCAGCAACTGGAGCAATCTTTTTGCGAGGAAAAATCATGTTCGTATCTTCCTATATCTTCGTTGCGATCAATAATCCATCGCCGACTGGTAGTAATGAACTCACCCAATGATCTGTGTCGTTCTTAATGATTTTCCCAGCATCCCGTAGGGCGACAGTTCGTGGATCACGTTGGGCTGCGTCGCAGACCTTGCCTCCACCGTAATAATTATCAATGACAAGTGCCCCACCGCTTCGAAGTATTCGGTGGGATTCATTGATCACAAAGCTGAGATCTTCCGGGTTATGGCGAAGGACTACTAGGTCATATGCCCGATCAGTGAGCTTTGAAATTACATCTAAAACTGAGTTTGTGATCAATCGGTAGCGATTCTGCGCAATATCCGCATCTGAAAATGCTTGCCTTGCAATTTGCGAATGCTCCATTTCATCATCAATTGATGTCAGAGTTCCACTGGGAAGCATTCCATCGAACAACCACAAACTACCTACACCTGAGCCAGTACCAACTTCGACAACCGATTGTGCCTTCAAGGTTGAGGCAAGAAACTTAAGAAAGGCACCAGCTCCAGGGGTTGTATCAACAGTTCCTAATTCAACGCCACGGGCACGTGCCATCGACTTGAAATGATCTTCTGGAATGAAATCTTCAGCAAAGGTATGCGGATCTACTCTCATGATAAAGAGGTAATCCATTCTGTTAGAAGACGTACTCCGAATCCTGTTCCACCCTTTGAATTTTCGCCTGCATCAACTTCGCTACGCGCAGTTCCGGCTATATCTAAATGAACCCAGCGACGAGTTGACGTAAAGTTTTCCAAGAATAAAGCGGCGGTGACTGAACCTGCTGAGAACTTTCCTTTGTCAGCAGTATGGTTCAAATCAGCAATGTCGCTGCGCAGAGCTTCTTTGTAATCATCTACTAATGGCATGTGCCACACGCGATCTCCTGTTAAATCTCCAGCCTTTGATAGTTGTGCAGCTAGAGCGTTATCACGTGTGTACATAGCCGCGTACTGACGGCCTAATCCAAGGGTTGCCGCTCCTGTAAGTGTTGCAATATCAATTAAATAATCTGGATCTAAATGTGCATCGGCATAGGCCAAGCCATCGGCAAGAACTAAGCGTCCTTCAGCATCTGTGTTGATTACTTCAACCGTTGTGCCGCCGTAATGCTTAATGACATCGCTTGGACGCTGTGCTGTAGCAGAGATGGCGTTTTCTGCCATCATCATGAGCGCCGTTACACGAACATTTGGTTGCAGCTCTTCAAGGGCGGTTAAAGTTCCAAGAATCGCCGCCGAGCCTGCCATGTCGCTTTTCATCGCCATCATGGTGTCATATGGGCGCTTTAGGGAAACTCCGCCTGTATCAAATGTGATTCCCTTGCCAACTAAAACCACATGTGGCAATGCCTTGGCTGACTTCTTCTTTGATTTTGGTTGGTATGAAACTTGAATCATGCGAGGGCCCGGTTTTGGCGAAGAACCACCAACTGCACGTAATCCCCCAAAATCCTTGAGCGCTGCTCCTGCAAAGATTTCCACCTTAAGTCCAGTGCCCTTTGCAAACTCTTCTGCTTGCTTTCCCATCCAGGCTGGAGTCTTGATGTTTGCGGGGGTATGAATTAAATCGCGAGTTCTGCAGATCGCTTTTGCAATTGCTGCAGCATCTTTGATTACTTGCGCATCCTTGCTACCAACCAAAAGTGTTGGCTCCTCTTTCTTCTTATCTGTCTTTAAATTCCATACCCAAGCACCCAATGCCATTGATATTGCGTGTGCTTTAATTTCACTGAGCACACAGGCAGAGTAGACAGTTGAACCCTTACCGCGAACCTTGCGACCAACTGCAGCTCCTGCTGCACGTGCAGCTGATCCACTTTGATCACCAACGCCAACTAAAAAGATTCGATCAGTTTGAGAATCTGGGGCGCTCACAGGAATTTCAAATAACTCGCCAGCTTTTCCAGTTGGTGTAAAAAAAGTTAATTCATCTACGAGATCGAGACCAAAAAACTTCTCGATCTGGGAGGCGAGTGGAGCTACAAATTCAAAGCCACCGTCGGAGTTCTTCCAGAAACCCAAGGCTATGGAGTCGGCACTAACCGCCTTTGATACCTCTAGGGGTGCATACAGTGGCAGTGCTGACATGATTGGTAAGGCTACTGCCTGTATAGAAAAATTACTTCTTGACGAGGGCGACAGCGGCGTGAAGAGCTGCGCTCAAGTTGTTTGCTTCTTCCGCGTTCATTTCGACGACCAAACGTCCGCCACCTTCAAGTGGAATACGCATTACCAAGGAGCGGGCTTCCTTTGTAACCTCCATTGGACCATCACCAGTGCGGGGTTTCATGGCTGCCATGTGGAGTCTCCTCTAAATCGTTGGTACTGCAGTTGCGAAGCAAGGGGGTAAGTATCTCGCACAAAGAGCGTTAGTGTGAAATCGAGATTGGCCTTAAATCCCCAGAATCGCGCTCAATCGGGACCTGCCCTGGCTAATAATCGTGGCTACAGAGCGCTCTGGAACCCCAAGAAGTGAAGCTATCTCAGCAGCGCTCATCGACTTTAGGTAGTGCATAGTCAAGATAATGCGCTCTTCTTCAGGCAAAGTGGCAAGGGCTTGTGCCAGTGTTTGTGGTTGCTTGCCCATGGCACAACTTTACTTCCTTTGTTGCAGATGACGCCGTAAGGTCCAAAGCGAGATACGCACACCCGCGTACAAACCAGGTGCTATGAGAAGGAATACAGCACGCGGCGCGAGAATTTCTTCAGACCAATCAAATCGAGTCGATTGTGCCGATAGCGCCGTTAATTCAAATCGTCCAGTTCCTTTAATTATCTTTCCGGTATGAACCACGTCGCACACATGTGGTGGATTCCATGAAGTCACGGTCATGTGATCCATGATTCCCAACTTTCCAACACCTGTGAAAGCCGCGATTGATGTTCCAACTCCTTCTCGAATATCAGAAGTTACTTCAACAGTTGTTTGGAGCATCCAGTCTCCTTGAGACTCCCAATCGGCAAGTGCTTCCCATACTTTTTCAATAGGAGCATCGATCACAAGACTCATTGCGATGTGATTACTTCTCATGCACCGCAAGCTTTCAGCGCATCATCGACACTAGTAGTCCATTGAACAATTTCACGCATTCCAGGTTTTATAAACTTTTCTTCTTCTAAATGAATGATTAACTCATGTAGTGGTGCATATATTCCATATGGATCTAAAATCACAACGGGCTTGGTATGAAACTTTAAATAATGTCCAACCCAGATCTCAAAGAACTCTTCAAGGGTTCCAGCCCCACCGGGTAAGGTAATAAAAGCATCGGAAATATCTGTGATCATATGCTTCCGCTGACCCATAGTTTCAACGATGTGTAACTCATCATTGTCATGATCGGCAAATTCGATATCTACCAGGGCTTGCGGAATAACTCCTACAGTTCTGCCCTTGGCATCACGCGCACCTCGGGAAACAGCGCCCATCATGGAAATATGGCCGCCACCTGTTACTAATTCATTTGAGGTTGTCGCAATCCCCTTGCCCAACTGGTAAGCAAGCTCTACATACTTGTTATCAATCGTGGGAGATGATGAACAAAAGACGGCAATACGCATGTGGCTAACAATAGAGGCTAGGCTTAGGACATGACGACCATCGCATCTGGCCACGGAATCGCAACTATTTCAAAGGGAACGACCCTCGATGTTTGGTACCCAAACCCATCCATGTCAGCGCTATCAGGATCAGTGCCAGCTGAGTTAACGGCACTTGTTGGCACAGATGAGGTACGAGGTGTTTCTCGTGAATTAGTAAGCCTCGAAATAGATATTACAAAAGCACCAGCAAATGCTGCAGATGCATACCTGCGTTTACATTTGTTGTCACATCGCCTCGTTAAGCCACACGGGCTGGCACTTGAAGGAATCTTTGGAATTTTAAGTAATGTCGTCTGGACATCTGTAGGACCTTGCGCGGTTGAAGGTTTTGAACTTACTCGTGCTCGACTAAAGGCAGCACATGGTCATGTCAGTGTCTATGGTGTCGATAAGTTTCCGCGAATGGTTGATTATGTAATTCCGTCAGGTGTTCGTATAGCTGATGCAGATCGTGTTCGTCTGGGTGCCCACCTGGCCTCCGGAACAACGGTGATGCATGAAGGATTTGTTAACTTCAACGCTGGAACACTTGGAACATCCATGGTTGAAGGAAGAATTTCAGCGGGTGTAGTTGTTGGAGATGGCACAGATGTGGGTGGTGGTGCATCAATCATGGGAACACTCAGCGGTGGAGGAAAAGAGGTTATCTCTATCGGCGAGAAGTGTTTACTTGGTGCGAACTCAGGTTTAGGAATCTCCCTTGGCGATAACTGCGTGATCGAGGCGGGCACTTATATAACAGCTGCAGCAAAGGTTAAGTTGCCAGATGGCGATGTTGTTAAGGCCGGAACTCTTTCTGGTGCAAGCAATCTGTTGTTCCGACGAAACTCACTAGATGGTGCGCTGGAAGTTGTTCTAAGGACTGGGACTTGGGGTGGGCTCAACAGCATTCTGCACGCCAACTAATTCAAAGTAGGCAGATGGAATCTTGGTTCGGCTTCTAAAAGTTTCTCCACGAAGTGTTTTTTGAACACCAGTACTTGATGTTGCTCTAATAATTCCAACGGTCCCACTTGCATTCTTTGAAAGTATTTCAAGTGTCGCCACGTCAGGTAAAGCAAAAGCCAACGCCACTGAGGCTTGAGTTACAGAGCGCTTCCAGCTAAAAAATCTTGGATTAAGTTTTGGATCCAAGCTTCCAGGATCTGGAATTATCTGGGTATAGGTGCGCTCACTTCCCCACGCATTTAATGAGGTTTCAGTTAATCCACCAGTAGAACTTCCAAAGTAAGCAGCGATCGGGAGATTATTTTGAGTCAGGGTTAAACCCGCTGTGTTAGTTACAGCGGCTTTCCAAAACTTGCCCCAACCTTTTTCACTCTCTTTGGCGTAGCCGAGAAACTTTTGGTCAGAGATTTCACCATATAGATCACAGTCGCATGCCGCCCGATAGATTCCAGCTTTATTTAAGGCGTAAGTTCGAGAGGCGATCGCTTGAGCTTCCAAAGCGGCAACTGGCCATGAAGATGGAACCTCACTTATTCCCCATAAGTATTCATCGGCCAAACGAACAGAGTTGGTAATTTCAAGTCGAAATCCTAGTGTCGATGCCCTGACCGCTCTGAACTGCATCTGACCATATCGATACCGAGTAGTTAGTGAGGAATGCGTTAGTGAAACTACTCCATCAACACCAGGTGCATAACGTGTTCCACTCCACCGAACAGTAAAGACTCTATTTCTCGGCAAGCTTGTGACTTGTTTACCAGTAACAACACTAGGTACAACGGTGGAACCTAGAATTGAAAATGTCAAAGAGCTTCTCACTGGCACAACGGCAATGGGTGCTACATCCAGATTCTCGCCAATATCCCCACTAAATATCTGCAAGGTTGCATCAGGTGTTGAGGTTGCAATTCGTGCAGTGCTGAGTAAATGTCCAACATTTACTCTAAGAATCTTTGAATCATCTAAAGGTTGAATAACTACATCTTTGTAATAGTAATTAAGAATCGCAGTTGCAGTTTCTCCCGCAAGCGCTTTTGAACGTGCACCAATTTGGCTTAGTCCTACCCCATGCCCGTACCCAGCACCGGTAATTGCAAACTCAGTTGGAGTATCTACACCAGAGGCTTGTGGCGGGGCGATAAGAGCAAAAGCCAACAAGAAAACGAGGGGTTTAAACATCCTCATCAATTGCTGCACTCTTTCCAAGGTGTAAAAACTCTTGATAAGCATCAATTACTTGATTTGGCTCGCCGCGCTGAATCAACTTACCTTTGTGTAGCCAGGCAACATCATTACATGTCTCACGCAATGTTTGCATCGCATGACTGACAAGGATTAATGCACGATCATCGCTACGTAACTCTTTAACTCTGTTAAGACTCTTTTCTTTGAACTTTGCATCGCCAGTACTGAGGGCTTCATCAATAATCAAAATATCTGGTCGCACTGTGGCTGCTACTGAAAATGCAAGGCGTGCATACATTCCAGATGAATATGTACGCATCGGAGCATCGATAGCCTCACCAAGTTCAGAGAAATCAGCGATCTCATCAAAGTGACCTTCAATCTCTTCGCGAGACATTCCAGCGGCTAAACCACCTAAAAAGACGTTATCTCGCCCGGACATTGATGGATTAAACCCAACACCCAAAGCTAACAAGGTGCTTACAGATCCGTAGACTTCGATACGTCCTTGTGATGGAGGCAGAATTCCCGCAACACAGCGCATCAATGAAGATTTACCAGCTCCATTTGTTCCAATAACACCTAAAACTTGTCCATACTCAACATCAAGATTTATATCATCGAGTGCACGCACAACACGTGTTTGTTTTCCCCCACGACCTAAAGCTTTAACCCGTGCCTTAAGTGTTGGTCTGCGATCAATTGCAGTCGTGTAAGTGAGCCCAACATTTCTAATCGAAACTGCGAGCTCATTAGTCTTTTGAAGTTTAGAGGCGGACAGCGAACTCACGCTCCCTCGACAAGAAGAAGTAGGTACCAATGAAGAAGATACCTGTAGCCCAGGCTAATCCCTGAAGCATGCTTGATGTTTG
>CAZCDF010000001.1:0-68505 GCA_964497665.1 uncultured Candidatus Planktophila sp. | reverse complement strand
CTGAGGTTTTAACCCCTGCTGATTATGAAAACCATATTGATAAGTTTGATTTCACCGTTCCCTTTGTTTGCGGAGCAACAAATCTTGGTGAAGCACTTCGTCGAATCAATGAAGGTGCAGCGATGATCCGGTCAAAGGGCGAAGCAGGCACCGGAGATGTTTCAAATGCAATGCAGCACATGCGCAAAATTGGTGGAGAAATCCGTCGTCTCTCGTCACTTCGAGAGGATGAGCTATATGTTGCAGCTAAGGAGCTTCAAGCTCCTTACGATCTTGTCAAGGAAGTTGCTCAGACTGGCAAACTTCCAGTGGTGTTATTTACCGCTGGTGGAATTGCAACACCTGCAGATGCTGCGCTGATGATGAGCATGGGCGCTGATGGAGTATTCATCGGTTCTGGAATCTTCAAATCAGGAAACCCGGCTCAACGTGCGGCGGCTTGCGTTAAGGCAACAACATTTTGGGATGACCCCAAGGTTATTGCTGAGGCATCTCGTGGATTGGGTGAGGCAATGGTTGGAATTAATGTTGCTGATCTTCCAGCACCACATCGCCTTGCAGAACGCGGTTGGTAATTTCTCTATAAATGAAGGTTGGCGTTTTAGCACTTCAAGGTGATGTGCGCGAACACATTGGATCCTTACTTCAATGTGGAGTTGATGCTGTTGCTGTTCGTCGAGCATCTGAGATTCAAGCAGTAGATGCACTAGTGCTACCTGGTGGAGAGTCGACCACGATCGCTCAATTAGCCGAAGTATTTGGCGTTTATCAATTGATTAGAGAACGAATAGCTAACGGAATGCCGGTGTATGGGTCCTGTGCCGGAATGATTTTGCTTGCCGAAGAAATTCTTGATGCAAAGGTTGGGCAGAAAAGTTTTGGTGGGCTCGACATTACTGTTCGCCGAAACGCCTTTGGGCGACAGGTGGATTCCTTTGAAAAAGATATTGAGTTTGCAGATGGTTCACCAGATCTGATTAGAGCTGTCTTTATCCGAGCACCTTGGGTTGAAAAGGTGTCAGATTCAGTGCAGGTTTTGGCGTCAGTCGACTCACATCCTGTCGCTGTTCGTTCAAGTACCGCGCTGGCAACATCATTTCATCCCGAATTAACGGGGGATAACCGAATTCATCGATTTTTTATTGAGCAGGTAGCCCGTCCCGCGTTAGAGAAGGTAAAGTAAGCGGCAGAACGTAAGCACAGTCTTATTAGGTGAGGTGAATTCATGTCAGGCCATTCCAAATGGGCTACGACAAAGCACAAAAAGGCGATCATTGATAGCCGTCGTGCAAAGGTATTTGCAAAGCAGATCCGAGCTATTGAAGTTGCAGCTCGCAATGGTGGAGCAGACATGGATGGCAACCCGACTTTGTTTGACGCGGTAGCGAAGGCAAAGAAATCTTCAATGCCATCGGACAATATTGAACGTGCGATCAAACGTGGCGCTGGTTTAGAGGCTGGTGCAAAAGATTGGATCACCATCATGTACGAGGGTTACGGCCCCAATGGAGTTGCGATCATGATTGAGTGTTTGTCTGACAATAGAAATCGTTCAGCATCTGAAGTAAAAGTTGCAGTTACCCGTAACGGTGGGTCGATGGCAGATCTTGGTTCTGTTTCCTACTTGTTTAACCGTAAAGGTGTAGTCATTGTTAAGAAGGATGGAACCCTTACAGAGGATTCAATTTTAGAGGCTGTGCTAGAAGCAGGGGCTGAAGAGGTAAATGATCTGGGCGAGGCCTTTGAAATTGTGAGCGAACCTGTTGATTTAGTTCCGGTTAGAACCGCATTACAGGCAGCTGGAATTGATTATGAATCAGCAGACTCATCCTTTTTGCCTTCGATGAGCATCCCATTGGATGCAGATGGCGCAAAAAAGGTCTTTGAATTAATTGATGCCATTGAAGAGCTCGATGATGTTCAAAATGTTTACAGTAACTTCGATGTTTCCGATGAAGTTATGGCGAGCCTCGAATAAGCCGTACTTCAATCACCTTAGGCTTGAACATTAACTAATCGATAGGGCACGAGGAGAGCAATGAGAGTTCTAGGTGTAGATCCTGGTCTTACTCGTTGTGGCGTGGGCATTGTCGAAGGCGCTGTCGGTTCACCAATCACCTTGGTGGAAGTTGGAGTCATACTTACCCCCTCGGAATCACCACTTGAACAACGATTATTAGATCTAGATCAACAGCTTTCCCAGTGGATCAATCTTTGGAAGCCGGATGTAATTGCGGTAGAGCGTGTTTTTTCTCAACACAATGTTCGTACCGTTATGGGTACAGGTCAAGCCGCAGGAATAGCGTTATTGCTAGCTGCCAAAGCTGGTATTCCGGTAATGATGCACACTCCATCTGAAGTGAAGGCGTCGGTGACAGGAAGTGGTCGCGCCAATAAGGCGCAGGTAGCGCTCATGGTTCAGAAAATTCTCAATCTAGATTCAATTCCTAAACCTGTAGATGCCACTGATGCATTAGCACTGGCAATTTGTCATATTTGGCGAGGAGCGGGAACCACTCGTTTAGCTCAAGCTGCAGCTGCCGAACAAACTCGTATTAAGAAATTGAGGTCGAGATGATCTCTTTACTCAGCGGTAGTGTGAGATCAATTCAAAGCGATCGACTGATCGTTGAGGTTGGGGGTTTTGGTTTAACTGTTTTGGTGACTCCAGCAACTACAACTCAGGTTAATCTGGGTTCCCAGGTTCAACTCTTTACATCGTTGGTTGTTCGTGAGGACTCGCTGACCTTGTTCGGCTTTGTCAATGAAGAGTCTCGATCATTGTTTGAACTTGTACAAACAGTTTCCGGAATAGGTCCGAAGGTTGCCCTATCTATTCTTGGCGCTTTAACTCCCGAAGATCTGGGAAGAGCTATTGCTCAAGAGGATGTTGCTGTAATTGAGAAGGTTCCAGGTATAGGGCGAAAAGGCGCACAGCGTCTTATTCTCGAGCTCAAGGGCAAGCTCTCTGATTTATCTACCGCACATCCACATAGAGGACATGTTCCAGCGTGGAGAGAGCAGTTAAGTAGCGCCTTAGTTTCCTTGGGGTTCTCACCTAAAGAATCAGATGGTGCGATCTCAAATGTTGTCGCAACCTTGCAAGCCGATGGTGTTGATGCATCTACCCTCGAACTAAGTGAACTGCTGAAATTGTCTCTCGCAAGTGGAAAGAGCTCTCGTGGCTGATGATCGTTTAGTAACGCCGCAGATCAAGAGCGAAGAGTCAGCGCTCGAACATGCGCTGCGTCCGAAAACCTTGTCTGATTTTGTTGGGCAACACCGGGTTCGGGAACAAATAGATGTTTTGCTAACCGCTGCTCGACATCGAAATGCTCCTGCAGATCACATTCTTTTGTCGGGCCCGCCAGGTTTGGGTAAAACAACACTTGCGATGATCCTTGCAAGTGAGATGAAAGCACCGATTCGTATTACAAGCGGTCCTGCAATTACTCATGCAGGAGATTTGGCAGCAATTCTTTCCTCATTAGTTGAAGGGGAAATTCTCTTTCTTGATGAAATTCATCGCTTGCCACGCCCGGCCGAAGAGCTCTTATATTTAGCGATGGAGGATTTTCGAGTTGATGTAATCGTGGGCAAGGGACCTGGCGCAACCGCGATTCCTCTGCAACTTCCGCATTTCACTTTGGTAGGAGCAACAACTCGAGCGGGTTTATTGCCGAGTCCTTTACGTGATCGATTCGGCTTTACGGCGCATCTTGATTTTTACAATGAAGAAGATATTGCGCATGTGATTTCTCGAAGCTCCGAACTTTTAAAAATTGTGATTGATAAGGATGCGGTCATAGAAGTAGCAGGGCGTTCACGAGGCACACCGCGTATCGCCAACCGTTTGCTGCGACGTGTTCGAGATTTTGCACAGGTGCAGGGCTCATCCACAATCTCTCTTGCCAGCGCTCAAGCAGCGTTGGAGATGTATGAGGTAGATGAGTTAGGTCTCGATCGGTTGGACCGTGCGGTTTTGGTCGCCCTGATCGAACGTTTCAATGGTGGCCCGGTAGGTCTATCCACCCTTGCTATCGCTGTTGGCGAAGAGGTTGAGACCGTTGAATCTGTTGCTGAGCCTTTTCTGGTTCGCAATGGATTTATGGCTAGAACCCCGCGTGGCCGGGTGGCCACAGCTCAAGGTTGGCGTCACATAGGACGAACACCACCTGCGGAAATTGCCACGCTTTTCGACTTACCCGCATCTGACGCCTAGACTCTGCGCCTATGTCTACAACAACAAAACCAATAAAGACCAGCTCACGTCCTGGACGAACCTTGGCAATTCTGGCTCTCATCCTCGTATCGATGGTGGGTCTAGTTTTCCTTCAAGATTCCAAGAGTCTGCAGCTAGGTCTAGATCTACGTGGCGGAACTTCGGTCACTCTGCAACCTCGTATTGCACCTGGTCAAGAGGGAAGTGTTACGAGCGAGGCTATCGATCAGGCGGTTTCCATTATTCGCCAACGTGTTGATTCACTCGGTGTTGTTGAATCAGAGGTCACTGCGCAAGGTAGCGGTACTAATCGCCAAATCGTAATCTCTGTACCAGGAGATACCGGTCGACGCGTTGTTGATTTAGTTGGACAGACAGCCGAACTTCGTTTCCGTCAGGTGCTTGCATCTGGTTCTGGAGTTCCTGCAGCAGGTGATGCGGGAGCAACTCCTGCAGCAGGTGTAAGTGCAGAAGCGAATGCAAAGTTTGCCGCTCTTGATTGCACCAAGCCGGAAAATCTTCAAGGAACATCGACAGATCTGCCAACTGAAACCTTGGTCACCTGCGACCGTGCAGGTGGCACAAAGTACATTCTTGCTCCAGCAGAAGTTTTGGGACGACAGATTTCAAAGGCATCAGCGGGACTTGATCCTCAAGCGGGAAGCTCATGGTTTGTAAGTCTTACCTTTGACAATGAAGGAACCGCAGCCTTTGGCGCATTAACTTCAAGAGTTACATCTCTTCCAGAACCTACAAATCAGGTTGCAATCGTTCTTGATGGTTTAGTTGTTTCATCACCGAGAATTACTGAGGCTATTCCTTCAGGTAATGCACAAATCACAGGAAGCTTCACTCAGCTTGAAGCTCAGGATTTAGCAAATGTTTTGAAGTACGGAGCACTTCCTCTTGCATTTGATCGCGGAGAAGTTCAACAGGTTTCACCAACACTTGGTGCAGATCAGCTAAGAGCTGGTGTATTGGCTGCAGGTCTGGGAATGCTCTTGGTAGTAATTTTCACCCTGCTGTATTACCGCGCATTAGGTTTTGTTACCGTGGCCTCTTTAGGCGTTGCAGCAATCATGCTCTACGCGCTGATCTTGCTCATGGGTCAATGGATCGGATTTACACTCACTTTGGCTGGAATTGCGGGCGCGATTACTGCAATCGGTGTTACCGCCGACTCCTTTATCGTTTACTTTGAACGTGTAAAGGATGAGATGCGAGAAGGCAGATCATTACGAACCGCTGCCGAGACTGGATGGGTTCGTGCACGTCGTACAATTTTGATCGCCGACTTCGTTTCGTTGATCGCAGCGGTGCTTCTCTATGTCTTCTCTGTTGGTGGTGTTCGAGGATTTGCGTTCACGCTCGGTCTTACAACACTTATCGACTTAGTCATCATCTTCCTATTTACCAAGCCAGCACTTGTCTTAGTTTCTCGAAGCAAGTTCTTTAACTCAGGTCATCCTCTCTCAGGCTTCTCGCCTAAGAGTCTGGGTCTAGTCGTTGCGAAGGAGGCATAAAGTGTCAAAGTTTTCAGGTTTAGGTGGTCGTCTCTATCGTGGAGAGACATCAATCAACTTCATTGGCAACCGTCGCCTTTGGTACGGTCTTTCTGGTTTCTTCGTTCTCTTATCAATCGGAGCGCTAGCTATTCAGGGCTTAACCCTTGGTATCGAATTCAAGGGTGGATCCTCCTTTACCGTAAACACTCCAAACCCTTCTGTTGCTCAAGCACGAGAGGCTGTGGCTGAAGCTGGTGTTACAAGTGATCCAGTTGTTCAACTTGTGGGAAGTGACAAGGTCCGAGTTCAAACTCAGGCGCTCGAACAAGCACAGAACAATGCGATTCAGGATGCACTAGCCGCGAAGTTTTCAGTGAGTTTAACGAGCATTGACACACAAATTATTGGTCCATCATGGGGTAAAGAGATTACTCGCAAAGCACTGTATGGATTGTTTGGCTTCTTATTAGTTGTCATGCTTTATTTGGCGATGGCACTTGAGCCAAAAATGGCCATCTCTGCGATCGTGGCTGTTGTCCATGACGTCTTCATTACAGTCGGTATTTACGCACTTGTAGGTTTTGATGTCACACCCGCTACCATTATTGGTTTCTTAACCATTCTTGGTTACTCCCTTTATGACACGGTTGTGGTGTTTGATCGAGTTCGAGATAACACCAAGTCGATTTCAGCGGTTTCTACCAAGACCTACTCCCAAGCGGTCAACCTCGCTGTAAATCAAACAATCGTTCGCTCAGCAAATACCTCGATCGTGGCAATCCTTCCTGTTGCAGCAATTCTCTTTGTGGGAGCTGGACTACTTGGTGCAGGAACGCTCAAGGATCTATCTCTCTCCTTGTTCATTGGCTTGATTGTTGGCACTTACTCCTCTCTCTTCATCGCTCCAGCTTTCTTGGCTCAACTTCGCGAGAAGGAGCCAGCGATGCAGGCGTTAGCAAAGCGAGTAGAGGCTCGTGGCTCTTCATCAACAGCCAACACTGGAACACCTGTTGCATCAGTAGCAGCTGTAAATGGACGTGGTCCACGCAATCAACCAAAGCGTAAAGGTCGTAAGTAAGGTCTTTTGTGGATACTTTGATAGCACCAGTAATTAGTGCTCTCAAAGAAAACCATGCCTCGGTAGATGGCGATGAGGTCGCGCGTGCTTTTGAGGTAGCACGCAATGCCCATGAAGGACAGTTGCGTAAATCAGGTGAGCCGTACATAACTCATCCTGTTGCTGTCGCAGAGATTCTGGCTCATTTGGGATTGAATCCCGCAACTATTATCGCTGCTCTTCTGCATGACACCGTTGAAGATACTCAGTACTCACTTACTCAACTTCGTGTTGATTTTGGCGATGAAATTGCAAACCTTGTCGACGGTGTTACCAAGTTAGACAAACTTACCTATGGGCCAACGGCAGAGGCTGAAACCGTCCGCAAGATGGTTATTGCTATGTCTCGCGATATTCGAGTACTTGTTATCAAACTGGCAGATCGTCTGCATAACGCCCGAACTTGGAAATATGTTTCACCAGAAAGTGCAACTCGCAAAGCACGAGAGACGCTAGATATTTACGCACCATTGGCACACCGTTTGGGTATGAACGCAATCAAGTGGGAGCTGGAGGATCTCTCCTTTGAAGTGTTGGAGCCTAAGAAGTTTGAAGAGATTTCACGCCTAGTGGCAGAACGATCTCCATCGCGAGATAAGTTGACTGAAGAGGTCATCGCCTCAGTTAAGGAAGATCTAGCCAGAGATAATATCGAATCAACTGTTACCGGTCGCAAGAAGCATTTTTTCTCCGTTTATCAAAAGATGGTTGTACGTGGACGAGAGTTCAAAGATATTTACGATCTCGTGGGTATCCGAGTACTTGTAAATGATGTTCGTGATTGTTATGCGGTACTGGGGTCAATCCATGCACGGTGGAGTCCGGTTCCAGGTCGTTTTAAAGATTACATCGCGATGCCTAAGTTCAACCTTTATCAATCGTTACACACAACTGTTATTGGCCCTAATGGCAAGGCGATCGAGATACAGATTCGCACCTATGACATGCATGCAAGAGCAGAGTTCGGTATCGCTGCACACTGGAAGTACAAGCAAGGACCGGAAAATACTGATACCTCACCGGAAATGCTCTGGTTGCGTCAATTACATGAATGGCAGAAGGAAACTGAAGATCCTTCCGAGTTTCTTGAAGCACTTCGCTTTGATTTAGGCTCTCCAGAGGTATTTGTATTTACACCTAAAGGCAGCGTCGTTGCCTTACCTGGCGGATCAACACCTGTCGACTTTGCATTCTCTGTTCATACCGATGTTGGTTTGCGATGTGCAGGAGCAAAGGTGAATGGAAGACTTGTGCCGCTCGAGTCTCGCCTCAACAACGGTGATGTGGTCGAGATCGTGACTAACAAAAGCGAATCTGCAGGACCAAGTAGAGACTGGCTCAACTTTGTAAAGAGTCCACGCGCTCGGTCAAAGATTAAAGCTTGGTTCAGCAAGGAGCGTCGCGAAGAGGCGATCGATGCTGGTCGTGAATCGATCGCACGTCAGATGCGCAAGGCAGGCCTTCCACTTCAAAAGATCTTCGCAGGTCACTCACTTCTTGAATTAGCCCATGATCTTCGCTACTCAGATATTGATGGCCTGTATTCAGCTGTAGGGGATGGGCATGTATCTGCTGCATCGGTTATCGATAAATTGGTTGCAGCAATGGGAGCAGAAGATTCTCATCCAGAACCAACCATGGAGGTTCTGCCAAATCGGGCACCAACCACAAGGCGATCAAGTAATGCGGTTGATGTTGAAGGTACTGATGATGTCCTTGTAAAGCTGGCCCGTTGTTGTACACCAGTTCCAGGGGATGCAATCATGGGCTTTATTACAAAGGGCAGTGGCGTATCAATCCATCGCTCCGATTGCACCAACGCATCGGATCTACAAAAGCATCAGTCAGATCGAGTAGTTCAGGTGAAATGGCGCACCGGTGCGGCTTCAATTTTCTTAGTAAATATTCAGGTTGAAGCTTTAGATCGTGCTTCCTTGTTGGCTGATGTCACCCGAACTTTGTCTGAACAACATGTAAATATCTTGAGTGCAGCGGTTAGTACCTCAAAAGATCGAACCGCATTTTCTCGCTTTACCTTTGAAATGGCAGATGCCACACACCTCGACGCCGTTCTTGCAGCGGTACGAAGTATCGAAGGTGTTTACGATGTTTACAGAACAACTAACAATTAAGAGTTAGTTAAACTCTGCGAGGCCCTTTTCAGCTTCAGCAAGCCAAACCTTACGAGCGGTAGCAGATTCAGCGGCTTCTTTTGCCTTCTTATCGTTACCACTTGCTGCAAACTTCGCCGCAGCTTTTTCGTAGTTTGCAATAGATTCTGTCAGTTGTGCAACAACCTCTTGCGCACGCTTCTTGGCAGCAGGATCTGTTTTGCGCCAGATCTCAGCTTCAGCCTCTTTGATCGCACTCTCAACCGCAGCAACTCGTGCATCCAAAGATGCGCGCTTATCACGGTGGGTCATACCAATCTTCTCCCACGAGCGTAGATACTCATTTAAGGATTTGCGAGCCTGCTTAACATCAGAGATTGGAAGGAGCGCCTCGATCAATGGCAGTAACTCTTCGCGCTTGGCAAGGTTGGCCGCCATAGTTACATCACGCTTTTCAAGGTCAGCATTCTTTGCAGTAAAGAATTGATCTTGGGCTGCCTTAAAGCGAGCCCATAGTTTTGCATCATCATTTTTCTTGCCGCGACCAGCAGCCTTCCATTGATCCATAAGAACTTTGAATCGCTTAGCGGTTGCAACCCATTCAGTTGATGTTGCCAGCTTTTCAGCCTCTTCAACAATCTTCTTCTTGGCCTCAGCCACTACTGATTGCGTGGCTTCAAGGGAAGCAAAGTGTGTGCGACGGCGCTTATCAAATTTGTTGCGTGATGAGGAGAAGCGTTTCCACAGATCAGCATCAGTCTTTTTTTCTAGACGTGGAGCGGCCTTCCACTCATCGAGCAAAACCTTTAAGCGATCTCCTGTTGCTTTCCAACTTTCAGAAAGTGCAAGTGACTCTGCTTCAGCAACAATTTTTTCCTTTTCGACGAGAATCTGCTCACGACGTGCCGCCTTTGCTGCACTTTCTGCAGCCTTCTTTGCCTCATACGCCTCGCGATGTCCTTCAATTAATGGCTCAATCTGCTCAACTGATGCGGCTAACGCCTCCAAATCTCCAACACCATTTAACTCTTTTACCTGTTCGCGCAATTTTTTTACCGCGGCATATGCATCAGATGGAACCATTGCTCCGCTCTTGATGCGAGCGGCCAATAGCGCAACCTCAGCTGCTAGCACCTCAAACTTACGGACAAAGTAGGCCAGTGCCTCTTCTGCACTCTTGCCTGGATATGAGCCAACCGCTTTTTCACCGTGAGGTGTTCGAACAAAGACCGTTCCATCTTCTGCTACTCGACCAAATGCTGAAGGATCTCCGATCAACGCAGTTGCAGCGCTTGCCTGTTGCGGGAAATTCATATCTGTCATGAGAGTGATCCTTTCAGCGCGTTACCTTTTTTAAAGGCTCGCTATATGTGAGTGCGATGCCTAGAAGATTTGAGCCCTCTAAGCGTGGGTCGAGTGTGGATTAGTAGGTCAAAAGGTACCCTGTCTCATGGTTCGACCGTCAATCGAGCCTCAATTGAGCGTGCAAGAGGGGGTCTAGTTGTGCTGATTGACTCCTTTGCCGCCCCGATGTTTGCCACCAACTGCTGGGTGCTGGCTTCAGGGCGGGACAGCGAGTGCATCATTGTCGATCCGGGTATGCCTGATGTCTCAGCGCAATTAGAGGCAGTACTTTCCCGGCACAATCTCAAACCGGTGGCAATTATCGCTACCCATGGACATCTCGATCACACCTTTTCGATACAGCCCATAGCTGATGGATACTCGATTCCTGCATATATTCATAGCGAGGATCGTGCATATCTAACCGCCCCTGAAAAGTTGCTCAGCGCTGAATTTTCTTCAACAGTAGCCGATATGAATTTCATTGAGCCCACTCAAGTGTTGGAACTTAAAAATGGAGAGATCATCAATTTGGTCGGTCTTTCTTTCAAGGCAATTCACGCTCCAGGCCACACGCGAGGATCTTTGATGTTTCAGATCGACGATGAGGTATTACTCAGCGGCGATGTGCTCTTTGCTGGTTCTATAGGAAGAACAGATTTACCAACAGGTTCAGCAAAGGAGATGGAAGAGACCTTGCGAAAGAAAGTGGTGCCATTGTCCGATCATCTCAGGGTCCTGCCGGGTCATGGCCCCGAAACAACGATGTCCTATGAAAAGAAGAACAATCCTTATCTCAAGAGTTTGGTAGGTCGTTACTAATGGCTCAGCAAAAGATCTCGGCACCAAAAGGTGTTAGTGAGTACATACCACCTCGTTCCAGTGCATTTGAATATGTTCGTGATGCATTAATCGAACCTGCAAGCAGAGCTGGCTACCAGTTAATTGAACTTCCAGTTTTTGAAGATACCGAGCTCTTTAAACGCGGTGTTGGTGAATCAACAGATGTTGTGTCAAAAGAGATGTACACCTTTGAAGATAGAGGTGGAAGATCAATAACGCTGCGTCCCGAAGGTACCGCTGGTGTGATGCGCTCAGTTATTGAACATGGTTTAGATAGAGGACAGTTACCAGTAAAGGTTTGGTATTCAGGACAATTCTTTAGAGCTGAGCGTCCGCAAGCCGGACGTTATCGCCAGTTTTATCAGGTTGGAATCGAAGCTATAGGTGTTGATGATCCTGCAATAGATGCAGAGGTAATCGCCATCGCAGATGCTGGTTTTAAAGCTCTTGGATTAACCAAGTACCGGCTCGAGATCACCTCTTTAGGTGATGCACAATCACGTGCTGCGCACCGGGTTGATCTTTTAAAATTCATAGCCACTCTGGATTTAGATGAGGCAACAGCTGCACGCGCTGCAATTAACCCTTTGCGACTTTTTGATGATAAACGTGAAGAGATGAAGAGGGCGATGGAGAAAGCGCCGTTGCTCATTGACTACCTCACCAATGAGTCGAAAGAACATTTCGATCGAGTCATCAAGTACTTAGATGCGCTCGGCATTGCATATGTATTGAACCCTCGAATGGTTCGTGGTTTGGATTACTACACGGGAACAACATTTGAGTTCGTTCATGAACTTCTTGGAGCCCAATCTGGCATTGGCGGCGGTGGGCGTTACGACGGACTTATGGAGCAACTAGGTGGGCAATCATTGTCTGGAATTGGTTTTGGACTCGGAGTCGATCGTGCTTTGCTAGCTGCTGAAGCAGAAGGTGTAATTGGATCCGATGCCTTTGTGTCAGATCTTTTCGTTATTCCACTTGGCGAGGCGGCAAAGGTTCAAGCCTTGGTTATCGCCTCACATCTTCGTCTCAATGGTAAAAGAGTTGAGATTGCCTTTGGAGATAGAGCTCTCAAAGGTGCCATGAAGGGCGCAGATAAGAGCGGCTCTACTTATGTCATCGTTTTAGGAGAGTCAGAGATTTCAAGCGGAACCGTTGAGTTGAAGGATATGAAATCTGGACTCTCAACCTCGGTTAAGATTGACTCATTGCTCGAAGCACTCGAAAAGTAGAATTAGGGAAAATACATGTTGCGTACTCATGAAGCTGGTTCACTGCGTAAGACAAACGCAGGACAGACAGTAACTCTGGCTGGCTGGGTGTCCCGCCGTCGAGATCATGGTGGCGTCGCATTTATTGATCTTCGCGATGCTTCTGGCTCGGTCCAGGTAGTTATCCGTGATGAAAAGGTTGCAGGCTCTTTGCGCGCCGAATGGTGCTTACTTATTACTGGTGAGGTTGTGACGCGCCCTGATGGAAATCAAAACTCCAATATCGCAACCGGCGAGATCGAGGTAATGGGAGATACCGTCGTTGTTCTCTCAGAAGCGGCGCCTTTGCCCTTCCCAGTCGATAGTGGTGATGACACAGATATTAATGAAGAGGTTCGTTTACGGTACCGCTATCTAGATCTTCGTCGCGAAAAACCAGCGCAGAATCTCAGACTTCGTTCCAAGGTGACATCTACTATTCGCCGCGTGATGGAGGATGAAAAGTTCCTTGAGATCGAAACACCGTATCTAACTCGATCTACACCAGAAGGTGCACGCGACTTTTTAGTGCCCGTTCGTTTGCAACCTGGATCTTGGTACGCGCTTCCTCAGTCACCTCAGCTATTTAAACAACTGCTCATGGTCGCTGGAATGGAAAAGTACTATCAGATTGCACGCTGTTTCCGCGATGAGGATTTCCGGGCGGATCGTCAACCTGAATTTACGCAGTTAGATATTGAAATGTCATTTATCGATCAAGAAGATATTTTGGCTGTTGCAGAAAAAATTGTCGCTCGTGTTTGGAAGGAAGCTGTCAATTACGACATTCCACTTCCACTGAAGCGTATGACATATGCAGATGCGATGAGCAACTACGGTTCCGATAAGCCAGATCTTCGCTTCGATAATCAATTAATTGATATGACCTCCTTCTTTGGTGATACACAGTTCCGTGTTTTTCAAGCCCCATATGTAGGTGCGGTAGTAATGCCTGGTGGAGCATCATCTGCTCGCCGTGAGCTTGATGCTTGGCAGGATTGGGCAAAGGCTCGCGGCGCAAAGGGACTCGCCTACATTCTCGTGAATGAGGATGGAACTCTCGGAGGACCTGTCTCTAAAAATCTTTCAGAGAAAGAAAGTGCCGGTGTAGTTGGTGTTGCGGGAGCAAAACCAGGTGATGCGATTTTCTTTGCAGCGGGGGAGCGTTCAGCATCATTGAACCTACTTGGTGCTGTTCGTTTAGAAATTGGAAAGCGTTGCAACTTAATTCCAGATGGCAAGTGGGAGTTTTTGTGGGTTGTTGATGCGCCGATGTTTGAACCAACAGATGGTGGCGGTTGGACAGCGGTTCACCACCCATTTACCGGTCCAAAGCCAGAGTTCGCAGCGACATTTAAATCCGATCCAGCATCAGCTTTGGCCTATGCATATGACATTGTTCTTAATGGAACTGAATTAGGTGGCGGATCAATACGTATTCATGACCGCAATATTCAAAAGGATGTTTTCTCCGTTATCGGATTAAGTGATGAAGAAGCGGCAAGCAAGTTTGGCTTCCTGCTAGAGGCCTTTAATTACGGACCACCTCCACATGGTGGAATCGCGTTAGGTCTTGACCGAGTATGCGCTCTACTCACCGGCTCTGATTCGATTCGTGAAGTAATCGCCTTTCCAAAGACGGCAAGTGGTGGAGATCCACTTACAGGAGCTCCCACTCCAATTACTCCGGCTCAACGCAAAGAGAGCGGAATAGATTGGGTGCCACAGCCAAAAAACCCGCAAGAGAGTTAATGGGTCGGGTAGGCTAACAACATGGGTCCAGGTGGAATTGCAACAATAATCGCAGCATCTTCATTAGCTGTTATCGCTATAGCTATCGCGTATGTAGTGATTCGAATTGGACGGCTTATCGATGAAGCAAAGGCCTCACTCAAAGTTCTGACAGATGAGACCGCCCCATTGATTGATGAGGTTCACACAACAGTGAGCTTGGTAAATGGACCACTTCATAGCATCAATCGCGTCAGCAAAAACATTGAAGAGATGAGCGACAAGGTCAGCGAAGCAACCCAAGGTTTCATGAACAAAAATGGATCTGCCGTGAAGGTTGCGGGAGCGTTACTTTCAGCGGCTCAGATGAATAAAGCTCGCTCAAAGAAGAAGAAGGCTGAGTGATCCTTACTAGTGGAATCCGCCGAGATCCGTTCGCGCTGGCTGCGCTTCTTTGAATCTGACAACCGTCAAGGGTTAACCCATACAGTTGTTCCTTCTGCTTCATTAATTGCAGATGATCCAAATCTTTTGCTGGTCAATGCCGGCATGGTTCCCTTCAAACCCTACTTTCTAGGTGAGGTCACACCTCCTTACAAGCGTGCAACCTCAGTTCAAAAGTGTGTCCGCACCTTGGATATTGATGAGGTTGGTAAAACAACTCGCCACGCCTCTTTTTTCCAAATGTGTGGAAACTTTTCCTTCGGAGATTACTTTAAAGAGGGAGCGATCGCTCTTGCATGGGAGTTACTGACTCGTCCAATCGCAGATGGTGGTTACGGTTTTCCAGAGGAAAAGTTGTGGGTCACCGTCTATCTTGATGATGATGAGGCAGCTGATATTTGGCACAAGCAGATCGGTGTACCAAAGGAACGTATCCAACGTCGCGATATGGCGGACAACTTTTGGTCAATGGGTGTACCTGGCCCTTGCGGTCCCTGTTCAGAGATCTATTACGACCGAGGTCCTGCATATGGTGTTGAAGGCGGTCCGATCGCCGATGAGAATCGTTATTTGGAGGTCTGGAACCTTGTTTTCATGCAAAATGAAAGAGGAGCCGGTGGAGGAAAGGATGGATATCCAATCCTGGGCGAGCTTCCGGCAAAGAGCATTGATACCGGTTTAGGACTTGAACGAACCGCGGCTTTACTCCAAGGTGTTGAGAATATTTATGAAATCGACACAACTATCCAGATTCTTAACCGCGCATCTGAGTTAACAGGTGTTAAGTACGGAGCATCTGAAAAATCAGATGTCTCCTTACGTGTTATCGCAGATCATGCGAGAACATCTGCGATGTTGATCGGCGATGGTGTAACACCAGGTAATGAGGGACGAGGGTATGTTCTTCGTCGAATGATGCGACGAACTATTCGCAATATGCGTCTTTTAGGATCTATGGATCCGATCATGTCTGAGCTAACAGTTGCCGCGATCGGCGCGATGGGTCCGCAATACCCTGAATTAGTTTCAGATAAGAATCGCATCCTCACAGTAAGTGCCTCCGAGGAGGAAAGCTTCCTTCAGACGCTAAAGAGTGGAACTCAAATCTTTGATTTGGCATCAACTGCACTCAAAAAGAGTAAGAGCAATGTGTTGCCAGGTGAAGAAGTTTTCAAACTTCACGACACCTACGGATTTCCATTTGATTTAACTTTGGAGATGGCCCGTGAAGAGGGTTTAAGTGTTGATGAGGATGGCTTCCGACGCCTCATGAAGGAGCAAAGGGATCGCGCCAAGGCTGATGCTAAGGCGAAGAAATCTGGGCACACAGATGTCTCTGTGTATCGTGCAATTGCAGACAAGAGTGGCAAAACTGAGTTCTTGGGTTACTCGCACCTTGCCTCTGAATCTCAGTTAACTGGAATTCTTGTCGATGGAGTCGGGGTTTCGACCGCCTCCGAGGGTGATGATGTAGAGATTATTTTGAACCGTACCCCCTTTTACGCTGAGGGTGGTGGTCAATTAGCAGATGGTGGTCGAATTACTTTAAGCAATGGTGCTGTTGTAGAGATTGATGATGTCCAATCACCGGTGCCAGGTGTTTCTGTGCACCGAGGACGTGTTCTTAATGGCTCCGTTGATGTTGGTTCAGATGCGCTAGCAGAGATCGATGCCGAGCGCAGAGCTGCGATTTCCCGCGCTCACACAGCAACACACATGGTTCACAAAGCATTCCGGGAAATCTTAGGAGAAACAGCAACTCAAGCTGGTTCAGAAAACTCCCCAGGTCGTTTCCGTTTTGATTTTCCAGCAACTGGTGCTGTTTCTGCTGCGGTTCTCGATGAGGTTGAATCACGGGTTAATACTCTGTTGCTCGATAATCTCGAAGTTACAGCAGAAAGCATGTCTCAAGCTAAGGCTAAAGAGCTAGGTGCGATGGCGCTCTTTGGTGAAAAGTATGGCGATGTTGTTCGAGTTGTCAGTGTTGGAGATTGGGCCCGCGAATTGTGCGGAGGAACCCACGTTGCTCGCTCTGGTCAATTGGGTGTTGTGAAACTCTTGGGTGAATCTTCAATTGGCGCAGGGGTACGACGTGTCGAGGCGCTAGTCGGTGTCGATGCTTATCGTTTCTTAGCTCGTGAACATATCTTGCTTAACTCCTTAACCGATCTGATTAAAGGTGCCCGCACGGAAGAGTTACCAGAGCGCATCGCAGATATGTTGAACAAGATGAAGGAGATTGAGAAGGAGTTAGCTGCGGTTAGATCTGCACAAGCTCTCACTCAAGCCGGAGATCTTGGAAAATCAGCGCAGGATGTTAACGGATTTACATTTATTGGTTCTGTGATGTCCGATGGTGTCTCTGGAGATGATCTACGAAAGATCGCGATAGATTTGAGAGCCCAACACGCAAACTCTGTTGTTGCGCTTGTAAGTAGTAACGAGGGCAAACCTGTGTTGGTCGTCGCCATCAGTGATGATGCACGTGCCAAGGGTGTTAAGGCTGGAGCTTTGGTGAAGATCGGCTCTACCGTTCTCGGTGGCGGTGGCGGGGGCAAGGATGACTTTGCTCAAGGCGGAGGCACAAATCCTGAAAAATCTTTGGATGCAATAGCCGCTATCTCACAATCTTTACTTGGATAGATGATGCAACGTGGTCGTCGTATCGCCTTTGACTACGGTGATGTCCGCATCGGAGTTGCCGTTAGTGATGCCGATTCGATTCTCTCTTCGCCACTGACAACATTAAAAAGTTCAGATAAAGCTCTATTGAAGAGCATTTCTACTATTTTCGAGGAGATCGATCCAGTACAAATATTTGTCGGCAAACCAGCTCTCCTAAGCGGAGCAGATGGTTCTGCTTCCGAGAAAGCGGTTGCTTTTGCGAAGCAATTAGCAGAGCTCACACAGGCTGAAATTGTGATGATTGATGAACGAATGTCCACTGTAAGTGCAGCACGCAATCTTCGCGAAGCGGGCAAGAATGCGAAGGACTCTAAGGGTTCAATAGATATGGCCGCTGCGGTAGCGATTTTAGATTTTGGCATAGAACTTCAAAAGGGCGCTCAGTGAAAAGTCTTAGACGCTTAATTGCAGCGGGATTGGTGATTTTTCTTTTCACCTTTTCTCTCTTTTTGATTCGCTCTATTTCATCAACAACACCGGATTACAACACCCTCACCTCTGTCGAGGGTTTGGAGGAGGTCACCATTGAAGTTCCGACGGGAGCTTCCGGATCAGAGATAGCGGCGATCTTGTATGAGGCTGGGGTAGTGAAATCAACTGAGGCATTTTTTCGAGTGGCCGTCGCCGATGAACGATCACAGAAGGTGGCACCAGGCAGCCATCGCTTAACCCTTAAAATTTCAGCGCAGCAAGCACTAGAACAACTCTTGGATCCAGAGCGGATCCCAAATTTGATTAGGATCAATGAGGGAGCGTGGCGCAGTGAGATTCAGGAAGCATTTCTCGCTTACGGCTTCAACCGTTCGGAGATAAGTCGAGCTTTCTCTTCCTTAAAACTTCCTAAAGGTTTTTCAAGTAGCGAAGGATTGCTCTTTCCTGCGCAGTACTCATTTCCAGAGGGAACAACGGCAGCTCAGGCCGCCCAGCGCTTAGTCGAGAGGTTTACTGAGGATAGTTATGCGAAAAAATTGCTGCAGGGAAGCTCGCAATATTCTCCGCAGCAACTATTAACTATCGCATCGATTATTCAGGCCGAAGGTTCAACTCAAGATTTCTCAAAGGTCTCGAGGGTTATTTACAATCGATTAAAGATTGGCATGCCGTTGCAGATGGATTCGACGGTTCACTACATCATGCAAGCAAGGGGCGATATTTTTCTTAGCCGTAAATCAACGATGCTGAACTCGCCCTACAACACCTATCGCAGGTATGGTCTTCCGCCGGGTCCTATATGTAACCCCGGGGCTGACGCGATTAAGGCAACGCTTGAACCAGTTGCAGGAGATTGGTTGTACTTCATTACCGTTGCACCTGGTGACACCCGCTTTACTTCGAGCTTAGATGAGTTCAATACCTGGAAAGCTATCTATACAAAGAATCGGAAGGCCGGTGCATTCAAATGATTAATGGGGCGGTGCTTGGTTCACCTATAGCTCATTCACTGAGCCCACTTCTCCACGCAATCGCCTACCAACATTGTGGGATACAAGGATCGTATGAAGCGATAGAGGTAGGTTCGGGGGAGTTGTCCTCCTTTATAAAGGGTACACAGAAGAACTGTTTATCTCTGACCATGCCATTAAAGGAAGAAGCTTTGCTCATTGCAGATGAGATATCTGAGACCGCCAAAAAGATTTCAGGTGGAAACACACTTTTTCTGCGCAACAACAAGTGGAATTTGGAAAGCACTGATGTAGCGGGTTTCGAATACTCACTCAAGTCGCATGGAATTACATCCTTGAATTCGGTCTTGATCTTAGGTGCTGGAGCTACCGCAAGAGCAGCGGTCGCCTATCTCTCTGGTATCTCGGAAAAGATTCACGTTGTAAACCGAAACACGGCACGCCAAGCAGGTATGGACTCATCGAGTTCAATCAAGATTGATTACCTCCCATGGGGTGCAACGGAGTTAATCAACTCAGCTGATTTGATTATTAACACCACGCCAGGAAACGCAGGAGAAGATTTTCTTCCCTCAGTGTCACAGCCCAGAGGAGTTCTCTTTGAAGTTTTGTACAACCCTTGGCCCACAAAACTCGCTCAGGCATGGTCAACATCAGGTGCCAAGGTTATTGACGGTGTTGAGTTACTTATTCATCAGGGTATTTCTCAGGTAGAGATCTTCTCTGAAAAGTCTGTCGATCGCACCGAGCTTCATACATTGATGCGAGAGGCTGCGCTCAAGCAGTTGGGTTA
This sequence comes from uncultured Candidatus Planktophila sp., assembly GCA_964497665.1. Classification (GTDB taxonomy): domain Bacteria; phylum Actinomycetota; class Actinomycetes; order Nanopelagicales; family Nanopelagicaceae; genus Planktophila. Next base: position 49,054 of record CAZCDF010000001.1, on the reverse strand, counting down.
ATCCACAGCGGTTATTTCCTCTGCTTGTCACTCTTTAATCTACTTGCATGAGCTTTGCACTTTTTCTTGTGTCGGTACCAATCTGTATCGCTGATATGAAAGAGCATAAAATCCCGAATATTTACCTTTCCGTCATGCTGCTGTTAACGATTCCGCTTTTAATCATAAATGGCCTTGGAGATCTCACTCAGTTGTGCCTCTTTCTCGTAGCCCTTGTTGTTCTCCATCTTTTTGGAATGGGAATGGGGGATGTAAAACTTCTATTTATAATTGGAGCAGCTCTTAACTCTTTGGGTTTTTATGGATACTTTTCTTATGCCAGCTACATACTCCTATGTGCGGCCCTCCATCTGATTTCACTGAGGCTAATCAAGAGATCAACTCCAGACCAAATGCCCCTTGCTCCAAGCATTTTCATGGGGCTATTTCTTTATTTGGCAACGAGATAACCTCTTCATCTGCCACAATATGCACATGCGTTGGTTAACTGCGGGTGAGTCTCATGGTCAAGCACTAAGTGCGATTGTTGAAGGTATTCCCGCCTCGGTGTCGGTCACGACCGCAGATATCGATTATCACCTCGAACGTCGTCGTCTCGGCGTAGGACGTGGTGCACGCCAAAACTTTGAAGCGGACAAGGTCACGATACTTGGTGGTGTTCGCTTAGGTCTTACCCAAGGTGGTCCTATAGCAATCCAGGTTGCAAACTCCGAATGGCCAAAATGGGAAAAGGTTATGTCAGCAGATCCTGTTCCCGGGGATGAGATCAAAGATCTTGCAAGAAATGCACCATTGACGCGACCTCGACCGGGACATGCAGATCTAGTGGGAATGCAGAAATATGACTTTGATGATGCACGACCAATTTTGGAACGAGCAAGTGCCCGCGAAACAGCTGCACGAGTTGCACTGGGAGCTGTGGCACGAAACTTCCTGGAGCAGAGTGTCGGAATAACTATTTTGAGTCATGTTTTATCGATTGGTTCGGTGCGCGTTCCGGATGAAACGGTTTTACCTTCTGCTGGGGATATGAAGATAATTGATGCTGATCCTGTTCGCTGTGCCGATTCAGCAAGCAGTGAACTAATGATCGCTGAGATTGAAAAAGCACATCGCGACGGAGACACCCTTGGTGGGGTTGTTGAAGTTTTAGCTTTCAATATGCCACCTGGATTGGGTTCACATGTGCACTGGGATCGACGATTAGATTCGAAACTCGCAGGCGCTGTGATGGGAATTCAAGCTATTAAAGGTGTTGAAATTGGTGATGGATTTCAAACAGCAACACGCAGAGGTTCGGTCGCGCACGATGAAATCGAAAAGAACGCTCAAGGCATGATCGCTCGTCGTACCGATCGAGCTGGAGGCACTGAAGGTGGAATGTCGAACGGAGAAATACTTCGAGTAAGAGCTGCAATGAAGCCTATTTCTACAGTGCCTAAGGCGTTAGACACCATTGATGTTGCCACTGGTGAAGCTGCAAAAGCGATCAACCAGCGCTCAGATGTGTGTGCAGTACCAGCTGCTGGAGTTGTAGCTGAGGCGATGGTTGCACTCGTGCTTGCCGAGGCGGTCTTAGAAAAATTTGGCGGAGATTCGGTAACTGAAACACGTCGCAACTTTGAGTCCTACATCAACAATCTCAATTTTAAGTAAGTAGTCCAATGCGCCGAATAGTTTTGATTGGCCCACCTGGAGCAGGAAAGAGCACTGTTGGTCGTGCCTTGGCCGAGCATCTATCTATGAGATTTCTCGATACCGATGCATTAATAGAGGAAAAGAGTGGCAAGGCTATAACCGATATCTTCGTGGTAGATGGTGAGCCAGCATTTAGAGCGCTGGAGTTTGAAACCTTGTCACATGTATTAACTGAAAATGATGCCGTTGTTAGTTTGGGAGGAGGCGCACCCGTCTCTGATCAAGCTCAAGCCGCAATATCTCAATCAGCTTCCCATGTAGTTTTCCTTGATGTCTCTTTAGCAACCGCTGCTCCACGAGTGGGATTTAATCGCGACCGACCACTTCTTCTCGGGAATCCACGCGCCCAGTGGCAATCGCTCAGTGATAATCGCCGTCCTATCTATGAGCGATTAGCTGATGTAACCATTAAAGTTGATGATATGGATGTCCCTGCAATTGTCGATGCGATAGCTAAGAGTGCGCCATGAACACGGTAATCGTTAAAGCAGAGCATGAGTACTCGGTGCTGATTGGTTGTGACTGGAGTTCAACACTTGTATCGAGCATGAAGAACCGCACAAGGGTTGCAGTAGTAGTGTCCGCCTCATTTATCCCAGATTTAAGCACTATCAAATCAGTTGATTCTGATGTTCATATCTTTGAGGTTCCAGATGGTGAAGATGCCAAGAGTGCAAACACATTAATCTCCTTGTGGAATTGGTTGGGAGCTGCCGGCTTTACCCGTTCAGATTTAATCGTTGGAATTGGTGGGGGAGCTGTAACCGATCTTGCTGGGTTTACAGCGGCAACATGGCTTAGAGGTGTTGATTGGATCGCCGTGCCAACATCCCTGGCTGGAATGGTGGATGCATCAGTTGGCGGAAAGACTGGAATCAACTCAGATTATGGGAAGAATCTCATCGGATCCTTTCATTCACCGTTATCTGTGCTGGTTGATCTCAACTTTTTGAACACGCTTTCAGCGCGAGATTTCTCCGCAGGTATGGCAGAGGTCATTAAATGCGGATTTATTGATGATTCAAAAATTCTCACTTTGGCAAATGCGTTGGATCCAAGTAATGCCCTTGCTGATCACAACACTGTCCAAGAGTTAATAACTAGAGCTGTCACGGTAAAGGCGAAGGTTGTCTCCTCTGATTTTAAAGAGAGTTTTGCACGAGAGGCGCTGAATTATGGCCATACATTGGGTCATGCGATTGAAATTCATGCGAAGTATCAATTGCGCCACGGAGAAGCGGTAGCAATCGGAATGGTGTTTGTGGCTGAATTAGCAGCAGCCAGGGGATTAATTGATGCTTCAGTACTTCAACAACATCGAGATCTGTTGAAACGATTTGAACTACCAACCTCCTACGACCGCCAAGCTTGGCAAAAATTGGCACCGTTGCTGGCTCTCGACAAAAAAGCTCGCGGCAACACTATTCGTTTCGTAGCCTTGCAGGGTGTTGGGTCAACTATTCGACTTGAGGATTTATCCTCTGCCGAACTCGATGCTGCGTATGAGAGAATTAGCCTATGAAGATTCTTGTGATAAATGGACCTAATCTTTCGCGATTAGATATTCGGGATTCTTCAATTTATGGCGATCTTAACTACGGGGAGTTAAAGAGCCTCATTGAGATTGCGGCAACTAAGCATGGATTTGAAGCCGATGTTCGTCAAAGCGATGATGAGGCAACAATTATTGGATGGCTGCACGAGGCTGCAGATGCGAAGCTTCCTGTAATCATTAACCCGGCGGCATTTACACATTACTCATATGCGATCCGCGATGCTGCGGAGTTGGTAAAAGCTCCCTTGATTGAAGTCCACTTGTCTAACCCATTAAGCCGTGAAGAGTTCCGCCACACATCGGTTATTTCTGGAGTGGCCAATGGAACTATCGGAGGATTCGGTCCGAATTCCTATGTTTTAGCCATCATTGCTCTGACAAACCTGCTTTCAAAGTAACAAACCACACCCTTTGAGCGGGTATCCTTATACCTTCGTAAATCAATAGGTATCGATACAGAGCGGGTGGATTAGCTGTGGCAACAACAAATGATTTGAAAAATGGAATGACCTTGGATATTGAAGGCCAGTTGTGGACTGTCGTCGAGTTCCAGCATGTTAAGCCAGGCAAGGGTCCGGCATTTGTTCGCACAAAGCTCAAGTCGGTTTTAAGCGGCAAGGTTGTAGATAAAACCTACAACGCTGGTGTAAAGGTTGATGTTGCAATCCTTGAAAAGCGTGAGATGCAGTACCTCTACAAAGAGGGTGATGATTTCGTATTCATGGATACAAAGACTTACGACCAGATGACAATTAGTGCAGCAACTGTCGGCGATGCAGCTAACTACATGTTGGAAAACACTGAAGCAATCGTTGCAGTCAATGAAGGCAACCCTCTATACATCGAACTTGCAGCATCCGTGCCACTGAAGATTACCTACACAGAGCCAGGAATCCAGGGCGATCGCTCATCTGGTGGTACAAAGCCTGCAACAGTTGAAACCGGCATTGAGATCCAGGTTCCACTCTTTATCAAACAAGATGAAGTTGTTTTAGTTGACACACGCGATGGGTCATACCAGGGTCGCGCTAACTAGTGTCCGCTCGTAGCAAGGCGCGCAAACAAGCGCTAGATCTTTTGTATGAAACCGATATTCGGGGGACCAATCTTGTTGAGACCCTGAACGCCCGTGACATCCCTGCCGATGGTCCCGATGCACGTCCGATTCGGGATTACACCAAAGAGTTAGTAAATGGTGTCTCTGACAATCGTCGAAAGATTGATGAGTTGATTACGACCTATGCGCAGGGCTGGGATATGGATCGCTTGCCTGCGGTCGATCGAAATATTCTCCGTCTAGGAATCTACGAGGTTCTCTGGTCTACCGATGTACCTACGAGCGTGGCGATTGATGAAGCGCTTATTCTGGCTAAAGAGCTCTCTAGTGATGACTCCTCGAAGTATATTCACGGAGTTTTAGGTCGCATAGCAAGCATCAAAGACACTATTTCGATTTAGTGAGTGCGTACCTATTCAATAACGCATTGATCTCCGCTCCCGATAGGGAGGCAAAGATCTGAAGAGATCTGACATCGCTTTCTCGCAGCGAAATGACTTCGCCATTCCAATCTCGGCGAACAGATGCGATGGCGGTAACGATCTCACGCATCCTCAAGCTGGAAGGATCAGAGTCGTTGGTGAGTTTGCGAAAATCAATTACGACTCTTCCTTGCTCTAGTAGTTGCTCTGGTTGCGAAAACAACTCAGCAGCTGGCAGTTGATAAATCTCGGCGAGCTCTAGAAGCTTCTGGGCACTTATCGATCTATCTCCACGTTCATAGGAACCAAGGGCTATAGCGGAGATTCGCCCATCGCTGCGGGCGGCGACTTGATTCAGGGTCAGAGCCTTACTCTCTCTGATGGTGCGTAATCTGCGGTGTAGTTGGACAAGCTCTTCTTGTGAATTCATGCCCGCAGGGTATTGAGGAGCCGGACACTGATTTTTCATTATCCACAGGGCGTGAGAATCGATGCTAGTATCGCGCCTGCATCCTTTAACGACCCATCCTGAGAGGTGGGAAAGGAGATTTACATGAGCGTAGCCCTGTCTGCACCCGACATTAAACGTGCTCTTACCCGCATCTCCCATGAAATCCTTGAGAAAAATCAAGGCTCATCCTCCATTGTTCTCTTAGGAATTCCGACACGTGGGGCCCATCTTGCCCAGCGAATCGCTGCGATTATTTCCGAGATCGAAGGCGTGGAGACTCCATGTGGAACCTTAGATATAACTTTATTCAGAGATGACTTACGTCTGCGCGCTCCACGAGCGATCATGCCAACGACTATCCCACCTAGTGGAATAGAAGATAAGGATGTAATCCTTGTTGATGATGTTTTGTTCTCCGGCCGAACAATCCGTGCCGCACTTGATGCGTTGGGCGAGATAGGAAGACCTCGCACGGTGCAGCTAGCGACCTTAGTTGATAGAGGACATAGGGAGCTTCCGATCAAGGCTGATTACGTTGGCAAAAACCTACCAACCTCCATAGCTCAATCGGTTCGAGTTTTACTTGGTGAAATAGATGGTCGCGATGAGGTTGCTATCGAAGGTGAGGCTCACTGATGCGCCACTTGCTATCAATTGAAGATTTATCAAAGATGGAAGCAATCTCGATTCTGGATACCGCACACGAGTTAGCACGAGTAAGCGATGGGGCGGTAAAAAAGTTGCCAACGCTTCGAGGTCGCACAATCGTGAATCTTTTCGCCGAAGATTCAACGCGAACTCGAATCTCCTTTGAAGCCGCAGCCAAGCGTCTTTCCGCCGATGTTATTAATTTCTCCGCCAAGGGTTCAAGCGTAAGCAAGGGTGAATCCCTCAAAGACACCGCAATGACCTTGCAAGCGATGGGTGCCGATGCGGTTGTCATTCGTCACTCCGCTTCGGGCGCGGCTCAACGTTTGGCGGATTCACAGTGGATGTCTGGAAGTGTTGTCAACGCTGGTGATGGAACACATGAGCACCCAAGTCAAGCTTTGTTAGATGCCTTTACGATTCGCAAACACTTAGGGCTAGGCGCAAATGATTTAGAGGGTCTAACGGTAGCGATTGTCGGAGATGTACTGCATTCACGTGTAGCGCGATCCAATGTTTTGCTGCTTTCAAAACTTGGAGCCAAGGTTGTTTTGGTGGCACCGCCTACTCTTCTTCCGGTTGGAGTTGAAAGTTGGCCGGCTACTGTTTCTTATGATTTTGATTCCGTGATTCCTTTTGTAGATGTTGTGATGATGTTGCGGGTTCAACAAGAACGGATGGTTGACCTGTACTTTCCAAATGCTCGCGAATACTCCCGTTACTTCGGACTTAACGCTGAGCGAATGAAGTCGATGAAACAAGGTTCAATTGTTATGCACCCAGGTCCTATGAATCGAGGGCTAGAAATTTCAGCTGAGGTAGCCGACAGCGCCCGTTCGGTAATTACCGAGCAGGTAACTAATGGCGTCAGCGTAAGAATGGCAATTTTGTATGTACTTCTGACAGGCAGCGCATTAGAGGCAGGGAGCAATTAGATGAACTCAGTTGATCTTGTAATCAAGGGTGCGAAACTGCCAAATGGAACGGTCTCTGATATCTGCATTCAAGAACAGCATGTAGTTGATGTGGTGGCATCCTTTAAGGGTGAGGCGACTCAAGTTATAGATGCTTCAGGATGCGTTGTGTTACCCGGACTTGTAGATCTTCATACACATTTGCGTGAACCTGGTCGTGAAGATGCAGAGACGGTTTTAAGCGGAAGTATGGCGGGCGCCAAAGGTGGGTTTACCGCACTATCTGCGATGGCTAATACCTCGCCTGTCGCCGACACTGCTGGAGTTGTTGAGCAGGTGTACAGATTGGGACAAGAAGCGGGCTATCTCGATGTTTTTCCAATTGGAGCTGTTACTCAAGGGCTGCGTGGTGAAGCGCTATCGGAGATCGGAGCTATGGCTGATTCGGTTGCACGGGTGAGAGTGTTTAGCGATGATGGGCATTGTGTTTCAGATCCATTAGTCATGCGTAGAGCCCTTGAATACATCAAGAAGTTTGATGGTGTAGTTGCGCAGCACGCACAGGATCCTCAAATGACAGTTAATTCTCAAATGAATGAGGGGATTGTGTCAGCCCGATTAGGACTCAAGGGTTGGCCAGCTGTAGCTGAAGAGGCGATTATCGCTAGAGATGTTCTTCTAACAGATCATGTGAAATCTCGTTTACACATCTGTCACCTCACAACAGCAGGTGGTGTAGAGATCATTCGTTGGGCTAAAGCACGAGGAATTAATGTGACTGCAGAAGTTACTCCTCATCATCTTCTTCTGACCGATGACCTAGCTTCTTCATATGATCCTGTGTACAAAGTTAATCCACCATTGCGCACTGAAGCCGATGTGCATGCTTTACGTGAGGCGTTAGCAGATGGAACTATCGATATCGTTGCTACCGATCACGCTCCACATCCCTTGGAAGCAAAGGAGTGTGAATGGCAGGAAGCAGCTTTTGGAATGCTAGGACTTGAAACCGCCTTATCAATAGTTCAAAAGACAATGGTTGATTCCGGAATGATGAATTGGGAGCAGGTCGCTGATCGAATCTCTCTTGCTCCGGCACGAATTGGGCGCTACGCCGAACAAGGACAGATGATCGCCAAGGGCAGCTTTGCCAACCTCGTTGTGATTAATCCAACGAAAAGTTGGAGGGTGGATCGCGATTTAGTTCTATCTAACTCATCAAATACTCCCTACCATGGCCATGAACTGCCTGGATTTGTGGAGCACACATTCTTTAAGGGTAAGCAGACCGTAATTAACGGAGCAGTCGTAAGTAAGGGGGCACAGCAATGAGCACCGCTTACTTTGTCTTGGATGATGGAAGAATTTTTGAAGGTAGCTCCTGGGCGGCGCAAGGTAAAACATTTGGAGAAGCTGTTTTTCAAACCGGAATGACCGGTTATCAAGAAACCCTCACCGATCCTTCGTACCATAAGCAAGTTGTAGTGATGACCGCTCCTCACATTGGAAACACGGGAGTCAATGATTTTGATAATGAATCTGCGAAAATTTGGGTTGCTGGCTTTGTTGTCCGCAACCCTTCATCCTTGACATCTAATTGGCGCGCTCAAAATGATTTAGAGGCAGAACTGATTTCTCAGGGAGTTGTTGGTATTCAAGGTGTAGATACTCGAGCGATCACAAGACATCTACGCGATCGTGGAGCGATGCGGGTTGGTATCTTCTCGGGCTTAGACCTCACTCGCGAAGAGATGGTTGTTGAGGTTCGTAAAGCTGAAGCGATGTCTGGGGCATTCTTAGTAAAGGATGTTTCTACTCCAACCACATATGTCGTGCCAGCAATCGGAGTAAAGAAATTTACTGTTGCAGCGTTAGATCTTGGGATTAAGGCGGCTACCCCCAGATCTCTTGCAGAGCGCGGAGTTGAAGTACAGGTAATGCCATTTAACTCAACCTTTGATCAGATCATGGCGATAAATCCTGATGGAGTATTTCTCTCAAATGGACCGGGCGATCCTTCGACCATGACCGAAGTTATTGAAGTTGTTCGCGAACTGTTGCTGGCAGAAGTACCTATTTTTGGAATCTGTTTTGGTCATCAGATTTTAGGAAGAGCACTCGGCTTCGAAACGTATAAATTGCAGTTTGGTCATAGAGGCATTAATCAGCCAGTAATTGATAAGAACACCAACAAAGTTGAGATTACCGCGCATAACCATGGCTTTGCGGTAAAAGCTCCTACCGATGCTGAGTTCTCAACGGTTTATGGCAGGGGAGAGGTAACACATACCTGCCTCAATGATGGTGTTGTCGAAGGTTTGGCACTTCTTGATCGCCCGGCGTTTTCAGTGCAGTATCACCCGGAGGCTGCAGCCGGCCCACACGATGCTTCCTATCTTTTTGATCGCTTTGTTAATTTGATGACGAAAAAGGTAGGTGTCTAATGCCTTTGGATGCATCCATTAAAAGTGTGTTGGTTATCGGTAGTGGCCCCATTGTTATTGGCCAAGCCTGCGAATTTGATTACTCGGGTACCCAGGCCTGTCGTGTTTTAAGAGCTGAAGGAATTCGAGTAATTCTCGTTAACTCCAATCCGGCAACAATCATGACCGATCCTGAGTTTGCCGATGCAACATATGTTGAACCGATTACTCCAGAGATAATCGAGCGAATCATTGCCCATGAAAAGCCAGATGCTGTTCTCGCCACTCTTGGCGGTCAAACCGCGCTCAATGCGGCGATCGGCTTATATGAGCGGGGGACGTTAGCTAAGTACGGGGTTCGATTAATCGGTGCAGATGTTGATGCGATTAACCGCGGCGAAAATCGAGAACTGTTCCGAGCGATTGTAGAAAAAGTGGGAGGCGAGTCAGCTAAATCTCGTATTTGCCACACGATGGAAGAGATTTTAGCCGCGGTTGTAGAACTTAATTATCCAGTTGTAGTTCGACCTTCCTTCACTATGGGTGGTCTAGGTTCTGGCATCGCCTTTGATGAGGCAGAGCTTCGTCAAATTGCAGGTGCCGGTCTTCGCCATAGTCCAACCTCTGAAGTGCTATTAGAAGAATCGATTATCGGCTGGAAAGAGTACGAACTCGAAGTAATGCGCGATAACAAAGACAATGTTGTGATCGTCTGTTCAATCGAGAATCTAGATCCGATGGGTGTTCACACCGGCGATTCAATCACCGTTGCACCTGCCATGACCTTGACCGATGTTGAGTATCAAAAACTTCGTGACTTATCGCTCAACATCATCCGTGAGGTAGGCGTGGATACGGGAGGATGCAATATTCAGTTCGCGGTAAATCCCGCTAATGGTCGAATTATTGTTATTGAGATGAACCCAAGAGTGTCCCGTTCTAGCGCCCTTGCTTCAAAGGCCACTGGTTTTCCGATCGCCAAGATTGCGACAAAGTTAGCTATCGGTTACACCTTAGATGAGATTAAGAATGACATCACGCAAGTAACACCTGCTTCATTTGAACCCACTCTGGATTACGTTGTAGTAAAACTGCCTCGCTTTGCGTTTGAAAAGTTTGCTGATGCTGATCCTCGGCTAACGACGACCATGAAGAGCGTGGGAGAAGCGATGGCTATAGGTCGTTCCTTCTCGGAAGCGCTGATGAAGGCGTTACGTTCCTTGGAGCGCAAAGAGGCGATCTTTACCTGGCCTTCGATAGCTGATGCAGAGCGTTCGGCATTGTTGCAATCCATGAAAATTCCAACAGAGTATCGTCTACAGCAAGTTCAAAAAGCGATGTGGGCTGGTGCAAGTATTGAAGAGGTTTTCGCAGCCACCAAGATTGATCCTTGGTACTTACGTCAGATTGAACTCATAAATCAGCAAGCAGCGGTGATCTCGCAACCAGGTGAGTTAAGCGCCGAAGTACTTCGAACCGCTAAGGGTCAGGGTTTCTCAGATAGTCAGATTGCAAGCCTTCGCGGAGTAACAGAGGATGAGGTTCGTAAAGCCCGACATCATTTAGGCATTCGTCCTGTTTACAAAACGGTGGACACATGTGCCGCGGAATTCGAAGCCTTCACTCCATATCATTACTCAAGCTATGAAGAGGAAACTGAGGTTCGTCCGCGAACTACACCTGCTGTAATTATTTTGGGCAGTGGGCCGAATCGAATTGGACAAGGAATCGAGTTTGATTACTCCTGTGTTCACGCATCCTTCACCTTGCGTGAAGCAGGTTATGAAACAATCATGATTAACTGCAACCCTGAAACAGTTTCGACTGATTACGACACAAGTAATCGCTTGTACTTTGAACCTCTTACCCTTGAAGATGTACTTGAAGTTGTCCATGCTGAAACACAAGCCGGTCCTGTTTTAGGTGTAATCACCCAGTTGGGTGGTCAAACTCCCTTGGGTCTTGCTGCTGGTTTGAAGGCAAATGGCGTAAACATCCTTGGAACATCTCCAGAGGCGATCAACCTCGCTGAAGAGCGCGGAGCATTTGGAAACATTCTCGCCGAGCAGGGTTTGCGAGCACCTGAATTCGGTATGGCCTCTTCGCAGCTAGAGGCTACGACCATTGCTCAAGCAATCGGTTACCCAGTGCTGGTTCGACCATCCTTTGTTTTGGGAGGACGCGGCATGGAGATCGTCTATGACGATGTTGCTTTAGGTGGATTCATTACCCGTGCAACCGATATCACTCCAGATCATCCGGTTTTGGTCGATCGTTTTCTCGATAATGCAATCGAAATAGATGTGGATGCGCTCTTTGATGGAGAAGAGCTATTTCTCGGCGGAGTTATGGAGCACATTGAGGAGGCGGGCATTCATAGCGGTGACAGCGCCTGTGTACTGCCATCTATGACAGTTACACCTGAGCAACGTGATGAGATTCGAATAGCAACGGAAAAGATTGCTCGTGGAGTTAATGTTCGTGGCTTAATAAATATTCAATTCGCAATCTCTGACAATACTTTGTATGTTCTCGAGGCAAACCCTCGAGCATCCAGAACTGTGCCCTTTGTGAGTAAAGCTAGTGGTGTTGCTTTGGCTAAAGCTGCCGCACGTATTTCCGTTGGAACGACAATTAAAGAGCTTCGGGAATCCGGAATTCTTCCGGCTTCAGGCGACGGTATTGCTAGAGGTGTTTCAGTAAAGGAAGCGGTACTTCCATGGAATCGTTTCCGTCGCACCGATGGACGTGGAGTGGATGCGGTTTTAGGACCAGAAATGAGATCTACCGGCGAGGTGATGGGCATTTCCCCAACATTTGGCGAGAGTTATGCAAAGAGTCAGATTGCTGCATTTGGTCCGCTACCCAAGGCTGGAACCGTCTTCATATCTTTGGCAGATAAAGATAAGGAAACTGGAATAGAGCCTGCTCTCGGTTTTTCAGAGTTGGGATTTCATATTCTTGCCACTGATGGCACCGCTGACTTTCTTCGCACTAAGGGCATTGAGTGCACAACGGTTCGTAAACACTCTGAAGGAACTGGCAGCTTGGGCGAAAAGACAATCGTCGACATCATCAACGCGGGGGAGATAGATCTGGTTATCAATACACCGGTTGGTCGAGGAACACGAGCCGATGGATGGGCTATTCGAACAGCGGCTGTGCAAAGATCGATTCCATGCATTACGACAACAGCTGGCTTTAGCGCTGCCGTGGATGCAGTTCGCTTCTTGCAAGCAAGCCCACTGAGCATTAAATCATTGCAGGAATGGTTGGCGTAAGTTATGCAAATAAACAAGAGCGCTAAGCAACTTCTAGCACCTATCGTCAGCAATAAAAAGGTTGGTCAATATCACCAGATAATTATTAATATCGGTGATATTGCCGCCTTTTGTAAACCAGGAAACTTTGTTGCGATTAGTGTTGGCGGAGATTCCTCCAGAATGGTCTTGCGTCGCGCTTTTGCGATTTCACGGGTCTCCACCTCCACAACAGTTGGCGGAACAATGGAGTTAATCGTGGCTCCACATGGCCAAGGAAGTAAATGGTTGTGTGCCCAAGGTGAAGGTGTTGTTCTGGATCTCGTTGCACCATTGGGAACCGCCTTTGGAATTCCCACTGAAGCTGTTCCTGTTTTACTTGTAGGTGGAGGTTATGGATCGGCACCTTTGTTTGGTTTAGCTGAACTTCTCAACTCACGTGGATGTCGTGTCGACATGCTCTTGGGGGCAAGTACAGGATCAAAGATTTATGCTCCAATGGAGGGAAAGCGCGCAGTCAATTCCATGCGCATCTATACCGAGGATGGATCTATGGGTACCGCCGGTCGAGTCACCGATCCAATCCCGGAGATCATTAAAGATCTCAATGTGGCAGTTATCTACTCGTGTGGACCGATGCCTATGTTGGCGGCTATCACCAAGATTACAAATGCGTTCGATGTAGTTCATCAATGCGCGGTCGAAGAATCGATGGCTTGTGGAATCGGAATCTGCATGACCTGCGTACTTCCAGTTGAGAATGAGGATGGAAGTATTTCCAATCTGCGTTCCTGTATCGATGGACCGGTTATGGATGGCTCAAAGGTTCAATGGAGTCAGGTTGGACAACAGCTATGACAACTGTAGATTTTTCAACAACTATCGGAAACGCATGGTTTCCCGCACCAACCTTTACCGCCAGTGGCTGCGCTAGCTCTGGAAGAGAGTTAGCGCAATTCTTTCCATTAAAGGATATGGGTGGCGTAGTAACTAAATCTGTTATGTCTAAACCGCGAGCAGGGCGAGCAACCCCTCGAATGGCTGAAACTCCAAGTGGGATGCTCAATTCAATCGGTCTTCAAGGTCCGGGAATAGATGCTTTCATCGCGAAAGACATTCCCTACCTCGTTGAGCAGAAAGCCCGCATTATCGTTTCTATCGCGGGGGAGACGGTTGAGGAGTACTCAACCCTTGCTCGCAAACTCAGATCAGTCTCTGGAATAAGTGCCATTGAAGTAAATATCTCCTGTCCTAATGTTGAAAATCGTGGACTGGTATTTGCATGCGATCCAGAAGCATCCCGCAGAGTTATCGATGGTGTGCGCAGAACTATTGGTGGCGAACTGCCAATCATTGCCAAGCTCTCACCGGATGTTACAGATCTAGTATCAATTGCCAAAGGTGTTGTTGATGCAGGAGCAGATGGATTGGCGTTGATTAATACCGTTCTCGGAATGGTAATTAACATCGACACGATGCGTCCTCATCTAGGGGGAAAAACTGGCGGCCTTTCAGGTCCTGCGATCAGACCTATAGCCGTGCGTGCGGTGTATCAGGTTCATGCCGCTCTGCCAAACACACCAATCATTGGCATGGGTGGAGTCGCCTCAGGCAGAGATGCATTGGAAATGATTTTAGCTGGCGCAAGCGGTGTTTCAATTGGTACCGCAAGTTTCGGAAATCCAACAGCGATCATGTCTATTCAAAGCGAACTCAAACAATTATTGATGGATAAAGGCTTCACTTCGCTGAAGCAAGCTGTCGGTTTTGCCCACCGCGCAGCAGAGGGGGAGTAAGTAATGAAAGCTCCAATAGTTTTGGCGGTTGACACCCCCGAGTTAAAAACAGCGGTCGAGTGGGTGCGCGCAACACAACAGCATGTCTCCGTCTTCAAGTTAGGTCTGGAGTTTTTCTTGACCTTTGGCCCTGATGGTGTGAAAGCAATTCAAGCTGAAACAGATTCTGATATTTTTCTAGATTTAAAGCTGCATGACATTCCGCACACAGTTAGTGGTGCGGCTAAAGCGGTCTCTCATCTAGCCCCAAAGTTCCTTACTGTTCACGCATCTGGCGGCGCAGCAATGGTGAAGGCTGCAGCCGACGCGGTGCCACAGAGCTTTATTACTGGAGTTACGATTCTGACCTCAATGTCGGAGGCTGATGTTCGCGATGTTGGATTCAAAGCATCGGCTCTTGATTCTGCAGTCTCCTTAGCAAAGGTTGCGATAGCCGGTGGTGCTCGAGCAATTGTGTGTTCACCGCTTGAAATTTCCGCTGTACGCGCAGCGGTAGGTCAAACTCCCTTGATTATTACCCCCGGAGTCAGACCACTCGAGATGGCTGGAAGCGATGATCAGCAACGAACAATGACACCTGAAGATGCGATAGCTGCGGGAGCAAACCTTGTTGTCATTGGCAGACCTATCACGCAAAGTTGGAGCCAAGGCGCACAGGCGATGCGCGAACGAGCAGAACTGATTGGCTCACGGCTAATTTAATCTCCACTAGATTTATCCCATGGGATTACCACCGCAACTAACGGCAGAGCAACGTCAAGCTGCCTTGGCAAAAGCGGCGCAATCTCGAAAGCGACGCGCAGAGGTAAAGGCGCAGATCAAGGATGGCACGCTCACCATCGATCAAGTCATCACACTAGCCCAAAGAGATGAAGCGGTTGGAAAGATGCGAGTTAAGGAACTCCTGGAATCTCTCTCAGGAGTAGGAAAGGTGCGAGTCGTTTCCTTGATGGAGCGACTAAATATTTCACCCACACGTAGAATTCAAGGATTAGGTAAGCATCAAATCAAGGAGCTTCGTCAAGAGTTTATGAAACCCGATATGACAGTTAAACCAGGACGGTTGATAGTTCTGTCGGGTCCTGGTGGAGTTGGCAAAAGTACAGTCGCAAAGAAACTCAGGGAAGCAAATGATTTCTGGGTAAGCGTAAGTGCAACAACTAGGAAACCTCGAATCAATGAGGTGCATGGACGTGATTACTTCTTTGTGAGCGACGATGATTTCTCAGCAATGATTCGCAATGGTGAATTTCTTGAATGGGCAGAGTTTGCCGGCAATAGGTACGGAACTCCTCAACAACAGGTTGAAGATGCACTTCGTCAAGGAAGAAATGTTTTGCTTGAGATTGAGATAGCAGGAGCCAAGCAAGTGAAGGAGCACCTACCTCAATCCCTATTGGTCTTTCTTGAGCCACCTTCATGGGAAGAGTTAGTCGCTCGACTAGAGGGACGTGGCACCGATGGGGCGGAGAGAAGGGCTGAAAGGTTGACTCTGGCCCAAGAAGAGCTAGCGGCAGCGGCATATTTCGATGTAGTTATAGTCAATGACCAGGTCGAGAGCGTTGTCCAGAAACTGGTAGAGTTAGCCCAGAATTAAGCGTTAGTTTGACACTCAAGATTGATCACAGAAGCGGGGACAACCATGGATGGCATTACAAATCCACCTATCGATGAACTTCTAGACAAGAGCGGTTCTAAGTACAGCTTAGTTTTGTACGCAGCAAAGCGCGCACGTCAGATCAACGCTTATTACTCACAATTGGGTGAAGGTCTTCTTGAGTATGTAGGACCTTTGGTTGAAACCCATGTGCATGAGAAGCCACTTTCAATCGCACTTCGCGAGATCAATGAAGGTCTTCTCACAATCGAAAACCTCGAGCCAACAGCGTAGTTTTTTCAATGACACTCCAAGGCCGTGAGGTTATTCTCGGAGTTGGTGGTGGAATTGCTGCCTACAAATCCTGCGAACTTCTGCGACGTCTCCAAGACCGTGGCTACGCAATTACCGTTGTTCCAACCCCT
Source organism: uncultured Candidatus Planktophila sp. (assembly GCA_964497665.1). Taxonomy (GTDB): domain Bacteria; phylum Actinomycetota; class Actinomycetes; order Nanopelagicales; family Nanopelagicaceae; genus Planktophila. The sequence goes on along the minus strand of CAZCDF010000001.1, from coordinate 32,808 downwards.
TCCTCTTTGAACTTCGTCGGTACAGCTACCTGGGAAGCGCTTTCAGGTAGAGCGGTAACGACACAGGTGTGGGAGAGCGTTCATACCGTTCCACATATTTCCTTGGCAGAGCGAGCAGATTTTTTACTTATCGCTCCAGCAACGGCAGATCTCATCGCTCGAATCGCCATGGGTCGAGCCGATGATCTACTGACTAATCTCGTTCTCGCAACCGATGTGCCTAAGATGATAGTGCCTGCGATGCATCCTTCAATGTGGCTTGATCCCGCAACGATGGCTAATGTTCAAACCCTTCGTGCTAGAGGTTTCCTTGTTCTAGATCCCGAGGTCGGACGTCTCACGGGTAAAGACAGTGGAGCTGGAAGATTCCCTGAAACCGCAACCATTATTTCAAAGTTTGAAGAGCTGACAGGTCAAGTGCAGGATTTGGCAGGTGTGCATGTATTGATCACAGCTGGTGGAACTCGAGAGCCAATTGATCCTGTTCGGTTTATCGGAAATCGTTCATCGGGAAAGCAAGGAGTTGCATTAGCCAATGCTGCACGTAACCGCGGCGCACGTGTTACCTTGATCGCTGCAAATTGCGATACATCTGATTTGCAGGGTGTCACTGTTGTTCCTGTTGAAACAACAGTTCAGATGCAGGAAGAGCTAGGCAAGCGCTTTGATGATTGCAAAATTTTGATCATGAGCGCCGCGGTTGCAGATGCTCGACCTTCACAGGTATCTGATGGCAAGATTAAGAAGAATGCACTCAGCAGTATTGAGCTCACCACAAATCCAGATCTATTGGCGGAGTTGGCTCCACGCAAAGCCGATAGGGTCTTTATTGGTTTTGCCGCTGAAACCAGCGATCACCTGCAAGAGGCTCGCAGAAAGCTAGAGAGCAAGGGCCTTGATGTGATCTATGTAAATGATGTTTCTGGCGGGGCAATCTTTGGCCAGGACACAACTATGGGTACCATTCTCCTACGCAATGAAGCGGATATAGCGGTCAAGGAAGTCTCCAAAGACGCTCTCAGTAACACACTTCTTGATCAAGCCATCCGGCAGTTAGGTTGAAACTATGTCAAAGCGCCTTTTCACCTCCGAATCTGTAACCGAGGGACACCCAGACAAGATCGCTGATGCGATTTCAGATGCTGTTCTCGATTCACTACTGACGCAAGATGCGAAAAGTCGAGTAGCGGTTGAAACTCTGATTACAACCGGTCAGGTACACGTTGCCGGTGAGGTAACTACTAATGGTTACGCAGATGTGATGGGCATTGTTCGTGACACCGTACTAAATATCGGTTACGACTCATCTGAAAAAGGATTTGATGGAAACAGCTGTGGCGTATCCATCTCTATCGGTCAACAATCTCAAGATATTGCACAAGGTGTAGATGACGCTTATGAGCATCGTGTCACTTCAGCTGTAGATCCACTTGATCTTCAAGGTGCCGGCGACCAAGGACTGATGTTTGGTTACGCTTGTGATGATACAAAAGAGTTGATGCCACTTCCGATTTGGTTGGCCCATGCATTAGCTCAACAGCTCACCAAGGTTCGCAAATCTGGCGAGCTTGCTTATCTTCGTCCAGACGGAAAGACACAGGTAACCATCGAGTATGAAGGTGATCGTGCCATCGCTTTGGATACGGTTGTTATTTCCAGTCAGCACTCTGAAGAGGTCGATGTTGTAAAGAAGTTAACACCTGAAATTATTGAATATGTGATCAACCCGATCATCTCAAAGATCGATCTTCCAAAAAAGGATCTACGCACCCTGATCAACCCAACAGGTCGATTTGTTATTGGTGGCCCAATGGGAGATGCGGGATTAACAGGACGCAAGATTATTGTTGACACCTACGGTGGAATGGCCCGCCATGGTGGAGGCGCATTTAGCGGCAAGGACCCTTCAAAGGTTGATCGTTCAGCGGCTTATGCAATGCGCTGGGTAGCTAAAAATGTTGTCGCAGCAGGTTTAGCGCGTCGATGCGAGGTGCAAGTTGCGTACGCGATCGGAAAGGCTCAACCAGTTGGTGTATTTGTTGAAACCTTTGGAACTGAAACCGTTCCTGTAGCAGCAATTCAAGAAGCGGTTCTAGCAGTGTTTGATCTGCGACCAGCTGCAATCATTAGAGATCTTGAACTACTACGTCCAATTTACTCACTAACAAGTGCGTATGGTCACTTCGGCCGTGAACTTCCAGAGTTTGCCTGGGAGCGAACAGATCGAGTCTCTGCACTTCAAAACGCAGTTAAGTAACCGGTGGCAACACCTCGGCTATTTCGTCTCAAGGCGGAGGTTGCGCCTGCACCGTCAGGACCAGTAGCTGAGTCACTACCTGTCGCAAAGGTCCGCGTAGACACAGGGGTTTTCCATCTCGATCAGCTCTATGACTACTCGGTCCCAGCAAAATTGAGCGCTCTGGTAAAGGTTGGTGTTCGTGTTCAACTTCCATTTGGAGGGCGCGAGACTGAAGGTCTAGTTGTTTCCAGAGTGTCGGCGCCCGATCGCGCCGGTGATTTGAAATCGATCACCAAAGTTCTTTCTCCGCACGCAGTAGCAAATCCTCAAAGCCTTGAACTCATAGATCGAGCTTCAGAGTTTTACTGTTGCAATCCTTGGGATCTGATTCGCTCAGCGATCCCTCCCAGGGTGGCATTGGTAGATAAAGAGTTTGAGTCAAATACCCCCGATGTGAGCAAAGCAACCGTCAAACCCTCATCATTCTTCAAGACATTCACTCCATTTACATCGCCTTATGAGCAGATAAGTTCGCTAGTGAAGGAAGTTCATAAAAAGGGTAGCGTTTTAATCATCGCTCCCGATGAAAAAGATGTGGAACGTTTGCGCGAACTTCTTGCACCTCAGTTTGATGCAGTCCTTCCATTAACTAGCTCGATTTCTCGCGAAGAGCGATATCGCAATTACTTGTTAGCGATGAGAACTGATGGTGCAGTCGTTGTAGGAACGCGCAGCGCTATCTTCGCTCCTGTGAGGAATCTAGCTTCAATTATCATTTTCAAAGAGTCCTCTCCGGATCATTTTGAAATACGTTCCCCGGGTTGGAACACAACAACTATCGCCACAATGCGTCAGCGGCTGGAAGGAATGCAGCTAATCCTGACCGGCTTTGCCCCCTCAGTACGGAGCGCATTTAATATTGATTCGGGGGAGATCAAGTTCCTTAATCAGAAAACAGCTGTTGAGGTCCAGGCATTTTCGCCAACCGATGGCGCTCTGTTACCAGGAAGAATCTTTTCAGAGATTAAAAAGGCTTTGATAAAAGGTCCGGTGCTTTTCATTGCACCTCGAAAAGGATATGGAAACGCACTTCTCTGTGCTCACTGTAGAAATGTAGCGCTCTGTACATGTGGTGGTCGATTAAGTGTTTCATCGAAAAACCTTCCACCCACCTGCGTGCACTGTGGTCTTGCCTACGAAGAATGGCGTTGCGCCTTTTGTAACAGAGACAAGCAGTACCTTGCTGGTCGAGGTATTGAACGTGCTGCTGAGGAGATATCAAGAGCCTTTCCCGGATTTCCAGTTGTTATCTCTGCAGGCGATGTCATCAAAGAAAGAGTTGAAAACAAACCATCATTAGTTCTATCTACACCTGGTGCCCAACCAATGGTTGCAGGTGGGTATGCAGCAACTGTGGTACTAGATGCAACACGTTTTTTCTCTCACACAGATATCAATAGCCAGGAAAGAGCAAGAGAGCTAATATTCGAAAGCGCTTCTCTCATTAAGCCATCTGGCAAAGTATTGCTTGTTATCGATGATTCCCATCCGATCACCGCTGCGGTAGCCCGTTGGAATGTTGCGCCCTTACTCAAGCGAGAACTCGCAGAAAGAGCGGAGTTGAAGTTGCCTCCCACTGTCCTATCGGCGGTTATGGTTATGGATGCATCGGCATCGACGCAAATAGCAACAGGTCTCACCAAGGCCCAATCAGAGGGTCGTTTACCTCCAAGTGTTCGAATTTACGGACCGACCATATTGCCTAAGAATCAAGCCAAGATTGTGTTACATGTCGCTCGCGAACAGTGGAGTCACTTGGCTATCACCCTGCATGAGTTGCAGAGAAGGCGGAGTATTTCTAAGAAGGATTTACTAACGCTGCGAATAGATCCTTATTCGCTATAGGTAATTGCTAGACTGCACCTATGTCGATTCAGGAGATTCGTTACTTTGGTGATCCAGTCCTCACCACTCCCGCATCACCGGTAGTTGATTTCGATAAAGAGCTTAGGGTCTTAGTGAAGGATTTAACCGACACTATGTTGGATGCTCCTGGTGCCGGTCTTGCGGCGCCACAAATCGGTGTTCCTCTGCGTGTATTTGTCTGGGATGTTGATGAAGCGCTAGGTCATCTGATCAATCCAACGTTAACTCTAAGCGAAGAGATGCAGGATGGGGAAGAGGGTTGTCTTTCCTTCCCTGAACTGCGCTACCAAACCCCTAGAGCAATGAGGGCTGTGGCCAAGGGTTTCAACATGTATGGAGAGCCAATAACTGTAGAGGGAAGTGAATTTTTAGCTCGCGCTCTTCAGCATGAAACCGATCATCTCAATGGAATTCTTTTTATCGATAAGTTATCGAAAGAGGATCGTAAACTAGCGATGAAAGAGATTCGTGAGTCTGATTGGTTCAATCTTGCTTCAGAAAAAGGTCAGTCAATCCAGGTAAAGGATTCGCCACACTCAATTTTCGGACGGAACACCTAATGCGTCTCGGAGTAGCCGCTACTCCGGAGGTTGCGATTCCAACTCTTGAATGGTTACTTCACAGTGATCATGAGATCGCCTTAATCATTACCCAACCTGACAAACCTGCTGGACGCGGTCGGGCTATGACGCAAAGCGTTGTTGCAGATTGGGCTGAGCTTCACTCGATTCCAATCATTAAGCCCCACACCCCATTGGATTTAATTGGTTCACTGGAGACCCTCGATTGTGTAATCACTATAGGTTATGGAGTTTTACTGCCTCCACAAATTTTGGAGCTTCCTCGGCATGGTTTTCTCAACCTTCACTTCTCTCTATTGCCAGCCTATAGGGGAGCAGCTCCTGCGCAACGTTGTCTACAGAATGGAGACACAGTCACCGGTGTTTCTGTATTTCAGTTAGAAAAGGGAATGGATACAGGGCCTATCTACGCGCAGTCTTCAATCCAGATTAATCCATCGTGGCGCAGTTTCGAATTACTCTCTGTGCTCGCTAAAGAAGGTCCAGCGGTTGTTAATCGTGCCTTAACTATGATCTCTGATGGTGTTTCTCCAACACCCCAAAGCGGAACTGCCACCTTAGCCGCCAAGATATCTAAGGCAGAGGCTCAATTAGATTTCACGCAAAGTGCTGAAAGCGTGGTCAATGCAATACGTGCTTTCACCTATGAACCAGGTTCGTGGTCAATCTGGAATGGTGAACCTTTCAAGATCACCGCTGCCATTTCCAATAATGAAATACATCTTGAACAAGGAGAGATAGTTGTTCTTGATAAAAAAGTCTTTGTCGGATGCGGAAATCAAACCGCGATTGAAATCTTGTCCGTTATTCCTGCCGGAAAGAAAGAGATGAGCTCAATTGATTGGGCGCGTGGAGCGCGATTGCAGGGTGGGGAATACTTTGGCTGAGGCGCGGAGAAACACCTTTAAGTCGCCCAAGCCCGAGGCTTCACGTCTTCTAGCCTTTGACTTGCTAACTGAGGTGAATAGAAATGAGGGTTACTCCAATCTTCTTCTTCCTCAAGCTCTTAACGCCAGTAAGTTGGATGAGCGAGACAAGTCCCTTGTGACTGAACTTTTATATGGAACCATCAGAATGCAGGGAAAGCATGACTGGGTTCTCTCTCAGATTAGCGATCGCCCATGGTCTGAGGTAGATCCCGGCATTGTCGATGTGTGCCGCATGGGTGTTCATCAGATCCACGAGATGCGAGTTCCCGATCATGCAGCAGTAGCTTCCACCGTTGAAGTAGCCCGCAAACGTTTAGGGGAATCTAAGGCCAGCTTTGTCAATGCCATGCTCCGCAATGTCACACGAAAGAGCAGGGAGGAATGGTTTTTACCATTGGATGCGATCACCGATCATGTTGAGAGGTTCTCGATTCAGTACTCCCACCCACAATGGATTGTTTCGGCGTACTTCGATCTGTTGAAGAGTTGGGATGAAGTGGAGAGTGCGCTTGCAATCAATAATGAACCGGCAACTCCCACCTTAGTTTCATGGCCAGGATTATCTACCGTTTCGGATTTGATCGACATTGGCGCTGAACCAACAACATATTCACCCTATGGAGCTCATTGGAAAGGAAATCCGGGAGCCCTCGATTTGATTAAGTCACGAAAAATTGGTGTGCAGGATGAAGGATCCCAATTGGTTGCCTTAGTTTTCGCAGCCGCTGCGGGCGGGGAAAGTTGGCTGGACATGTGCGCAGGTCCCGGCGGTAAAGCGGCGCTGTTGTCCAATATCGCCAGACAACGCAACATCACCTTTACCGCTAATGAGGTATCGGCTGTTCGTGCCGATTTGGTACGACAAGTTGTCAATGGTGATCGGGTATTAGTAGGCGATGGTCGTGAAATCGGAGATCACAATGAGAAGTTTGATGCGATTTTGATTGATGCACCGTGCACTGGTTTAGGTGCGCTACGACGTCGTCCGGAAGTTCGTTGGCGACGCACCCTGCAAGATCTCAGAGAGCTCACTCAGCTTCAGCGAGAGTTGATCGAATCTGCAGTTCGGGCACTCAAGGTTGGAGGGGTCCTTGGCTATGCAACCTGCTCGCCTCATCTGGCTGAAACATCAATTCAGGTATCTGATCTCAAGAAAAAGCATCTGACTATGGAGCAGTTGGATATCTCACCATACCTTCCGACTAATCTTGAAAACTCAGAGCGCGATATGGCGATGTCGCTGTGGACACATCGATCCGACACCGATGCTATGTACTTAGCTCTTTTCAAAAAGAAGAGCGAGTAAAATCCCAGCATGAGTAGGGAAATACGAATCACGCCGAGCATCCTTAACGCTGATTTTTCGCGTTTAAATGAGGAGATAGATTCGATCGCACAAGTCTCAGATCTGCTTCACCTCGATGTTATGGATGATGTTTTTGTTCCAAATTTCACCTTTGATTTTGCCGCCGCTTCAAAGATTATTACCGAGTCCTCCCTTGCGGTTGATGCTCACTTGATGGTGGCAAATGTTGATGAGATAGCGGTGCAATACGCTGAACTTGGATGCGCATCGGTGACTATCCACGCAGAGGCCACTAACAACATCCCTCAAACCCTGAAAAACATCCGCGCAGCTGGCTCTCGATCAAGCTTAGGTATTAAGCCAAATACCTCTATAGAAGATTACATTCAGCATCTGGAGCTAGTGGATATGTTCTTGATCATGACCGTTGAACCTGGTTTTGGTGGTCAAAAGTTCATGGAGAACATGATGGATAAGGTGCGTCGCACCAGAGAGATCATTGGGGATCGCCCTATCTGGCTGCAGGTCGATGGCGGTATTTCTATGAATACTATTGAAATTGCACTCGATGCTGGAGCAGACACCTTTGTAGTCGGTAGCGCGGTTTTCAATGCGGCAGATCCAGCACAGATGGTTGTCGACATCAGAAAATTCGCAACGAGCAAGCTCTAGCTACAGTAAACTACGACCATGAAATCCTTTGAAGAGTTATGGCTTGAGTTAAGTACGAAAGCCATTGAGCGACCTGAGGGTTCTGGCACGATTGCCGCTCTAGATGCAGGGGTTCACTCGATTGGTAAAAAGATTCTAGAAGAGGCGGGTGAGGTATGGCTTGCCGCTGAGCATGAGACTGATGAGGCATTAGCTGAGGAGATCAGCCAACTTATCTATCATCTTCAAACCTTGATGCTAGCTCGTGGCTTGACCATTAACGACATCTACAAGTTTCTTTAAGGAGAACCAATGTTACGAATAGCAGTTCCTAATAAAGGCTCTCTGGCAGATAGCTCTATTGCGATTCTTAAAGAGTCTGGTTACCGTCAACGAACAGATAGCCGTGACCTTGTACTGATCGATCCTGAAAACTCAGTTGAGTTCTACTACTTAAGACCAAGAGATATTGCTGTTTACGTTGGTTCTGGAGAGTTAGAGGCTGGAATAACAGGTAGAGATTTGTTAATCGACTCGGGTGCAGAAGCAGAGGAGATACTGTCTCTTGATTTTGGTGGCTCAACCTTCCGTTTCGCTGCACCTTCTGGAAAGGAGTGGCAGGAGAGCGATATAGCAGGTAAGCGGGTAGCAACGGCATATCCAGGTCTGGTTGAACATAGCCTGAGCAAGTTAGGTATCTCAGCAAAGATCGTCCGTTTAGATGGTGCGGTAGAAAGCAGTGTCCGTTTGGGAGTAGCCGATCTGATCGCCGACGTTGTTAGTACAGGTAACACTCTTCGCCAAGCTGGTCTTTCTATCTTTGGAGATCCGATTTTGACCAGCGAAGCGGTGTTGATTAAGAGAGTCGGCAGTTCAACTCCGCAAGGGTTAGAGGTTTTGATTCGTCGTTTGCAAGGTGTTGTGACGGCACGCCGTTATGTACTTTTGGATTACGATGTTTCAAAGGATTTGATTGAACAAGCATGCGCCATTACGCCAGGCTTGGAATCTCCTACCATCTCTCCATTGCAGCGCCAGGATTGGGTTGCGGTTCGAGCAATGGTTTTACGCAAAGATACAAATCGAGTTATGGATGAGTTGTGGGCGATAGGTGCTCGTGGCATCCTCGTTACAGATATTCACGCCTGTCGGCTTTAGTTATAACCCAATCAAATCTGCAACTGATGCAAGAGATGGCTCTTTAATCTCGTAATCTGCAGCTGCTGCAACTATTGGCTTGGCATTAAACGCGATACTTACCCCGGCTAGTGCCATCATGTCTAGATCATTTGCACCATCACCAATTGCCACAGTGTCGTTTAGCTGGACCTGACAAGCTTGCGCGAACTCTCGAAGCGCAGTTGCCTTTCCCGCACGATCGACGATCTCTCCAACAACTTTTCCGGTGAGAACTCCGGCTACAACCTCTAAAGTATTAGCTCTGAAGAAATCGATTCCCAGCTCGGCAACAATGGGTTGCAAGATGTTGGTGAAGCCTCCTGAAACGAGCGCAACACAGTGCCCCTTCTCATGCAATAAGGAAACAAGTTCTGCTGCTCCATCGGTCAATGTAATTTCAGATCGGACCTCCGCAAAAACTGTATCCGGAAGCCCTGCTAGCAGCTTTACTCGTGATTCTAAACTTTGTGCAAAATCCAACTCGCCCCTCATTGCGGCATCTGTTATCTGCTTAACCGCTTCCAAGGCTCCAGCTTTAGCAGCTAGAAGCTCGATCGCCTCCTGCTGAATGAAGGTTGAATCAACATCGAGCTGAACTAAACGCTTAACAAAAGACATTTGCTTCTCTATGCAACTGTGATCGACAGATCGGATTCGAGAGTCAGATTAGAAAGGGAGTGCTTTAAGGCGTCCAATACGACACCAGATATGCGCATATCGATGATCATGGGCGTTGTTGACTTGCGATCCAAACTCTCAATGTTTCCACCGGCAGAGACAATGGCTGCAGTTACCGTTCGCATATAACGTGGCAGCATCTTGGTTGCAGAGAGCGTAATAACCGCCTGATTCTCTATATCGCGAGGTGCCTGGGAAAGGCTAAAGATTGAGGCAATATCTACCTGCAACCGCTCGGCGAGCTGGTTCAAATCTTCATCTATAGCTTCTTGATGATCAGGGTTTAAGGAAATATGCACCGTAAGAAACAATCGCTCCTTGATAATGATTTGGTCAATATCAATCACAGAGACAGCAAATGGTGAGAGTGTCTCGAAAAGAGAGTCGGCCAAGCCAGCTTTATCCTCACCTGTAAGAAGGATCAACCCTGAAAATATCTGCTGATTTTTGGTTTCTTGTGTCATAAGAGGGCAAGGTTATCGTGAATCACTAATGCTTTTGGTGAGGTTTGCGCCCTATCTCGCCTCCGACCCAGTATCTTTTGCATCTATGAGTAGCACTGTTTTGACTCTTAACGAGGTCTCTGTTCGTAGAGGTGACCGCGTCATTCTGGGTCCGATCAACTTTGCTATCAATCACGGCGAACGTTGGGTAGTTCTTGGCCCCAATGGAGCTGGTAAATCGACCCTGCTGCAGATTCTTGCAACCAAGATCTTTCCAACCCAAGGCACGGTAACTGTGCTTGATAAAGAGATGGGCAAGGTTGACCTTTTCGAACTCCGCACACGGATTGGTCTCTGTGGTTCAGTAATTGCAGATGATATTCCTGCTGATGAAACAGTTAAGGATGTTGTCCTCACCGCCGCGTATGCGATCTTGGGTCGATGGAATGAGAGTTATGACCTTTGGGATGAATCACGCGCCATGGCGCTTTTAACAAACTTTGGCGTTCGAGAGTTGGGTGACAGACTCTACGGAACTTTGAGCGAAGGCGAAAAGAAGCGGGTACAGATCTCACGGGCCTTGATGACAGATCCGGAACTACTACTGCTTGATGAGCCAGCAGCCGGTTTAGATCTTGGTGGACGTGAAGATCTACTACGACGTTTTGCAAACTTCTCCGCAGACCCTATGGCCCCCGCGACCATACTGGTTACTCATCACATCGAAGAGATTCCAGTTGGTACTACCCATGCTCTCCTGATCAAAGATGGATCAATTGCAGTCTCGGGACCAATTGATCAGGTCATAACCTCTGAACATGTTTCAGCGGTCTTTGGAACCTCGATCTCCGTGACGCCTGAGTCAGGTCGGTTCTTCGCTCGTGCCACTATTTGAACAACTACATCCGCAGTGGCAGGTAGAACTAGGTTCACACAAAGCCTTAATTGAAAGCATCGACAGCTTTATTACCAACAGATCGGTAACCCCCGATTACAACTTGATTTTTAGGGCGCTGAATCAGCCCATTGAATCAACAAGAGTTGTCATCTTTGGACAAGACCCATATCCCACCAAGGGGCATGCACATGGCCTGGCCTTCTCAATTGATTCATCGATAACCACTCTGCCCGCATCTCTTCGTAATATTTACAAAGAGTTATTCGCTGATCTCGGAATTACTCGAACACATGGTGATTTAAGTGATTGGGCTGATCAAGGTGTGATGCTTATTAATCGAGTATTGAGCACTGAAATTGGGAAATCTTTGGCTCATGAAAAACTAGGATGGCAGGAGATTACCGAAAGAGTTGCACAGGTTCTTGGCGAAAGGGATGTGATCGCAGTTTTATGGGGGAGTGCTGCGCTTCCACTCAAACCTTTTTTTCATGAACAATCTGTAATCACTTCGGTGCATCCAAGTCCGTTATCGGCCTATCGGGGATTCTTTGGCTCTTCTCCTTTTTCGCAGGTTAACGCAATGCTGCGTTCGAAGGGGTTGCAGGAGATCAACTGGTAAATGAAAAGGCCCCCGGTTTCCCAGGGGCCCTTCCTGTGAGAGTACTTATCCGAGCCAAGAGTTAAGTGGTGAGGACAAGAAGTAGATCATGAACAGACCTGAAACTAGGTACATGAGTGGATGAACTTCCTTGCCACGACCTTGAACCAAGCGGATCACAACGTGTGTGATGAATCCTGCGCCGATACCAACAGAGATATTGTAAGTAAATGGCATCAAGATAATTGTTAGGAATGCTGGAACTCCGATTCCCATGTCATCCCATTCAATGTTCTTAATCTGGGACATCATGAGGAAACCTACGATGATCAATGCAGGTGTAGCAGCCTCGTAAGGAATGATTGCTACAAGTGGAGCCAAGAAGGTAGTAAGTAGGAACGCAACACCAGTTACGATCGAAGCGAGACCTGTACGAGCACCTTCACCAACACCTGAAGCTGATTCGATGTAGCTAGTATTTGATGAAATACCTGCGGCACCACCTGCAGCAGCTGCTACAGAGTCAACCAAAAGAATCTTCTGGATGTTGTCAACATTTCCATCCTTATCAGCAAGTCCTGATTCATGACCGATCGCTGTAACAGTTCCGACAGTGTCGAAGAAGTCAGAGAGCAAAAGGGTGAATAGGAGAAGAATTGCTGCGATCAATGAAACATTGTCAACGCTGAAAGCGCCAAAGAGATCGAACTGACCAGTGAAATCAAACTCTGGAACAGCAGCAACTTCCTTAGGAATTGAAGGAATGCCTAGCTGCCAACCACCATCAACGATTGTTGGAGGGTTTCCAGGAGTGAAGTTAGGTGCAATGTTAAAGGCTCGTTGAATAACGATCGCCAAGACTGTAGCGGCTCCGATTCCGATAAGGATTGCACCCTTGACCTTGCGAACCATAAGTCCGATGATCAAAAGAGTTCCGAAGACGAATACAACTGTTGGCCATCCAACGAGGTTTCCATTGACTCCTAGGCCTACTGGAACTGGACCACTTGCTGTACGACGTACGAAGCCGGCATCAACTAGACCGATAAGCGCGATGAAGAGTCCGATACCAACTGAGATTGCGATCTTGATCTGTGGTGGAACCGCCTTGAAAACTGCCACACGGAATCCGGTGAGCACCAATACCAAGATGATTAAACCTTCAAGAACAACAAGGCCCATTGCAGCAGCCCATGACATCTGTGAAGCAATACCAACTGCAACGAAGGTATTGAGACCCAGACCTGTAGCAAGTGCTAATGGATAGTTAGCGATTGAACCCATCAGGATTGTTAATACGCCAGCTACGAGTGCAGTTGTTGCAGCTACCATTGCAGGAGCAGGTTGTGCTCCTCCAAATAGGAACTGACCATTTGCATCTGGTGTGTACGCCAAGATAATTGGGTTAAGAGCCACGATGTAAGCCATCGTGAAGAAGGTTACGAGTCCGCCTCGAACCTCTTGGGCGATTGAAGAGCCCCGTTCAGAGATTTTGAAGTATGAATCCAGCATGAAGTAGTGCCTTTCTAATTTTGTTAACGGGGGTGTTTGCGACCCCGTGTGCGATAGGGCGCACAACCCTTGGGAAGAGTTAAATCCTATGTGTTACCTGGAAGTAACCCGAGAAACGACTCCCAGAGCGATAGCGATTGATTGCCCAATTAGGAGGGCGAATAAGAGGGTTCCTAACCCCACCGTGCCACCTAAGAGCCACCCAGCGACCAAAACTGAGCTCTCAATGGCCAAACGGACACGACCTATGCGAACACCTGAGCGGTTATGGATGGCGGTCATCAAGCCATCACGTGGACCTGGACCTAAACCACAGGTGATGTAGAGGGCAGATCCAAAGCCAACCATCGCGATTCCAACTAAGCAGTAGATGATTGCGATGAGGTAATTATCTTGTTCCGGAAAAAAAGTTACTCCAACTTGAATAGCAAGAGCGATGATTGCGATATTAGAAAGGGTACCAAATCCAGGTTTTTCTCTTAATGGAATCCATAACAACAGAACTAAAGTACTGATCGCAAAGGTAGACCAACCCATTGTTATCTCTAACTTAGATGAGACACCTTGTGCCAATACCGACCATGGAGCGTTGCCAATAGTGCTTTGAATAAGAAGTGAATCACCAACTCCAAAAATGAAGAGGCCGAAGAAGAGGATTCCTACGCGTGAAGGATTGAGATCCCACCGTGAAGTTGCTGACCAAGGTGCCTGAGGAACCGTTTTATGTGGACGTAGAAACTCCAGGAATGGATTGGACATTCACAGAGTATACTCAGTAAATGTTTCCAGGCGTTGGCACCGTAATAAATATCATCACCATTATTGGTGGAGCATCGCTCGGCGTTCTCGTAGGTAATCGAATGCCTCCACGAACACGAACTCTACTCACCGATGTTCTAGGTCTAGTTACTTTGTTAGGCGCTGCATCAGCCTTAATACCTTTGTGGTCAGAACGCTACTCATCTGCATTACCCCAAGGGTGGAGTTTGCTCGTCGTATTGGGCTCTCTGCTCATCGGAGGACTGATCGGCTCTGCACTAAAGCTCGAGAACAAACTTGATTCATTGGGGGAGAGGTTAAGGATTCGCTTTAAAGCATCAAGTGAATCCTCCTTTGTCGAAGGTTTTGTAGCCGCATCCCTTCTCTTTGCAATAGGACCTCTTGCCATCCTTGGAAGCATCAGCGATGGAATGGGAACTGGGATAGATCAATTGATTTTAAAGAGCACCCTCGACTTTTTCGCAGCGATGGCTTTTGCGACATCCTTGGGCTGGGGAGTAGCGGTCTCGGCACTTCCTGTTGGAATTTACCAAGGGATGTGGACCGTTATCGGATTTGGCCTCGGTGAGATTTTAGAGGGCTATCAAGTTGATGCCATGACAGTAGTCGGTGGGATCATGCTGATTTGTATTGCACTGAAGCTACTCAACATTAAGAGCGTCGCAGTTGGAAATCTCTTACCTGCTTTGGCGATCGCACCTATCTTTGCGCTGCTCGTACACAGTTTTTAAAAAGTTGATGCATCGATGACAAATCGATACTTCACATCACTTGCCACTGTTCGCTTGTACGCCTCATTAATGTATTCCGCTTTAATGACTTCGACATCACTGACAATCTGATGCTTTGCGCAGAAATCCAACATCTCTTGCATCTCGGGAATTCCACCTATCATGGATCCAGATAGAGATCTGCGCCCATTGAGCAATGTGCCAGCATGCACGGCATAAGGCTTACCGGGAAGGCCTATGACAACTAGGGTGCCATCCAACTTGAGGAGATTGAGATAATCATTGATATCCAACTCTGCACTAACCGTATTGAGAATCAGATCAAAGCTTTTAACAAGGGGCAGTAAGTTTTCGGCATTTTTGGTGGATATGAAGTGATGTGCTCCCATTGCAATTGCATCATCCTGCTTACTAGGTGAGTGTGAAAGAACCGTTACCTCTGCACCCATCGCCACAGCAAACTTCACACCCATGTGTCCAAGACCGCCTAATCCCATAACAGCGACCTTCATGCCGGGCTTCACATTCCAGTGCTTGATTGGTGAGTACAAGGTGATACCTGCGCATAAAAGTGGTGCGACGCCATCCATAGGCAAGTTATCAGGAATATGAACCGCGTAATCCTCATTGATAACAAAGTTGTTGGAGTATCCACCCATCGCGACAGTTACTCCATCGCGCTCTAAACCGTTGTAAGTTCCGGTCATTCCCTCAACACAGTACTGCTGCAGACCCTTCTGACAGCTGGTACAAACACGACAGGAATCGACAAAGACGCCAACGCCAATTTTGTCGCCAACCTTAAACTTTGTAACTTTAGCTCCGATAGAGCTCACGACACCTGCAATCTCATGACCCGGAACCATTGGGAATATCGCTGGACCCCACTCTTCAGCAACTTGATGGATATCGCTGTGGCAGATTCCGGCGTATGCGATATCCAAGGCGACATCATGCTCACCCAGGGTACGACGTTGAAACTCGAAGGAGGTTAGATCTGATTTGGCCGATAACGCCGCATACCCACGTGAGTTCATACTCACTCCTTAAACGGTAGTGGAAGTGTTGAAGTATGGGCCGCTCGTGAAGCCCGTGCAGTTACCTGTCGCATGTGGTGACGTCTACATAAAACTTCATAAGCAACTTCGGCACCCGCGGCGACATCGCCTACAACAACCTGCTCGCCCTCAGTCACCATTACGCCGCCAACTGTTCGAGCATTATGTGTTGCCCTTGAGCCACACCAGCAGAGAGCTTCAACCTGCAAAGTGTTAACCCGATCTGCAAGCTCCACCAATCGCGCAGAACCTGGAAAGAGTTTGGTGCGAAAGTCGGCGAGAATTCCAAAGGCAAAGACATCGATACCGAGTCCATCAACAACCCGTGCTAATTGATCAATCTGTACGCTCTCGTAAAATTGTGCTTCATCACAGATTATGTAATCAACTCGCTCACCCATAGAAAGTTTGTCCACGACCAATTTATGAATATCAAGTTCGGGAGTAACTTCAATTGCAGGACTGGAAAGTCCCAAGCGGGAGGAGATAACTCCAGATCCAGCTCGATCCTTGTTGGTGAAGATTAATCCAGTTCGTCCGCGACTCTGGTGGTTGTGTGCAGTTTGGAGGGCAAGGGTCGACTTGCCGCTATCCATAGTTCCGCAGTAGTACACCAACTCAGCCATGGAGCGCATACTGCCATAGCTCTAGGGAAATAGCCCTTTATCCTTCAAAGCATTTCCTAGTTGCTCAGATAGGCCAAGAGCTGCCTCCACTGAAATGTGTGAACCGTCACGATAGACGACATATCCATCCTTGATCGCTGGGCAGGCTCGAGAGCACAACCATGGCGTTGGATCTATCTTCTTAAAGCCGTCGATGATGACATTTGGCGTTTTCTTTGTCGTGTTGCAACTTTTTACATTACTCGTTGCTAAGCAACTTGGAATATCACGCAGCGGTTGGGGAGTATCGCTAATGTAAATGAGATTGCTTGAGGAACCCCGTAAATCAGAGAGCAACTGTCGTTGCCCATCGTTCCACCATTGTTCGCGGTTCGAATAACTTGAAGGCGGAGTGAAATGCTGGAAGCTACTGATGATTACAGCATCAGGCTTGAGTTTTTGAATTCGCTTGATCGAATTTTCTCTCCATTTTTCACAATCTGCGTTCTTAAACGCACCCTGATCAGGACGGGGAACATCAACAGAGGCACATGCCGATTTGGTGAGGGAAATAAGCTCAAAGCCCTTTTCAACCGCCAATCGCTGCAACGCTGGGAACCACTGCGCAGCATGTGAATCTCCGTAAAGAACTATCTTCTTTTCCGAGCCAATGACTCCATAAGTGCAATCGCCAGATAACTCCTCGCCATAATTAACATGACAATCATCCTCATAGACAAGTGGTCTTTCCATCACCTTTACTAGGTCGAAGGTATAGCTCGTTCCTTTGACGGAGATGATGGATGAAGCGGTCGAAGAAATTCCAAGAGCGACCAAGAGTGAAACAATGGTTGTGGCAGCGAAGAAACCGTAGGTTTTTTTGGCCGTAAAATTCCTATGTCGCAACGGTTGTTCTATGAACTTGCTCGTGAAATGAGCTAAAACAATGGTGAGCAAGATACACAGAAAGGTTTCTCGAATTCTTAGTGGGCGACCTAAAGCGCTACTTGGCAAAACTAAAGCTGGCCAATGCCACAGGTATAGCGGATATGAAATCGCTCCTAGCCATTGAGATAAAGGGTTGTTGCTTAAATCATTGAAGAATCTAGGCCAGATTGGAATAGTTCCAATAAGAATGGCGGTGGCTAAAACCGGGATCAACGCTATGGCGCCCGGAAAAGCGGTGCTCTCATTAAAGTTAATTGATGAGTAAACAATTCCAATAGCGCCCAACCATGGAAAGTACCTATTACGAAGATACTTCTCTGGGATAAAGAGCAATAAAGCACCAACACCTAACTCCCAAGCACGTGTTGGTAATGAGTAAAAAGCCCAAATCGGTGCAGCCTGAGTTAAGTAAATGGAAAGTAAAAGTGATAATCCCGTGACAATCGCAACACCATTGAGAATGGCTCGTCTACCAAAACGCGAGAGGAAAAGAATGAAGATTGGCCACACCACATAGAACTGTTCTTCAACCGCCAATGACCAATAATGGATAAAAGGTGATGGGGTTGCATTTAGATTTTGATAGTCATTTTCCCACCAGGCAAACAGGTAGTTGGATATGTAAGCCGCGGCCGCAAATAGATCTCTTCCTAAAGCATCTCTGGTTATAGCTGGCAAGACAAAAAACCCAATGAGGGCTGTCACAAACAATACGAAAACAGAGGTCGGCAATAAGCGTTTAATTCTTCGCTGATAGAAGGCGTTGAGATCAAGACGGCCTGTCTTTTCAATCTCTCTTAGAATCAACCCAGTTATTAGGTATCCAGAGATTACGTAGAAAATATCGACGCCAATAAACCCGCCGGGCATCATCTTGGCATGAAAGATTGTTACAAGGAGAGCAGCTAATGCTCGCAATCCTTGAATTTGAAGGATACGCATTACTAAGAAACTACCAGCGAGGTAACGGGAATGTGAGGATATTTCTCATTGAGTCGCTCACGGCCAGGTAGGCCGCTAATCTCCAAGAGCGCAAGAACATGAATTACTTCTCCGCCAAGTCTTTGAATTAATTCGATCGCCGCTCCAATTGTTCCTCCGGTTGCAAGTACATCATCGATCAGAAGTACTTTTGAACCAGGTGTCACTGCATCAACATGGAGCTCCAAAGTGTCAACGCCATACTCAAGACCATAACTCTCAGAGATTGTTAAGTGTGGAAGTTTGCCTGCCTTGCGGATTGGAACAAAGCCGCTACGCAATTGATTTGCTACCGCAGATGCAAAGATGAATCCGCGAGCTTCAATGCCAGCGATCAAGGTTGAAGAGTCGGCGTAGGTAGCGAACTTTTCTGTGATTGTGATAAATGCTTCGCCATGAGCCAACAATGGGGTGATGTCTTGAAATCGAATTCCTGGTTTTGGGTAATCGGGGATTTCACGGATGAGCAATAGCGCATCATCGATTTTCATGTGTCCGAGAGGGGACTTGAACCCCTAATCCCTTGCGGGAACTAACACCTCAAGCTAGCGCGTCTGCCAATTCCGCCACCCGGACTGAGTGATAGGAAAGGATAGCAATTGAGTGCAAGAATAGCGAAATGAGTACACCACACACCGAATTAGAACTAGAAGCCATTCGAATCTGCCAGGAGTTAATTCGAATTCCGAGCGTTAACTTTGGTGAGGGTAAAGGTGATGAGAAAGCGGTCGCCGCTCACGTTGCACAGTTGTTGTCAGAGGTTGGAATCGAACCAACTATCTATGAATCAGCTCCAGGTCGTTGCAATGTTATAGCCCGAATCAAGGGCAAGAACTCATCTCGCCCAGGCTTAGTTGTTCATGGACATATCGATGTCGTTCCTGCGAATGCAGAGGATTGGTCGGTTGATCCATTCTCAGGTGAGATTAAAAATGGATTCATTTGGGGACGCGGCGCAGTGGATATGAAGAACATGGATGCCATGATTCTTGCGACGGTGAGAGATTGGGCGCGCACCGGGTATGTTCCAGATCGAGATATTGTTTTAGCTTTCTTTGCCGATGAAGAAGCAGGAAGCGTTTACGGCTCACACTTTATGGTAAAAAACCACCCAGAGGTTTTTGCTGGATGCACTGAAGCTGTATCTGAGGTAGGTGGATTTTCTGTAACTGTCGCGGGTGGGAAAAGGTTGTACCTAATCGAAACCGCTGAAAAGGGAATTCATTGGATGCGTTTGACCGCTGAAGGACGTGCCGGCCATGGTTCCATGATGAATGAAGAGAATGCAATCACTCGACTATCTGAAGCTGTCGCGAAGATTGGAAAATTTGAGTGGCCTCAACGCTATAGCAAAACTGTAAAGGCGTTTTTCAAGCGCATTGCGGAGGAAACTGGAAAGCCGTACAACGAGGAAGACCTTCGTCCCTTACTGAAGGAAATCGGTTTTGCTTCAACCATGATCGGTGCAACCCTGCAAAACACAGCTAACCCAACGATGTTAGAGGCTGGCTACAAAGCTAATGTCATTCCTGGCTCAGCAAGTGCAACCATTGATGGACGTTTCATTCCGGGATTTGAAGATGAGTTAAACGCGACTATTAAGTCCTTGATCGGTGAAAACATAACTGTGGAAACAATCACGCGAGACAAGGCGTTAGAGGTTCCCTTTGAGGGCGATTTAGTTGAAGCGATGTGTAATGCCTTGATTAAAGAGGATTCAGTGGCGATCCCAGTTCCATATGTGATGAGTGGTGGAACTGACAACAAGGCTCTCGCAGATTTAGGAATTATTGGCTACGGCTTCTCACCATTGAAGCTGGATGCAGATTTCAACTTTATGGCGATGTTCCATGGTGTTGATGAGAGAGTTCCCATTGAAGGTTTGACCTTCGGCACCCGCGTTTTAAAGAACTTTTTAGAAAACGCCTAAAGACTGATTTCGTCCAGTGCGGTTCGCACAATATCCGGGAGCGAAATCTCTTCACTCTTAAGCACGCCGCGAAGTTGCGCTCCTGTTCGTGCGCCAATCAAAGCTGTTGTTACCCCTGGAGCATCACGTACCCAAGCAAGTGCTACTTCAATCGGAGAAAATCCAAGTCCCTCAGCGGCAACTGCAACAGCTTCGACAATCTTTGTGGAACGAGCATCAAGGTAAGGTTCGATATGTTTTGCAAAGTGCGGGGCAGCACCTCGTGAATCACTAGGAATGCCCTTTCGATACTTTCCGGTGAGCACACCACGAGCTAGGGGAGCCCACGCAAGAAAACCCAACCCGCACTCCACCGCGGCATCAATGAGTTCATACTCTGCACTTCGATTAAGCAGGGAGTACTCACCTTGAACCGTTGTGAGTGGAGCTTTCATAGAATTTGATTGTTGCTTAGTTGCCGCTCGTGCGACCTGCCATCCGGCATAGTTACTAACACCAACGTAACGTGCACGGCCTGTCGTGTATGCGTAATCAAGTGCAGATAAAGTGTCATCCAGCGGAGTCATTTCATCCCAATTATGGATTTGCCAAATATCTACAAAATCCGTTCCCAATCGATTTAGTGAACGATCAAGTTCAGCGATTAAGGAATGCCGAGAAGCATCAACTCTGCGAACTCCATCGGTGAAGTTGATTCCAGCCTTTGTCGCGATAACCACCTCATCTCTGTTGAAGAGAGTGCCAATCAGCCCACCAATGACCCGCTCGCTATCGCCATCGCCATAGGTAGCCGCGGTATCCAAAAAGTTTCCACCAGCATCAAGAAAAGCACGACACTGATCGGCAGCTTCGATCTCATCTGTATCTCGACCCCAGGTCATTGTTCCTAAGCCAAGGCGGGAGAGCGCTAATCCGCTACCACCAGCTCGTCTCTTTTCCATGGCGTGACCTTAGCAAGGCTAGGTAGTAAAAGCTGCGATAGCCTTTCATTATGCGCTTACTTTTAATTCGTCATGCTCACTCCGAGTCCAACGCTTCGGGTGTTCTATCTGGACGAATTCCCAATGTTCATCTCTCCGACAAGGGAGTGAAGCAAGCCAAGGAGTTATCAACGCGGTTAGGGGCTTTTCCAATCGCGCAGATACGAACCTCACCAATGGAGAGATGCGCGGAAACGATTGCGCCATGGCTAGAAGAGTTTGTCCTTAAGGCAAATCCACAACTCAAGGTTGTTACCGATCCCGGTATCAACGAGGTTGATTACGGAAAATGGAGCGGTAAGAAGCTCGCACTTTTGTCACGAAAAAGTGAATGGAAGACGGTGCAAGAGGCTCCCAGTCGAATGTATTTTCCAAATGGTGAGGGCATTGCAGCGATGCAGACAAGGGCGATGAATACAGTTCATGAACTTGCCAAACTTCCAAACGCGAAGGTTGCTGTGATCGTGAGTCACGGAGATGTAATCAAATCGATAGTCGCCTCAGCGATGGGAATGCATCTCGATGAGTTTCAACGAATCATCATCGATCCAGCATCGGTTTCAGTAATTGAGTACTCATCCTCCAAGCCACGTTTGATTCTTCTCAATGACACTCGAGCAGTTGTGACAGATTTATTGGTTGCACCTAAGAGATCCCGTAACTTGCTCGGGGGAGGTTCAGGTAAGTGAGACACACATTTACAAATCCCCAAAGATGTGTCGCGGGAACTATTGGAGAGCCAGGTGAACGTGCTTTCTACATCCAAGCACGCAGTGACAATCGAGTTGTCAGTGTTGCTTTAGAAAAAGCCCAAGTTCAAGCTGTGGCCAATCGTTTAGAGGTCATGATCGCAGAAGTTCGTAAATCCAACCCCTTGATCGCGATTCAATCTCTTCCTGTTGATGATGCACCCCTCGATACGCCAGTGGATGAAGAGTTCCAAGTAGGAGCTATTTCGCTGGCTTGGGATGAGGATGAGCAGTTAATAACCCTTGAACTATATGAACTGGAAGAGGATGAGGAAGATGCCGAAGGTGATGTTCTAGAGATCAACTTTTCCTTGGGAGTTGCTTCCTCATTTGCTAATCGCTCAAAAGCGTTAGTAAATGCGGGGCGAGTTCCTTGCCCATTCTGTGGAATTCCGATTGATCCACGTGGGCATCTGTGTCCGAGGGCAAATGGCTATCGACGATAAGTTAACAATTCTGCGCGATGGCGTACTCAAGGTGACAGGGCGTTTGGTAGATGCATCAAATGCAACTTTGTATGCAACATCTACCTTGGGGGAAGATGAATTGACCTGTATCTATAAACCTGTTGCGGGAGAGCGTCCACTGTGGGATTTCGCCGAAGGTTCACTTGCCAATCGTGAATACGCGGCATATATCGTGAGCGAGCAACTCGGATTTCATCTTGTTCCATTAACGATCCTGCGAGATGGTCCTTACGGTATTGGTATGGCGCAAGAATGGATTACCTTGGATGAGACGGTAGATCTCGCTTCATTTTTTTCCTCTGACCATCCTGCGCTGCGCTCGATGGCTCTGTTTGATGCCATCGTCAACAACACGGATAGAAAAATTGGACACTTACTCCCAACTCCGGAACAGGAAGTTTTCGGTTGTGATCATGGAGTCACATTTCATGTAGAGGACAAGTTACGAACGGTCTTATGGCAGTGGGCTGATGAACAATTTACCGAGAAAGAGATAGAACTTCTCATGAGAGCGAAAACGCTTATGGTCACTGAACTAAGAGAAGAGCTCATGCCTTTACTTACACAAGATGAGATTGATGCGATGGCTGCGAGAATCGATCGTTTAATTGATCAGGGTCGTTTTCCGCTTCCTAATCCGGATTGGCCAGCGGTTCCTTGGCCGGCGTTCTAAGAAAGTAATACGATACCGCTATGAATTCATGGTCTGAGGTTTCCATTCCTTCCAGCCTTGCAACCCATGATTTTCCGGCACTACATCTACATGACACCGCATCGGCGAAGAAGAAAGCCATTGCAGAAAAGCCTCTTTACCGAATGTATGTCTGCGGAATTACTCCTTACGATGCGACGCACTTGGGTCACGCGGCAACGTATCTCACCTTTGACCTGATCAATAGATACCTCAGGGCAACAGGTGCTCAGGTCAATTATGTTCAAAACATCACCGACATAGATGATCCTTTACTAGAGCGCGCACAACGCGATGGAATTGACTGGAAAGATTTGGCGCACCAGCAGATCGATCTCTTCCGCTCTGATATGGAGCATTTACGAGTAATACCACCGGCACATTACATCGGTGCTGTCGAGGCTATTCCACTTGTCATCGAAGCGATTGATGATCTCAATGATCAATTGAGTATCTATAAGGTAGACACTGATTACTACTTCTCTGTTCACAAAGATGATCGTTTCGGGGCTCGTTCCCATCTTTCGCAGAAGGAAATGCTCTCGATTTTTTCTGAACGTGGGGGAGACCCACTTCGTGAAGGGAAAAAAGATCCACTCGACTGCTTGGTGTGGATGTCACAACGACCAAATGAACCAGGGTGGGATTCATCGCTGGGTCTTGGTAGGCCTGGTTGGCATATTGAATGCACCGCCATTGCACTGAAGTACTTAGTTCCAGCCGATCTTGAAGAAACTCTCATTGACATCCAAGGCGGTGGAAGTGATCTTGTGTTTCCACATCACGAGATGTGTGCTTCACAGGCACGTGTCATCACAGGAAAAGAGCTAGCCGCTACATATGTTCACGCCGGGATGATTGGTTTAGATGGCGAGAAGATGAGTAAGAGCAAGGGCAATCTCGTTTTTGTTTCGCGATTGGTTGCTTCTGGAACAGATCCCATGGCGATACGTTGGGCTTTGATGTCTGATCACTATCGTTCAAATCGCATGTGGAGTGATGAACTGCTGTACAAAGCAGAGGTTGAACTTGCTCAGGTGAGAAAAGCGCTGCACCATGCTGAGGTCGCTGAAACCGAAGCTGTCATAAAGGAGATAATCGAAGCGCTCTGTGATGACCTCGATACGCCAAAAGTTCTTTCAACACTTGTTGACTGGAGCACTGCAACACTTTCTGGTGAACAAGGTGGCAGTTCTCAACAACTTCTTAACTTTTTAGATGCGCTCTTAGGGTTGAAGCTTTAATCCTCTTTTTGCCTACGCAAGTACCGTTCGAACTCTTTGGCAATACTGTCTCCTGAAACCTCTGGAAGTTCAGCGGCATCCTTGCTTTCCTCTAGCGCCTTCACATACTCAGCGATTTCAGAGTCCTCCGCAGCTAATTCATCTACCTCCTTCTCCCAAGAATCGGCGCGGTCAGCCAAATCTGCCAAGGGAACAGAGATATTCAGAAACTCTTCCAAAGTGTTAATCAGCGCCAAAGTTGCTTTAGGGGATGGTGCGGATGCTGCGTAATGTGGAACTGCAGCCCACAGCGAAATTGCATCAATGCCACGACGCATACATCCATCTTGAATGATCCCGAGAATTCCTGTTGGTCCTTCATACTTTGAAACAGAAACACCCAATCTGGTCGCAATTGAAGGGTGCGCTCCCGTTCCGGTTACCGTGATCGGTCGCGAGTGAGGAGTATCAGCCAAGAGCGAACCCAAAGTAACTACTAATGAAACCTCTAGATCATCTGCAAGATCCAATAGATCGGTGGAAAAACTCTTCCATCGCATCGATGGCTCTACACCAGTCACGATTACTAAGTCTCTAGTCATCGATGGCACCGATAATCCAAAGACTTGAGTTGATGGCCAGGTGATGCTTCGAATCTCCGATTCATCGATAGAGACTTGTGGGCGATTAACTTGAAAGTCGTAGAAATCCTCGGGTTCAACATCTGCAATCAACTCTGGAACAACCTGATCATTTTTGTCTCGCCAGCCCGATAGCAAGTGTTCAACAGCACCAGAAGCCGCCTCTGCAGCATCATTCCACCCCGAAAAGGCCACAATCATGACGGGATTTCGCAACAGTGGAATCTGATGAATCTCCATGAATGCAACCTTAAGGTAACCTTCGTCAAATGAGTACTCCATCCAAGAAACCAGGGTTGCTTCGCACAACCTTGGCGCAGCGGGTTGTCGTTGCCGATGGGGCTATGGGAACAATGCTTCAGGCGGCCAATCCCACTCTAGAAGATTTCCAAAATCATGAAGGCTGCAATGAGATTCTCAATGTCAGTCGGCCCGATATTGTCCGTTCTGTTCACAATGAGTATTTAGCAGCTGGTGTGGATGCGGTAGAAACAAACACCTTTGGTGCAAATTGGTCTAACTTGGCAGATTACGGCATTGAGGATCGCATTTATGAACTTGCATTCGCTGGGGGAAAGATTGCTCGCGAAGCTGCAGACTCATTTTCAACCGCTGACAAGCCTCGCTTTGTTTTAGGTTCACTAGGACCTGGCACAAAGCTGCCCAGCCTCGGACACACCACCTATGAGAATTTGAAGATTGCTTATTACACCGCAGCAAAAGGTCTGTCTGATTCGGGTTGTGATGCGCTGCTCGTTGAGACATCTCAGGATTTATTGCAGGTGAAAGCTGCGGTAAACGGATGTCGACAAGCGATTAATGAAA
Organism: uncultured Candidatus Planktophila sp.; assembly: GCA_964497665.1. Lineage (GTDB taxonomy): Bacteria > Actinomycetota > Actinomycetes > Nanopelagicales > Nanopelagicaceae > Planktophila. The sequence continues at coordinate 7,259 of CAZCDF010000001.1, read as the reverse complement.
GTGATCGAGACATCATGTTGATCGCACAGGTAACTGTTGAGACCACGGGAACGATGCTTCTTGGTTCTGAAATCGGCGCAGCGCTAAATACGTTAGAGCCAATGGGTATTGATCTCATCGGACTTAACTGCGCAACTGGACCTACTGAAATGTCTGAGCACCTTCGCTACCTGAGCAAGAATGCAAAGATTGCAATCTCGGTTATGCCCAACGCTGGTCTTCCAGTTCTCGGGGCAAATGGCGCTTCATATCCTTTGGGGCCAGAGGAGCTGGCAATCGCACTCGATGGTTTCATTGATGAATATGGCATCTCCTTAGTGGGAGGCTGTTGCGGAACAACTCCTCAACACTTATCTGCGGTAGTCAAGAAAGTCAGCGGAAAGAAGATTCACTCAAGAACTCCAGCTCTAGATCCAGGTGCATCATCGCTGTACCAGTACGTGCCATTTAGGCAGGATAAAACCTATTTAGCTATCGGCGAGCGAACCAATGCAAATGGATCACGCGCATTTAGAGATGCCTTGTTAGCTGAGGATTGGGAAAAGTGCGTGGAGATTGCACGCGATCAAATCCGCGATGGTGCCCACATGCTAGATCTCTCAGTTGACTACGTTGGACGCGATGGAGCAGCCGATATGAGTCAACTTGCTTCTCGCTTTGCTACCGCTAGTACATTGCCAATAGTTCTGGATTCAACAGAACCTGCTGTGATTAAAGCCGGCTTAGAACATTTAGGTGGACGTTGCGTTATTAACTCGGTTAATTACGAAGATGGCGACGGACCTACCTCTAGATTCGCGAAGATCATGCCCTTAGTTAAGGAGCATGGGGCTAGCGTCGTTGCACTGACGATTGATGAAGAAGGACAAGCACGTGATGCGCAATGGAAGTTACGCGTAGCCAGAAGACTGATCAATGATCTTCATGACAACTGGGGAATGAATGTTGGGGACATTCTGATTGATTGCCTCACCTTCCCAATCGCTACCGGTCAAGAGGAAACTCGCAAGGATGGAATTGAGACCATCAATGCGATTCGTCAATTAAAGGTGGAGTTTCCCGAGGTACAGACAACTTTGGGTGTCAGCAATGTTTCCTTTGGTCTTAACGCTGCGGCTCGCGTTGTTCTCAACTCAGTCTTTTTGCATGAGTGCGTTCAGGCTGGGCTTGATTCTGCGATTGTGCATCCCTCAAAGATCACTCCTATGGCACGGATAGAAGAGCGCCAACGACAGGTCGCACTCGATCTTATTTATGATCGTCGAAGATTTGATGGGGATGAATGTACCTACGATCCACTGCAAGAGTTTCTCCAACTCTTTGATGGTGTTGAACTAGCAACGAGCAAAAACGCACGCGCTGAAGCGCTAGCGGCATTACCTCTCTTTGATCGCTTGCAACGACGAATCATTGATGGTGAGAAGGTTGGCTTAGAGGATGATCTCAAGGAGGCAATGGCTTCAGGCATGCCTCCGCTGGAGATCATCAATAGCCACTTACTTGAGGGGATGAAGGTTGTTGGCGAGCTCTTTGGTAAAGGTGAGATGCAGCTTCCTTTCGTTCTTCAAAGTGCAGAAGTGATGAAAACAGCGGTTGCAATCCTTGAGCCATTCATGGAAAAGACCGGCGATGAAGGCCGCGGAACCATGCTGCTGGCAACGGTTAAAGGAGATGTGCATGACATCGGCAAAAACCTAGTGGACATCATCTTGACCAACAATGGTTATCGCGTTGTAAACATCGGAATCAAACAGACGATCAATCAAATTATTGACGGCGCAACTGAATCAAATGCTGATGCGATTGGAATGAGTGGGCTACTCGTAAAGTCAACTGTGATTATGAAGGAAAACCTTCAAGAAATTACCGCTCGTGGATTAGATCAGAAATGGCCGATTGTTCTTGGGGGAGCGGCACTTACACGGGCGTATGTAGAACAAGATTTGGCAGCAATATTTCCTGGACAAGTTCGTTACGCACGGGATGCATTTGAAGGTTTACGACTCATGGATGCGATCATGGCGGTAAAGCGCGGAGAGCCTGGTGCGGCTCTTCCCGCTCTGCGTGAACGTAAGGTTGCCAACACCCGAGTGAAAACGGAAGAGGCTCCAGTAGATACTGCTCGCAGTGATGTTGCAGTCGATGTAGATATTCCTACCCCGCCATTTTTTGGCTCCCGCGTTGTCAAAGGCATTCAACTCAGCGACTATGCAGGCATGCTCGATGAACGTGCGCTCTTTGTAGGACAGTGGGGTCTCAAAGGTAATCGTGGTGAGTATGAGGCAATGGTGGAAAGTGAAGGACGCCCTCGTTTACGTTCCTTGCTGAATGAAGTTCAAGCAAATGGCTGGCTCAACGCTGCCGTTGTTTATGGGTACTTTCCTTGTTACAGCGAGGGTAATGATCTAGTCATTCTCCATCATGAAGGTGAGAGCAAAGGTAAAGAGCGAACACGCTTTACCTTCCCGCGCCAGACTCGTGACCGACGTTTGTGCATTAGTGATTTCTTTGCTTCAAAAGAGTCGGGTAAAACTGATGTCGTCGCTTTCCATGTAGTAACAATGGGATCGACAGTGAGTGAAGCGGCAGCAAAACTTTTTGCAGCAAATAACTACCGTGAATACCTCGAACTTCATGGACTTTCAGTGCAATTGACCGAGAGCCTTGCAGAGCATTGGCATGCTCGCATACGAGAAGAGCTTGCCGTTAAAGCTGATGACTCTGCTGACCTGCAAGGAATTTTAGATCAGGGATACCGAGGTTCCCGTTACTCATTTGGTTATCCAGCATGTCCTGACCTTGAGCAACAAGTTCAGTTATGTGAACTTCTGGATCCGGCCCGAATTGGTGTTGAACTTTCCGAGGAGTTCCAATTGCACCCTGAGCAATCAACTTCAGCGATCATCGTTCATCATCCAGAAGCAAAGTACTTCAACGCGAATTGATAACTACCAACAAATTCTTTGACGCCGTTTTCTTCGATATGGACGGTTTAATGGTGGACTCTGAACCCGAATGGCTCAAGTCAGAGATTGAAGTGACGCGACCATACGGTTACACCTGGCTAGATGAGGATCAAATCGCCTGCCTCGGAGGTCCGTTGTCCCGAGTCGGCGAGTACATGCATGACAAGTGCGGGAGAGTAGAAACCCCTCAATACTTCACACAAAAATTGATTGACACACAAGCGGCAAAGATGCGCGGAAACACACCAACGATGCCAGGAGCTGTTGAACTAGTGCGAGAACTGCAATCTCATGGAGTAAAGACCGCACTTGTTTCGGCCAGCCCAAGAAATATTGTTGATGCAGTTCTGGACAACTTGGGACATGATCTATTTCCGTTCTCAATTAGTTCTGATGATGTTGAACGAACCAAGCCACACCCTGATGCTTATCTCAAGGCTGCCGAGATAAGCGGCGCTGATATCGCTAACTGCTTGATCTTTGAAGATTCATTGACTGGCATGAAAGCGGCAACTTCCAGTGGGGCCTTTCTCATTGCCGTCCCACACCTTGTTTCGATAGATGAATCTGCCAAGGTTAGAGTCATCAAATCTTTGAAACAGTTGTCATTTGGCAAAATCTCTCAGTTGCACACCGATTTTGCGGTATCTATTTAACTTTTGTGAGCTGGGCAGATACTTTTAAAGAAACACCAATCACATAGACGAGAGGGTTTAGGCGGCCAGTACTCTTTTTCCATTGATATAAAAATATCCTTGGCAACGCGGTGTAACACTTTTTCAGCTGATTCAATATCCTTCATACTCGGATTGCTCTTAACCATCCTTCCATCACCCAAATAGATGAGTTGAAGGAGACGAGGCAGAACACCCGTGGATTTCCAATACAGAAACGCGTAAACCCTCAATTGGAACAAGGCTTTCTCTTCCCAGCCAGGCTTTGGGGACTTGCCGGTTTTGTAATCAACTATTCGCACCTCACCAGTAGGTGCAATATCTAATCTGTCTACGTAGCCATGCAAATACACATCTGTATCGAAATCATTTTCTAAATGCATCTCACGATGGGTTGCCTCAAATGTTGAAGGATCCTCTAAGGTGAAGTACGTCGTGAGAAGAGATGAGGCTCGATCGAGCCACTCCTTCTCATTTGTCACCATCTCTTTGAGTTCAGGTTTACCCTCTAGTTGAGTGCTCCATCGTGAAGGTAGAAGATCTATTGCAGTTTGCGGTAATCGTTGCGCGCTAGGAAATTCAAAGAGATCCTGCAGGATAGTGTGAACCAAGGTCCCACGCTCGGCATCGAGCGAAGGCGGTTCGGGTAACTTTTCGATTTTGCGGTATTTATAGAGCTGCGGACAGTTTTCGTACTCACTGACGGCACTGGGGGAAAGACGCAGTTTCTTTTCATCGCTCACCTGTCTGAAGATACTCGTACTTTCACCAACAATTTCGCCTAAGATGCTCCCGTGTCTAATCTTGGGTATTTCGGAGCCGGTGATCGCATTCAATTGACCGATCCCAAAGGAAAGTTGTACAGCTTCACCATCACACCTGGAAAAGAGTGGCATACGCACAAGGGCTGGATTACCCATGATGAGTTAATCGGAATGCCTGAGGGATCAGTGGTCAGCACTACAGCGGGTTTGAAGTTCACCGCATTCAAACCATTACTGGCCGATTACGTTTTAACGATGCCTCGTGGAGCAACGATTGTTTACCCAAAAGATGCTGCGATGATCATCGGTGTCGCCGACATCTATCCAGGAGCACGAGTCCTTGAAGCCGGTGTTGGTAGTGGAGCGCTAACAATCTCATTACTGCGCGCTGCCGGCCCTACGGGAACTGTTCACTCAGTCGAGCGCAGAGCAGATTTTGCAGACAACGCTCGTTCTAATGTCGATGCCTATTTCAATAGTGCTCCCGAGAACTGGTCGCTAGTCGTTGGGGATCTTCAGGATCAAAACTTTGACTCTGAGTTTGATCGAGTGGTCTTAGACATGCTGGCACCATGGGAGTGTGTGGATATCGCAGCCCGTGCATTGCGACCAGGAGGAGTTTTCCTCGCATATGTCGCAACTACCACTCAACTGTCAGCTACCGCTGAGGCTCTAAAAGAGGATGGCCGATTCACCGAACCTGAAAGCTCAGAGACCATGGTGCGAGGTTGGCATCATGAAGGCTTGGCTGTTCGTCCTCAACAAAGAATGATTGGGCATACAGGTTTCCTTATTCAAAGTCGCAGAATGGCCCCTGGCGTTGAGGTTTTAGCCCGACGTCGTCGTCCAGCGAAGGGTGCATACGGTGTCTCGGAAGATTGAAAGACTTATCAATCTAACAATCGCACTATTGGCAACAAAGAGATACCTCACAAAATCTGAGATCTTCACATCAGTTGAAGGTTACGAAGGTAGCGCTGAAACGAAAGAGAGAATGTTTGAACGGGATAAAGATGATCTTAGATCTCTAGGAATTGAAATCGAAGTTGGTAGTTTTGATCCTCTATTTAATGATGAAGCTGGTTACCGGATTAAGCAAGAGAAGTATCAATTCGAATTAAGCGACATCACCTCCACTGAAGTTTCACTCTTATCTCTTGCAGCACAAGCTTGGCAGGAAGCATCATTTGGTGATGTGGCACAGAAAGCGCTGCTCAAGTTGCGCTCCATCGGTGTACCTAGCGATGAGTTAACTATCCCTGGTGCGGTTCATAAGCTAGATGATGGAGGGCAAGATCTAGCCTTGATTAGTAAGGCAATAGCCCAGCATGAGTTATTGAGTTTCACATATCTGGATTCATTGCTTAACCAAGGCGTGCGCACTATCGTCCCAATCGCTCTATCTGCACGAAGCGGTTTCTGGTACTTGTCCGGTGTCGATCAAGATGTGCAGGAGATTCGAACCTTCCGAGTTGATCGAATCAAAGGTGAGATTTCTGCCAGTAAAGGACCAAGCGATTTCGAAACACCACATGATTTTGATCTAGCCAAGAGTTTCACCGACGCAACTACACGCGAGTTTGCGCTCATTGATCTTCGCAAGGGTAAGGCGGCGGCTCTCCGTGCGCTGGCAACATCAGCTGAATCACTAGGGGAGTGGGACAGAGTAAAGATCCCTATCTTCAACGCTGAATCACTCTGCTCCATCATTTTGTGGCATGGCGAAGATGCTTTTGTACAAGAACCGGATTACTTACGCGCACTTGTCATTGAGAAACTTGAAAGCTTGGTGAAGATCCATGGCTAAGAAGTTTTCCGCTCCTTTGGAGCGTACCGCCCGACTTTTGGATCTGGTTCCATACATCTCATCGCATCAAGGAATTTCCTTGAAAGAGTTGGCTGTTGTCTTTGGAGTCACTCAGGCACAAATGACAGATGACTTAACCACTTTGTGGATGTGCGGTCTTCCAGGTTACACACCACTTGAGTTGATGGACCTCGACTTTGAATCCGGATTTGTCACCATTCACAACGCAGAGACCTTGGCAAAGCCAAGATCCATCTCCTTTGATGAGGGCGTTGCGCTCTTACTGGGCTTGGATTTACTGCGCTCGGCAATCTCACCTGACAGAGCCGACTTACTGACAATGATCGAACAACTTTCTTCACGATTGTCGAGCTTAATAAATCTTTCCTCAGCTTTGTCAGCGACACCGGCGGCAAATCAACAACATACCGCGGTCATCATGCAAGCCATTAAATCTCGAATGGGAGTTGAAATTACCTATCACTCACTGTATCGAGATGAGTTTAGTACCCGAAAAATTTTTCCGATTGAAGTAGTTGAAAGTGATGGTCATCAATATCTAAGCTCCTACTGTTACAGCGCATCTGATTTCAGAGAGTTTCGTATCGACCGGATTCAGAGTGCACAAAGTTTTGTGGTCGATGCAGAGCTTCCATCTCAAAAGCTTCAGGCGAAGATGTTTACCTCCACCATTAAAGTGATTGCTCCAACCCGAGAGATATCTGAACGTTTTAAACAGGATCAACTTCCAGTGAACTCAACATTTGAATTCGAGTCGTACTCACAGCAATGGATTCAGAGGGCTGTCATCGCCTCAGGAGGGGGAGTCTCACTACAGTCACCGCTAGAGACTCGATCAGCAATTGCAGGTATGGCTCAATCGATGCTGGATCGTTACAAAGCAGGCTGAATCCGCCTACCCATTCAAAGGGAACTGATGTAACCTAGGCTCAAATATTAGCCAAGGAGTAATTGCTATGAATTTGGGTCCAAGAGAGATCGTCATCCTTCTGATTGTTGTCCTTGTTTTGTTCGGTGCTAAGCGTTT